>NZ_JAMYLI010000017.1:0-158134 GCF_040317955.1 Mesorhizobium sp. M1342 | reverse complement strand
CCTGGTCATCCTCAATGCAAAAGCACGCGATGCGCGCAACGAGTTCGTAATTGCAACTTGACACCCCAGATAGTCGCTCTCCCCCGCTCGACGGGGGAGAGGAAAGGCGCGAAGCGTGCGACCGGCTTTTCCTCTCCCCCGGGCAGGGGGAGAGGTGACCCGAAGGGCCGGAGTGGGGGTGATTGGCCGCAGCTGGAGCAATTCCAGGAAAAGTGTGAAACGGTTTTCCGTCCGGAATTGCGTAAAAACAAGGAGTTAGAGCGGGTAGCCGTTTCCGTGAAACGGTGAACTGCTCTAGGCCCGAAAGTGGAATACCTCTGCTCATTGAACCTTCGTCCTCGGATCGAGGACCCGATACAGAAGGTCGGAGAGGAGATTGATGGCGATGAACACCGAGCCGATGACTATGGTGCCGCCGAGCACCGCATTCATGTCGGCGTTCTGCAGCGAGTTGGTTATGTAGAGGCCGATGCCCGGCCATGAGAAGACGGTCTCGGTCAGCACCGAACCTTCGAGCAGCCCGGCATAGGAGAGCGCGATCACCGTCACCATCGGCACCGCCGCATTGCGCAGCGCGTGGCCCCAGATGATGCGGGTTTCCGACAGGCCCTTGGCGCGCGCCGCGACGATATATTCCTGCGACAATTCGTTGAGCATGAACGAGCGCGTCATGCGGCTGATATAGGCGAGCGAGAAATAGCCGAGCAGCGAGGCCGGCAGGATGATGTGGCGGAAGGCGTCGTAAAAAACGTCCCACTGCCCCTGCATCGCAGAGTCGAGGAGATAGAAGCCCGTGATCGGCGTAAAGGTGTATTCGTAGACGATGTCGAGCCGCGCGGGGAAGGCAACCCATTGCAGCTTGGCGTAAAACAGCACCAGCGCCAGCAGTCCCAGCCAGAAGATCGGCACGGAATAGCCGATCAGGCCGATGATACGCACGATCTGATCGATGAAACTGCCGCGCCTGACCGCGGCCAGCACGCCAAGCGGTACGCCGAACAGTGCGCCGATCAGCGTCCCCAGCGTCGCCAGTTCCGTCGTGGCCGGAAGCGCCCGGCGAATGTCGGTCATGACAGGATTGGTGGTCAGCACAGAGACACCGAAATTGCCGTTCAGGGCATTTTTCACATAGATGTAGAACTGCTCGACCAGCGGCAAATCGAGGCCCATCTCGCGGCGCGTGCGCTCGACGACATTGGCCGGCGCCCGGTCGCCGAGCACCGCCAGCACCGGGTCGATCGGGATGACGCGACCGATGAAGAAGGTGACCGCGAGCAGACCAAGATAGGTCGTGATCGCGATGACCAGGAAACGGCCAAGCGATGATGCAATAGCGACGGCACGGGCGCTGCCGCGCCCCGCCGCCACTTCCTTTTCAACCGTGCTCATGCGGCGTGTCCGCGAGCACTATTCCTTGGACACCGGCCCGACGAAATTGCTGTCGAAGCTCGGGCCGAGGGCAAAGCCCTTGAGGTTCTTGCGCAGGCCGGCCACTTCCAGCTGCTGGTGGATGACGACGAAGGGGCTGGTGTCCAGGATCTTCTTCTCGAGATCCTTGTACATGTCAGCGCGCTTGCCGGCGTCCTTCTCGAGCAGCGCTGCTTCCGTCTCCTTGGTCAGGTCCGGAATGTCCCAGGCGTTGCGCCAGGCCAGCGTCTTGGACTTACCCGCATCCGAGTTGTCCGGATTCGAGGCAAAGGTCTGGGCGTTGGAATTCGGGTCGAAATAATCCTGGCCCCACTGGCCGATATAGATGTCGTGGTTGCGGGCGCGGTACTTGGTCAGCGTCTGCTTGCCGTCGCCCGGGATGATCTCGAGCTTGATGCCGGCCTGTCCGAGCGTCTGCTGGATCGATTCCGCCATGCCGGTCGTCGGCTGACCGGTGCGTACGTCCATGGTTACGCTGAAGCCGTCGGGCAGACCGGCCTTGGCCAGCAATTCCTTGGCCTTGGCGACATCGAACTTGAACGGATTCTCATCCAATTCGCCGAGCACACCCTTCGGCAGGAAGGTCTGGTGGATTTCGCCGATGCCCTTGAGGATCGTCGAGCTCAGCGCATCGTAGTCGACCAGGTATTTGAAGGCTTGGCGGACCTCGGGCTTGGCGAGGTTGGCATTCTTCTGGTTGAGGCTGATGTAATAGACCGTGCCCTTCGGCGCGCTGGTCGAGGTGAGATCGGCGTTCTTGGCGATGGCGTCGAGGTCGTTCGGCTCGAGATTGCGCGCAACGTCGATGTCGCCGGCCTCGAGCGCCAGGCGCTGGCCCGAGCTTTCCTTCATGTTGCGGTAGATGACGCGGGCAAGCTTGGCCTTCTCGCCGTAGTAATTATCGTTGCGCTCGAGAACGACCACCTCATTGGCCCGCCATTCGCGCAGCTTGAAGACGCCGGAGCCGGCATAGCCGGTCTTCAGCCAGGCATTGCCGAAATCATTGTCCCATTTGTAGTCGGCGCTCGGCGTCACCGCAGCGACATGTTCCTTGACCAGCTTGGCGTCGACCACCGATGCAACCGTTGCCGACAGGCAGTTCAGCACGAAGCTCGGCGCATAGGCCTTGTCGACGGTGAACTGGAAGGTGGTCTCGTCGACCGCCTTGGCCTTCTCGGCGACGTTGTCGCCGCTGATGCCGAATTGGCCGATGATGAAGGCCGGGCTCTTGTCGAGCTTGACGGCGCGTTCGAACGACCAGGCGACGTCGGCCGCGGTGATCGGATTGCCGGAAGCGAATTTCAGGCCGGGCTTGAGCTTGAATGTGTAGGTCAGGCCGTCATCGGAGACGGTCCAGCTTTCGGCAAGGTCTCCCTTGACCTTGGAGGTGTCGCTGAGGTCGAGACGGACAAGCAGATCATACGTGTTGCCGGTGACCTCGGCGGTCGACAGCTCGAACGCCTCGCCCGGATCCATGGAGATGATGTCGTCGATCGCGAAACCTTCGACCAGCGTGTCGGCGGGCGTGACCGCACCGGCGGGCGCGCCGGCCAGAAGCAGCGCGGACATGGCTGCACCCGCCAGCAGGAAGCGAGAGCGTAGAGCAAACTTTTCCATCATCATCGTGATTGTTCCCTGTTTTGTTGTTTGTTGACCTGAGTTCCCGGCTCAGGGTTGTGCAATTCTTTTCGGGCCTGGAGAAGGCCCCACTGATCTCTTACCGTTGCGGTTTTTGTCCAGTTGGTCAACACCATATCCGGCAGCCTCGTGGCGGGCAACGAGCATTTATACGATGGCTCAATGGGCCAGAAAGGCCGGTGGGATGTCGACGCATCGGCCAGCCAATCGAGGCTGCCGATCGAGGATAATCTGGCGAATGTCGCGGCTATCTCAGCGCCGCGACCAGGCTGGTGTCAGGGAAGCAGGTGGCGGCGCGGCCGTTCTTGGCTTGCCAAATGCCGATCGAACGGCGGGTCTTGAAGCCGGGCAGGCCATCGGCGCTGCCGACGTCATAGCCCTTGGCTTCCAGCGCGCGTTGCAGAGCGGCTATGTCCGAACGGTGGAGCCCGCCGACCGCGCCCCAGCTGCCGGCAAAATTCTGATCGCCATGGGCGATGCGATCGGCGCCATGGCCGATGAACAGCGCGTAGAGGTCGCTGGTGTTGTACTGCTTCAGCACGTAGAAATTGGGCGTGGCGATAAAGGCCGGACCGCTGCGCCCTGCCGGCATCAGCAGGAAGCCTTCGGCCTTCATCTCACTCGCTGGAAACGGCTTGCCGCCGACGCGCCTAACGCCCATTGCCGCCCATTCGGAGATTTTCTTGCCCTGGTCCGGGCCTTCCAACGAACAGGAAACGCTTTCCGGCACCATCACCTCGAAACCCCAGCCACGGCCCTTTACCCAGCCATAGTGGACGAGATAATTGGCGATCGAGGCCAGCACGTCCGGCGTCGAGTTCCAGATGTCGGCGCGGCCGTCGCCGTCGAAATCGACGGCATGTTTCAGGAACGAGGTCGGCATGAATTGCGGCTGGCCGAGCGCTCCGGCCCAGGACGATTTCATCGCGCCGACCGGAGCCAGCCCGCGCTCGACGATCTCGAGTGCAGCAAGCAGTTCGGTGCGGAAGAAGTCCTTCCTGGTCGACATGAACGCTTTGGTGCCCAGCACTTCGAAGGCGTCGTAGGGCATCTTCGCCGCGCCGAATCCGGTCTCGCGGCCCCAGATCGCCAGCAGCACTTCGCCCGGCACGCCGTAGCGCTTTTCGATAGATGCAAGTGTCCTGGCATTGGTGGCTTCGCGCGCCCGGCCGCCCGCCGTCACCGCGCGAACCGTCTTCTCGGCGAAATAGGCGCCGGGTGAGCCGAATTCGGCCTGGTGCTGCTTCTGCGGCGTGGTCGCCTTATCGCCCGGCTTGACCAGGTCGGGCAGCTTCAGATTGGGATTGATGCCGTCGAAGGCGGCATCGAGGGTGGCTTTGGAAATGCCTTTCGCCCTGGCTTGCGGCCAAAGGTCGTTCTGCAGCCAGGCGCGAAACTGGTCGTCGATCTTTGCGGCGGAGGCGGGGGTGGAAAGGAGGACCGCGAGAAGAACTGCAAAAAAGGAAAACAGAGCCAATCTGAGAGGTTTGCGTTCCTTCACACCCCCCTCTGTCCTGCCGGACATCTCCCCCGCAAGGGGGGAGATTGGCCGCTTCATCGGCGGCGCTCTTGTTGCAATGTCGGCGATTTGCGAAAACAAAGATGACATCCGATCTCCCCCCTTGCGGGGGAGATGTCCGGTAGGACAGAGGGGGGTGCTTGGCACCAGCCTCGACGGATGCGCAACAATCATGATCCGCATCCTCTGCCGCAACTTTGTCAAAACGCCGTCCGCGAGCGCAGCGCCGCGGCCAGCGTGCCCTCGTCGAGATAGTCGAGTTCGCCGCCGACAGGCACGCCATGCGCCAGTCGTGTCACCTTGATATCGAAGCCGGACAGCTGATCGGTGAGGTAATGCGCGGTCGTCTGGCCCTCCACCGTAGCATTGACGGCGAGGATGATCTCCTTGACCTCGCCACCGGCGACGCGGTCGATCAGCGAGCGCATGTTGAGCTGCTCGGGGCCGATGCCGTCGAGCGGGGACAGCGTGCCGCCGAGAACGTGGTAACGCACATTCATCGCCGCCGCGCGCTCCAGCGCCCACAGGTCGGAGACGTCCTCGACGACAATGATGGTGCCGGCATCTCGGCGCGGATCGGTGCAGATCATGCAAGGGTCCGATGTATCGACATTGCCGCAGGTCGAGCAGATGCGCACCTTGTCGGCCGCCTCGGCCATGGCGGCGGCCAGCGGCGACAGAAGCTGCTCCTTCTTCTTGATCAGATGAAGGGCGGCACGCCTGGCCGAACGGGGACCCAGCCCCGGCACCTTGGCCAGGAGCTGGATCAGACGTTCGATCTCGGGACCGGCGATTCGCTTCGACATCGCTCTGATCTAGGATTTTTCAGAGCGCTTTGGAACATCCGCATACGCATGACCGCCATATTGGCCCTGGCGGACCAAAATGGGCGGGGCCATGGGATCATGGAGAGCAGATCAGTTGGTTTCGAGCGGCCGGCCCTGGCTGACGATCATCGCGCCGACAGCGTCGGTGTTCTCAGGCGTCGACTGGAAACCCATAGACGCCTCTTGCGGCGCTTCCTCGACCGAGGAGATGACCCTCGTCCTTGTGTTCAAGGTTCCGCCAAAACGGGCGGCATCCGGTTCCTCCATCGGCTCCTGCATCGCCACCACCGTCGGCTCCGCCGAGACACGCGCCGATTTCGCGGCCGGCGCGGCGGCCGCGGTCATATAGGTCTGTTGGGCAGGAGCGGACCGGACGGTGGCCGGCTTGGCCGGACGCACCGGCTCGGCGGACGCGACCATCGTCACCGGCTCCGCTGGCTTCTGCGGCGCCGCCGAGGCAATGGCGACCTGCGGCTCGTCCGGCAGCGGCTGCCAGTTGCGGCCGCGCTTCTCGTAAAAGGCATTGCCGCCGGCAACCATGGTGTAGTGCATGTTCTTGTAGGGGAAGCGTAGGCCGGCGGTGTGGAAGAACATGGTGTTCTTGAGCTTGGACTTGCGCTCCCCCTTCAGCACCGCGTCGGCGGCTTCCTCGACATCGGGCATTGCGCGTGAATTCATCGGCCTTGTCATGACGCCGGGGGCAAACTGCCCGCGCTCGCCCACCACCGCGCAGATGGTGCTGCCGTGCTTGCCGGAGCGCAGCCGGTTCATCACCACCGTGCCGACCGCGATCATGCCGTCGCGGCTCGAGCGGTTGGATTCAAAGAACATCGCCCGTTCCAGGCATTCCTTGTCCTTCGGCGTGTGGCTGTACGCCCGGGAGCTCAGGAAACCCGGCGTGATGGCGTCGGTCAGGCTGGCGACGGACATGCCGTGTGAAGTGGTCTGGCTACAGGCAGCCAAAAACAGGGGTGAAATGACGGCGCCGAGCAACAGCGGCGTCTTCCATCGCGTAGAAATCAACAGGTAACCCTCTCACTTCGTGCCCGCCCCCAGGCTGCGGCAAGAATGAGACACTTTCGGGCAAAATGATGGCCAAAACGTTATTAACAACGCGCTGTTGCCAAATTGGCACAATTTCCTGGTTTTCCAGATAGATCGCACCCATCATTTCACAAAGGCGATGACCTCTCTCTCTTTGTTTCGCCGCAATTGCCCCAAGGGAAAGCACTACGCGCTTTTCCCGGGCAAACGCTGTTAATTTCTCCTGGAACCGGTCTGCAGCCCGGCCGCAATCATGGCCGCTGGCCAGGCTCAAGCTCCTCGACCTTCTCCGAAAACAGGCCGCGCCGGAGGAACAGCGTCCGCGCCTCCCTGGCCGTCGGGGCGATCTTTCCCGGCCAGTCGCTGTCAATGAACTCAGCCTTGGTGAAGTCCGGATTTGTCTCGCTTGCCGCCTCCAGGAATTCGGCGATCTCCAGCACGATCGCGCGCTCGTCCTTCGAAAGCGCCGATGTGCCGGCTTCGATCGAAGGGCGATGGACGAAATCCTCGAACAGATAGAAATAACCCTTGATGCCGACGAGATCGACGCCGTCGTCACAATCGGCCAGGATTTCCAGGATCTCGTAGATCCTGTTGCGGATACGCTGCTCGATCAGTCTTTCGGAGGGCTCTTCGGTCATGTCGATGATGGGCGCGCGCGCCGAATGCTAGAAGGGCAGTTTCATTCCCGGCGGGATCGGCAGACCTGCGGTCAGCGCCTTGGTCTTTTCCTGCATGATCTGCTCGACCTTGGTCTTGGCGTCGTTGTGAGCGGCCAGCACCAGGTCTTCCAGGATCTCGACATCGTCTTCCTTGAACAGAGACGGATCGATCTTCAGCGACTTCATCTCGAATTTTCCGGTCAGCGTCACATTGACCAGGCCGCCGCCGGCCTGGCCGGACGCTTCCAGCGTGGCGATCTCGTCCTGCATGGCCTGGAACTTGGCCTGCATTTCCTTCGCCTTGCCCATCAGGCCGAGAAGATCTTTCATGGTCGGGTCCTTTGCGGATTCGTGGCTGGATCAGGGTTCATCGTCGTAAGCCGGCGGCTCGACCGGCACTTCAGCCTCTGTCGTTTCGGCTTCCGGCGCGTCTGGAATGCGCACGTCGATGATCTTGGCGCCGGGAAAGCGCGCCAGGATAGCGGCCACGGTCGGGTCGCTCTTGGCATCGAGAAAAGCCGTCTCGCGCTTGGCCGATTCCATTTCGGCGAGCGTCTGGCCGCCCTCTTCCTTCGACAGCGAGACCAGCCAGCTGCGGCCGGTCCAGGCGCGCAATTTCGTCGTCAGGTCGTTGAGCAGCATCTTGGGCGCATCGCCGGTCAGGCCGACGTCGATGCGGCCGGGCTCGATGCGCACAAACCGGATGCAGCTCTTGACCAGCACCTTGAAGGCGATGTCACGCTGCGCATCGGCGAGCGCAATGATGTCGGCCAGCGATTTCAGCGGCGCCGATTCCATGGCCGGCTCCGGAGGAGCGACGTAGGCAACGGCAGCAGGCGAGGCTTCGACCAGCCGCATGGTCTGCGCACCGCCAGGACCGGCGGGCATGCGCGTCTGCGCCACCGCGCCGGCGCCACCGCCGTTGCCGGAACTTGCAGGCGCGCCATTCGGGCGCGGCGCGCCGCTTTGGACCGACGCTCCGCCCTCGAGCGATCTCAACGCCTCGTCCAGCGTCGGCAGGTCGGCGGCATGCGCCAGCCGGATCAGCACCATTTCGGCGGCACTGACCGGCCGGTTGGAGGACTGCACTTCGGGAATGCCCTTGAGCAGCATCTGCCATGTCCGCGACAGCACCCTGACCGACAGCGTCCTTGCGAAATCGGCGCCGCGCTGCCGCTCGTCCTCCGACAGCGAGGCATCCTCGATGGCCGTCGGCACGAAACGCAGCCGGGTGACGAGATGGTTGAATTCGGCAAGGTCGGTCAGCACGGCGGCCGGATCGGCGCCGGTGTCATACTGCGCACGGAATTCGCCAAGGGCGGCTGCCACATCACCCTTCATCACATGTTCGAACAGATCGACGATGCGGGCGCGGTCGGCAAGTCCCAGCATCGCCCGCACAGCCGCGGCACCGACAGTGCCGGCGCCATGGGCAATCGCCTGGTCGAGGATGGAGAGCGAATCACGGGCCGAGCCTTCGGCGGCGCGCGCGATCATCGCCAGCGCGTCGTCGTCGACCGCAATGCCTTCCTGGGCCGAGATCGAGCCGAGATGCGCGACCAGCGCGCCGGCGTCGATGCGCCTCAGGTCGAAGCGCTGGCAGCGCGACAGGACAGTGATCGGGACCTTGCGGATTTCGGTGGTGGCGAAGATGAATTTGACGTGCGGCGGCGGCTCTTCCAGCGTCTTCAGCAGGCCGTTGAAGGCCTGCGTCGACAGCATGTGCACTTCGTCGATGATATAGACCTTGTAACGGGCCGAGACCGGCGCATAGCGCACGCGCTCGATGATATCCCTGATGTCGTCGATGCCGGTATGCGAGGCGGCGTCCATCTCGATGACGTCGACATGGCGGCCCTCCATGATCGCCTGGCAATGCTCGCCGAGCACCGCGAGGTCGACCGAAGGCTGGTCGATATCAGCGGTTTTATAATTCAGGGCCCGCGCGAGGATGCGCGCCGTCGTGGTCTTGCCGACGCCGCGCACCCCGGTCAGCATCCAGGCCTGGGCGATGCGGCCGGTGGCAAAGGCATTGGTGAGGGTGCGCACCATCGGCTCCTGGCCGACCAGCTCGGAGAAGTTCGAAGGACGGTACTTGCGCGCCAGCACGCGATAGGCGGCGGCCTTGCCTATCTCCAGGCTTTTTGGTCCCGAATTTCCGGCTTCGCTCATACGCCCGTAAAGCTCCAAATGGCCGCGCCCGAAGGCGGCCGATTCCTGCGCATAGTCTCGCCCGCGCTGCAATGCGTCGTCAATGTCGCGAGAGGGGCCGATGAGGTGGGAGGCTGGAACAATGACCCGTTCCGGGCTCGTTAGGGCTGCTTCCTTCCGGACCTGACCCGGTTGGCGAGTGGATCGTCCACCACCAACCTCCCGCTTTCCATATCGGCAATTGCGCGACGAAATGCAAGTCCGCCGAAGAAATCGCAAAATATGGAATTGGCGCACCAATGCGTGAGGGGCGCAATGATTCGCTTGCAGCCCCCTTGCCGCCGCTCTAGCCTTCATGTGTTGAGCAAACCAAGAAAAGCAAGGGAAACGCCGATGCTGCCGGGCCTGGAGGCCGGATTCACGCTGGACGCACGGCTGGAGGCGGACAGCGAACAGTTGATGTGGCTTGGGCTGTGCGAATTGCGGGTGATGAACGACCGCCGCTGGCCATGGCTGCTGCTGGTGCCGCAGCGGCCCGGCGCGGAGGAAATCCATGACATGACGCCGCTCGACCAGACGATGCTGACCTTCGAGACCAATATGGTGGCGCAGGCGCTGAAGAAGGCGACCGGCTGCACCAAGATCAACACCGGCGCGCTCGGCAACATCGTGCGCCAGTTGCACATCCATGTCATCGCGCGTTCGGAAGGCGATCCCGGCTGGCCAGGCCCTGTGTGGGGACATGGTCTGCGAGAGCCCTATCAACGTTCCGACTTGCGACGGTTTGCCGAAACGATCAAGGCGGCGCTATAAGCGTTCCCCGTGTCCATCCCTCAACGTATCCCAGAGTCCCCATGAGCTTCCGCCTGTTTGACGCGCCTTTGCGCGAGCCGAGCCAGTTCGTCGGCTTTGCCGGCAACATGATCGACCGGCAGTCCGAGAACCGCGCCGACGATTCGGTCGACAAGGCGCTGGCCGACCCGGCGACGCGGCTGCTTCTGATGCATGGCGGCCGGCTCTATCTGAAGCTCGGCGATAGCGGCGCTCTCGACCCTTGGTTCGGCGCGACCGAGAGCGAGCCCTTCAAGGTTTCCCTGGCGCAAGGCATCCTGCTCGGCTTTTCCGAACGAGGACCGGTGCTGGCCGTGCCCGCCGGCGTCGAACCCGAACAGCTTCCGGAAGCAGTCAAGGCCATCGACTACCGCTCGGTCTACATGCAAGGGCTGATCGACGAGGCGGCGGCTGGCGCGATGGCGCAAGGGGCGGCCCTGCTTGCCTGGCATGCCAGCCATCGCTTCTGCAGCAAATGTGGTACGGAATCGCAGATGCGGGCCGGCGGCTACAAGCGCCATTGCCCGAATTGCGGCACCGAGCATTTTCCGCGCACCGACCCGGTGGCGATCATGCTGACGGCGACGCGGGAAAAATGCCTGCTCGGACGCGGCCGGCATTTCGCGCCGGGCATGTACTCGGCCCTTGCCGGCTTCATCGAGCCGGGCGAGACGATCGAGGCGGCGGTGCGCCGCGAGACGCTGGAAGAGGCCGGTATCCGGCTTGGCCGCGTCGTCTACCACGCCAGCCAGCCCTGGCCGTTCCCCTATTCGCTGATGATCGGCTGCTTCGGCGAGCCGCTCAATGACGATATCCAGGCCGACCTCAACGAGCTTGAGGACTGCCGCTGGTTTTTTCGCGACGAGGTGCGCCTGATGCTGGAAAGGACGCACAAGGACAATCTGGTCACGCCGCCGAAAGGCGCCATTGCGCATCACCTCATCCGCGCCTGGGTCAATTCAGAATGATGGCAGCGAACACCGAAAGACATTGCAGGAGCAGGACATGATCCGTCACACCGTCGTTTTCACGCTGAAGCATCCGCCGCATTCGCTGGAGGAAAAGCGGTTCCTGGTCGACGCCAAGAAAATCCTAACCGCGATCAGAGGCGTCACGCATTTCGAGCAATTGCGGCAGATCAGCCCCAAGAACGACTATCATTTCGGCTTCTCGATGGAGTTCGCCGACCAGGCCGCCTACAACAGGTACAACGACCATCCAGACCATGTCGCCTTCGTGCGCGACCGCTGGGTGCCGGAGGTCGAGGCCTTCATGGAGATCGACTATGTGCCGCTGGGCGCGGTGATTTAGGGCATGGTCCCGAAAAGTGGAAACCGGTTTTTGGACAAGATCATGCCCAGTAGCGATCAGTCCGCCACTTTCCACTGCTCACGCGACTCGCTGGCCGGATAGACGCCGAGAATCCGCACTTCGCGCGAGAAGAAACGAAGCTCGTCCAGCGCCAGCTTGACCAGCGGATCGTCGGGATGGCCCTCGATGTCGGCGTAGAACAGCGTCGCCGTAAACGCCCCCAACTGGTAGCTCTCCAGCTTGGTCATGTTGATGCCGTTGGTGGCAAAACCGCCCATCGCCTTGTAGAGCGCGGCCGGCACGTTGCGGACGCGAAAGATGAAGGTCGTCATCATCTTGACGTCGGGTGATGGGCGTTCGGCCCATTGCTTGTTCTTGGTCAGGACGACAAAGCGGGTGACGTTGCTGTCGGTGTCCTCGACGTTTTGCTCGATGATATCGAGCCCGTAGAGGGTCGCTGCCAGTGCGGGCGACAGTGCCGCCATGGTGCGGTCCTTGACCTCGGAGACCATCTTGGCGGCGCCAGCCGTGTCGCCAGCGACGATCGCCTTCCAGCCGTTCTTGCGGATGTATTTGCGGCACTGGCCAAGCGCGTGGATGTGGCTGTGCACGGTCTCGATCTCGTCGCGCTTCACGCCCGGCAGCACCATCAGCTGGAAATGGATCGGCAGAAAATATTCGCCGACGATGTGCAGCTTCGATTCCGGCAGCAGATGATGGATATCGGCGACGCGTCCGGCAATGGTGTTCTCGATCGGGATCATGGCGAGATCGGCCTTGCCGGTCTCGACCGCGTTGAACGCATCCTCGAAGGTCGGGCACGGCAACGGCTCCATCGATGGATAGACGTTGCGGGAGGCGGTGTCGGAATTGGCGCCCGGCTCGCCCTGGAAGGATATTCTGTTGGTCTTTTCAGGCATGCCGATATCTCAGGTTGAAAGGATCTGTCTGGCGCGTTCGAGGTCTTCCGGCGTGTCGACGCCGAGCGGCAGCGACTGGACGATCTCGGCGTCGATGCGCATGCCGGCTTCCAGCGCCCGCAACTGTTCCAGCCGCTCGCGCCGTTCGAGCGGCGACGGCTTCAGCGCGACGAAACGCTCAAGTGCTTCGCGGCGATAGGCGTAGAGGCCGACATGATGATAGAGCGGCCCCTCGCCCCAAGGCGCCGTGGCACGGGTGAAATAGAGCGCCCTCAGCCTGCTGCCGGAAAGCGGCGAACCGACGATCTTGACGACATTGGGATTGGTCTTTTCCTCGTCGCGGACGATCTCGACGCCGAGCGTGGCGATGTCCACCGCACTGTCCTCGAAAGGCCTGAGCGACGCGGCGATAATCTGCGGATCGATGGTCGGCAGGTCGCCTTGCACATTGACGATGGTTTCGACCTTGCGCCCGGGGTCGAGCGCGATCAGCGCCTCGTGGATGCGGTCGGAGCCGGATTCGTGATCCGTGCGCGTCATCACGGCCTCGAACCCGTGCGCGCGCACCGCTTGCGCCACGCTTTGCGTGTCGGTCGCCACCACCACCCGGCCAAGGCCGGCTTCGGCGGCGCGGCGGGCGACATGGACGATCATCGGGGCGCCTGCGATGTCGGCCAGCGGCTTGCCCGGCAGGCGGGTCGAGGCCATGCGGGCCGGGATCAGGATCAGCGTGGACATTTCGGGTGCAAGGCGTCTCGAAAGAGGACAGGGAAAGTGGCAAAAGGTCTCACTGGAAGCGCCCTTATAGGTGTTGCAACGCCGCAGCAAAAGACCTAGTTTCCGCCCGATTTGACCGCCCTGGCAGGACGGGTCACGATACCGACGGACGGAGTGGACGGTTCTGTCCGCCGGAAAAGGGAGCAAGGGGCGTATGGATTCCAACGAAGTCAACAAACTGCTCGCCGGATTGCTCGGAACCGTTTTCGTCGTCTTCTCGGTCGGCATTGTGTCCGATGCGCTGTTTGCCTCGCCTGCGCCGGAAAAGCCCGGCTTCGCCATCGAGGCCGCGGAGCCCGCCGAAGGCGGCCCGGCCGCTCCTGCCGCAGCCGAAAAGCCGATCGCAGATCTTCTGGCCAATGCAAATGCCGAACAGGGCGCTGCCATCTTCAAGAAGTGCCAGGCCTGCCATTCCGGCGAAAAAGGCGGTCCTAACAAGGTCGGCCCCGATCTGTGGGATATCGTCGACCGTCCGGTCGCCTCTCACGAGGGCTTCGCCTATTCGGCGGGCATGAAGGAATATTCCAAGGGCGGCACAGAGAAGTGGACCTACGATAACCTCAACCACTTCATCACGTCGCCCAAGAAGGACGTTAAAGGCACGGCGATGGGCTTTGCCGGCCTGCCGAAGGAAGAAGACCGCGCCAACGTCATCGCCTATCTGCGCACGCTGTCCGACAATCCCAAGCCGCTGCCGGCACCGGGTGCCGCCGCCGATGCAGGCGCGCCCGCCAAGCCTGCCGATGCAGCCGCTCCGGCAAAGCCGGCTGATGGTGCCGCGCCCGCGAAACCGGCCGCTCCTGCCGCCCCGGCTCCGGCCGCACCCGCACCGGCGCCTGCCCAATAACCAGATATCATCTCGACGACCTTGAAAAAGCCGGGTTCAGCCCGGCTTTTTTGTTGGGAAAACCGCATAGGCGGCGACAAAGCCGCGCATGGCGGTTTTCACGAGCGCCAAATCATCTAGATTGCCCATGAGCGGGCATTGCGAAGAGGATAGTGCATGACGGTTGGCCGAACGCTTCTCAAGTCGTTCCTGGCGGCAGCCCTTCTGGCGGCGGGATTGCAGGCTGCCCGCGCCGACGAATGGCGCACCACCTCATCGCTGATCGGCGAGTCCAAATACGGCGCCAATTTCCAGCACTACGACTACGTCAACCCCGACGCGCCCAAGGGCGGCACGCTGAACTCGGTGGTGCCAGGTACATTCGACAGCTTCAATCCCTACGTCGTCCAGGGGTCGCCGGCTGCCGGCCTCGTCGGGTTCGGTGGCGGTCTGCTCTACGACACTCTGATGGAGCAGGCGACCGATGAAGGCAGCACCAGCCATCCGCTGATCGCCGATGCTTACAAATATCCGGCCGACTATTCCTCCGCGACCTATCGGCTCGATCCGCGCGCCAAATGGCATGACGGCCAGCCGATCACCGTCAATGACGTGATCTGGTCGTTCCAGGTGCTCAAGGCCAACAGCCCGCAATACAGCCGCTATTTCGAGAATGTTATCGATGCGGTGGCGATTTCGGATCGCGAGGTGGAGTTCCATTTCAACCAGAAGGGCAATCGCGAACTGCCCAAGATAATCGGCGACCTCGCCGTACTGCCGAAACATTGGTGGGAAGGCACCGATGCCAACGGCAAGAAACGCGACGTGACCAAGCCGACCCTGGAAATCCCGCTCGGTTCGGCGGCCTACAAGATCGCCAGCTTCAAGCCGGGCTCGGAGATCATCTGGCAGCGTGTGCCGGATTACTGGGCGGCCAAGCTGCCGGTGAAGATCGGCCGCGAGAACTTCGACACGCGGCGCTACACCTATATCCTCGACGACAACGCCGCCTGGCTCGCCTTCACCAAGGGCGGGCTGGAAGACATCAACCGCGAATACAGTTCGCGCAAATGGGCGACGGCTTACAATTTCCCGGCATTCCAGGCCGGCGATGTCATCAAGAAGGATTTTCAGACCCAGGCGCCGGAACCGATGCAGGGCTTCGTCCTCAACCAGCGGCGGCCGCTGTTCCAGGACCGGCTGGTGCGTGAAGCGCTGACCATTCCATTCGATTTCGAGAGCATGAACCGCACCCTGTTCTTCGGCTTCAACACCCGCACATCAAGCTATTTCCAGGGCACCGAACTGGCCTCGAGCGGGTTGCCGCAGGGCAAGGAGCTGGAGATCCTGGAAAAATATCGCGACAAGCTGCCGCCCGAACTTTTCACCCAGGAGTTCAAGCTGCCGGTCTATGATACGCCGCAGGCGGAACGGAAGTACCTGAAACAGGCGGTCGATCTCTTCGCCAAGGCGGGATGGGTGATCAAGGCCGGCAAGATGGTCAATGCCAAGACCGGCGCGCCGTTCAAGTTCGAAATCCTCGGCTGGAACGACACAGACCAGGTGATCGCCAGCCCCTACATCGCCAATCTGCGCAAGATCGGTATCGACGCCACTTTGCGCATCATCGACCAGACGCAGTACATCAACCGCGTCAATAATTTCGATTTCGATGTCGTGACCGGGATTCTGCAGCAGTCGGATTCGCCGGGCAACGAGCAGCGCGACTTCTGGAGCTCTAGAGCTGCCGATTCGCCCGGTTCGCGCAATCTGATGGGCATCAAGGACCCGACCGTCGACGCCCTGGTCGATCGCATTATCTTCGCGACCGATCGAGACGATCTCGTCGCCGCCACCCATGCGCTTGACCGCATCCTGCTGTGGAACTTCTATGTCTTGCCGCAATATTACCGGTCGGCGGTGTGGCTGGCCTATTGGGACAAGTTCAAATTCCCCGACAAGCAGCCTGCCTATATCGGAGCCGACATCGATTCTTGGTGGATCGACCCGGACAAGGAGAAGGCGCTGGCGGCCAAATACAAGGGTGGCAATTGATGGCGGCCCTTGCCCGCCGCGACTTTCTCGCCCTGGGCAGTGCCGCGGCAGCCGCCGCCTTGCTGCCCGGCAGGGCCTTCGCCGACATTGCGACCGGCACCAAGCTGCATGGCCTGTCGGCCTTCGGCGACCTCAAATATAAGCCCGATTTCGCGCATTTCGACTACGTCAATCCGGACGCCCCAAAGGGCGGCCAGATGAATTTCGCGCCGCCGAACTCGACCCTCAATCAGAGCTTCCTGACCTTCAACACATTGAACTCACTGGTGTTGAAGGGGGAGGCGCCGCCGCGCACCGAACTCTGTTTCGATTCGCTGATGACAAGCGCGCTCGATGAGCCGGATGCGGTCTATGGCCTGCTTGCAGAAACCGTTTCCCTGTCGCCGGACCGCAACGGCTTCCGCTTCGTGCTTCGACCGCAAGCGCGTTTCCACGACGGCTCGCCGCTGACCGCGCAGGACGTTGTCTTCGCGCTGAAGCTTTACAAAGACAAGGGCCATCCGAACCTTTCCCAGGCGTTGCGGTACATGACCGACGCGGTTGCGGTCGATCCCGCCACCGTCAACCTCACTTTCAACGGCGAACAGTCCGCGCAAAACATCCTGGCGATCGTGGGGATGCCGATCGTCTCCAAGGCGTTTTACACGGCCAATGATTTCGATGCTTCGACCATGACACCGCCGCTTGGCTCGGGTCCCTACAAGATTGGACGCGTGGCGGCCGGACAGACTGTCGAATATGACCGCGTGGCCGACTATTGGGGCCGCAATCTCCCAGTGAACCGCGGCCTCTACAATTTCGACCGCATCCGCATCGACTTCTATCTTGACCGGCAGGCGGCGTTCGAAGCCTTCAAGAAAGGCGACACGCATTTTCGCGAGGAATTCACCTCGCGGGTATGGGCGACCGGCTACGACTTTCCGGCGCTGAAGGACGGCAAGGTCGTCAAACGGGAATTTCCCGGCGAAAAAACGCCCTCCATGCAGGCTGCCGCAGTGAACCAGCGGCGACCGCAGTTCCGCGATGAGCGGGTGCGGCGGGCGATCGCCAGATGCTTCGATTTCGAATGGATGAAGCGGGCGCTGTTTTACGGCTCCTACGAGCGCTCTCATTCGAATTTCGAACGGTCGGATTACAAGGCCGAAGGCCTGCCCTCACCTGACGAATTGAACCTGCTGGAGCCGTTCCGGGCCGAGTTGCCGCCAGAGGTCTTTGGTGAAGCGGTGACGCAGCCCCTTTCCGACGGTTCGGGCCATGACCGCAAGCTGCTGGGCGAGGCTTCGAGATTGCTTGCGCAAGCCGGCTGGAAGCGTACAGGCAGTTTCGTCGTCAACGACAAAGGCGAGCGGCTGCGGGTGGAAATGCTGGCCGAAGACGACGGCATGGTTCGCATCTTCACCCCATGGTCGGAAAGTATGAAGGCGATCGGGATCGACGCCTCGATCCGGCAAGTCGATTCGGCGCAATATGAACAGCGGCAGAGCGATTTCGACTTCGACCTCATCGTGCTCGCATGGTCGATCGGGGCGACGCCGACCGACGACAGCCTGCAGATGCTCTATAATTCCCGGATGGCTAAAATCCCGGGGCAGCGCAACTATCCGGGCACGGAAAGCAAGGCCATCGACGCCCTGATCGCGGCAGCCGGCAAGGCGAAAGACCGTATAGAACTCGTCACGGCGCTCAGAGCGCTCGACCGGGTCTTGCGCGCGCGGCTCGACTGGATTCCAACATACTATCTGGCGAATCACCGCGTCGCCTATTGGGACATGTTCGGCTTTGTCGAACAGAAGCCCGATTTCGGCTTTCCGGTCGAGACGCTGTGGTGGTTCGATAAGGGCAAGGCGGCAAGAATTGGCAAAGGCTGAGATGTTCGCTCAACGAGGGCAGAAGGCCTGATGGGCGCCTATATCCTGCGCCGCATCCTTTTGATGATCCCGACGCTGTTCGGCATCATGGCGATATCCTTCGCCGTCATCCAGTTCGCCCCCGGCGGTCCGGTCGAACAGGTCATCGCCCGGCTGACCAATCAGGGCGGCAGCGACCGCCTCGGCGGCGGTGGTGGCGACGCGGGCGCTGGCGGCAATTTCGACGCCGCCGGTGACGTCAGTTCGAAATATCGCGGTGCGCAGGGGCTCGATCCGGAATTCATCAAGAAGCTGGAGAAGCAGTTCGGCTTCGACAAGCCGCCGCTCGAGCGCTTCGGCATGATGCTGTGGAACTATGCCCGCTTTGATTTCGGCGACAGCTATTTCCGTGACATTTCGGTGCTCGATCTGATCCTGGAAAAAATGCCGGTGTCGATCTCGATCGGACTGTGGATCACGCTTTTGTCCTACCTGATCTCGATCCCGCTCGGCATCCGCAAGGCGGTCAAGGACGGCACTCCCTTCGACGTCTGGACCAGCGGCGTCGTCATCGTCGGCTATGCCATCCCGGGCTTCCTGTTCGGCATCATGCTGATGGTGCTGTTTGCCGGCGGGTCTTTCTGGGACTGGTTTCCGTTGCGCGGCCTCACCTCGGACAATTGGGATCAATTGTCCTGGTGGGGAAAGATCGTCGACTATTTCTGGCATATGACCTTGCCGCTGACCGCGCTGGTGCTGTCGGCCTTCGCCACCACGACGCTGCTGACCAAGAACTCGTTCCTCGAAGAAATCCGCAAGCAGTATGTGGTGACGGCGCGGGCCAAGGGCCTGTCGGAACGGCAGGTGCTCTACGGCCACGTCTTCCGCAATGCCATGCTGATCGTCATCGCCGGCTTTCCCGGCGCCTTCATCTCGGCCTTCTTCACCGGCTCGCTGCTGATCGAGAACATCTTTTCCCTCGACGGCCTCGGCCTGCTCGGCTTCCGGTCGGTGGTCGAGCGCGACTATCCCGTGGTGTTCGCCAATCTTTACATCTTCTCGCTGCTGGGGCTGTTCGTCGGTCTCTTGTCCGACCTGCTCTACACCTGGGTCGATCCGCGCATCGATTTCGAGCGGAGAGACGTCTGATGTCGGAGGCTACAGTCCCCGTGGACGCGGCACCCGCGCGGATAAAGCGGCCGTTTCTGTCGCCGCTCAACAAGCGGCGCCTGCAGAACTTCAGAGCCAACCGGCGCGGCTACTGGTCGCTGTGGATCTTCCTCGTCCTGTTCGTGCTGTCGCTGTTTTCCGAGTTCATCGCCAACGACAAGCCGATCATCGCCTCCTACAAGGGCGAGATCCTGTTTCCGGTGCTGGTCGCCTACCCCGAGGAAAAATTCGGCGGTTTCTATGCCGTCACCGATTATCGCGACCCGGTCATCCAGGACGAGATCAACGCCAATGGCTGGATGATCTGGCCACCGGTGCGCTACTCCTATCAGACCGTCAACAACGCCATTCCGGAAGCAGCGCCGGCCAGGCCGTCGTGGCAGTATGACGCAACGAAGCGCTGCAACCAGTATCCGCAGGGTGCCGCCGACCCCGCCTGCATGGTCGGCAACTGGAATTGGCTCGGCACCGACGACCAGGCGCGCGACGTGCTGGCGCGTGTCATCTACGGCTTCCGCATTTCGGTGCTGTTCGGCCTGATCCTGACCGCCGGCTCGGCCTTGATCGGCGTCGCGGCCGGCGCCGTGCAAGGCTATTTCGGCGGCTGGACGGATCTCTTGTTCCAGCGTTTCATCGAAATCTGGTCCGCCATCCCGGTGCTCTATCTCCTGCTCATCGTCGCCGCCATCCTGCCGCCGGGCTTCTTCATCCTGCTCGGCCTGATGCTGCTGTTCTCCTGGGTGGCGCTGGTCGGCGTGGTGCGGGCCGAGTTCCTGCGCGCCCGCAATTTCGAATATGTCAACGCGGCCCGGGCGCTCGGCGTGCCCAACCGCACCATCATGTTCCGGCACCTGCTGCCCAACGCCATGGTGGCGACATTGACCTTCATGCCCTTCCTGCTCTCAGGCTCGATCTCGACGCTGACCTCGCTCGACTACCTTGGTTTCGGCCTGCCGCCCGGCTCCGCCTCGCTCGGCGAACTGCTCAAGCAGGCACAGCGGAACCTTAATGCGCCGTGGCTCGGCATCTCCGGCTTCGTCGTCATCTCGCTGATGCTGTCGCTGCTGGTCTTCGTCGGCGAGGCTACGCGCGATGCCTTCGATCCGCGCAAGACGTTCAGATGAGCGAAGCCCCCTTGCTCAGTGTACAGGACCTCAGCGTCGCCTTCAGCCAGGGCGGCAGCCAGTCGTTGGCCGTCGACCACATCTCGTTCGACATCGCCAAGGGCGAGACGGTGGCGCTGGTCGGCGAATCCGGCTCCGGCAAATCGGTCTCGGCGCTTTCGGTGCTGAAGCTGCTGCCCTATCCAAGCGCCAGCCACCCCTCGGGAAAGATCCTGTTCCAGGGCGCCGACCTGCTTGCGATGAGCGAGAAGCAGTTGCGGCAGGTGCGCGGCAACAAGATCACCATGATCTTTCAGGAGCCGATGACTTCGCTCAATCCGCTGCACACGATCGAGCAGCAGATCGTCGAGATCCTGAAGCTGCATCAGGGCATGGCCGACCGCCCGGCCAAGGAACGCACACTGGCCTTGCTCAACGAGGTCGGCATCCGCGATCCGCACAAGCGCCTCGATGCCTATCCACACCAGTTGTCCGGCGGCCAGCGTCAGCGCGTGATGATCGCCATGGCGCTGGCCAACGAGCCCGAACTTCTGATCGCCGACGAGCCGACGACGGCACTCGACGTCACCGTGCAGGCGCAGATCCTCGAACTGCTGGCCGGCTTGAAGAGCCGCAAGGGGATGTCGATGCTGTTCATCACCCATGATCTCGGCATCGTGCGCAAGATTGCCGACCGCGTCTGCGTGATGACCAAGGGCAAGATCGTCGAGACCGGGCCGACCAAGGAGATCTTCGCCAATCCGCAGCATGCCTATACGCGGCATCTGCTGGCGGCCGAGCCGAAGGGCAAGCCGCCGGCCGCCAATGCCGGTGCCAAGCCTGTCATGACCGGCAAGGACATAAAGGTCTGGTTCCCGATCAAGCAGGGCTTCTTCCGCCGCACTGTCGACAATGTGAAGGCGGTCGACGGCATCGATGTCACCGTGCGCGCCGGCCAGACGCTTGGCGTGGTCGGCGAATCCGGCTCCGGCAAGACGACGCTCGGCCTGGCGCTGGCACGCATGATCTCGTCGACCGGAACGATCCAGTTCAACGGCCGCGACATCAACCAGCTGACTTTCAACGCCATGCGGCCGCTCAGGCGCGAATTGCAGATCGTCTTCCAGGATCCGTTCGGCTCGCTCAGCCCGCGCATGTCGATCGCCGAGATCATCGAAGAAGGCCTCAAGATCCACGAGCCGAAGCTGTCGCCCGACGAGCGCGACGACAAGGTGGCCGCCGTGCTGAAGGAGGTTGGGCTAGACCCGGCGACACGCAACCGCTATCCGCACGAGTTTTCCGGCGGCCAGCGCCAGCGCGTCGCCATCGCACGCGCCATGGTGCTCAACCCGCGCTTCGTCATGCTGGACGAGCCGACATCGGCACTCGACATGAGCGTGCAGGCGCAGGTCGTCGATCTGCTGCGCAGCCTGCAGGCCAAGCACGACCTCGCCTATCTTTTCATCAGCCATGATTTGAAAGTCATCCGGGCGCTCGCCAACGACGTCATCGTCATGCGCAATGGCAGGATCGTCGAAGCCGGTCCTTCCCAGCAGATTTTTGAAAATCCGCAAACCGACTATACTCGGGCGCTGATCTCGGCCGCCTTCAAGATCGAGACGGCACCGGTCGGCATCGTCAGCGAGTGATTTGCGTAGAGAGGAACTAAAAGACCGCAATGGAAAAAGGCCGTATCCTGCTTGCCGTCACCGGCTTTCATCCGCAGCGCTGGCGCGAGCTCCTGTCGGCCGAGCGCGAGGTGGTGCTGGAGCCGGACGGCGCCAGCGACCCCTCGATCACCTATGCCGTGGTGTGGAAGCAGAAGCCGAACCTGTTGTCGTCGCTGCCCAATCTGCGCGCCATCTTCTCGATCGGCGCCGGCGTCGACCATATCTTCGCCGATCCCGGCCTGCCCGACGTGCCGATCGTCAAGGTCGTCGCCGACAACCTCACCCAGTACATGACCGAATATGTCGTCTGGCGGGTTCTCGACCATCATCGCCAGGGCCTGCTCTACCGGTCGCAGCAGCCGAAGAAGATCTGGCACGAGCCGCAGCAGAGGCCTGCCGGTGACATTTCGGTTGGCATCATGGGCCTCGGCAGTCTCGGCCGCGCCGCGGCCTCGGTGCTTTTGTCGCTCGGCTTTGCCGTCAATGGCTGGTCGCGCACCGACAAGGCCATGGAAGGCGTCGCGACCTATTCCGGCGAGGCTGGACTGATCCCCTTCCTCAAGGCGACCGACATCCTGGTGGTGCTTTTGCCGCTGACGCCGGAGACCAAGGGCATTATCAACTACGGCGTGCTGAAGGAGCTGCGGAAACGCAACGGCCTCGGCGGCTCGGTGCTGATCAATGCCGGGCGCGGCCGGCTGCAGAAGGACGCCGACATTTTACGGGCACTGGATGACGGCACGCTGAAGGAGGCAAGCCTCGACGTGTTCGAGGTCGAACCGTTGCCGAAGACCAGTCCGCTGTGGGGGCATCCAAAAGTGTTCGTGACGCCGCACGCGGCAGCGACCTCCGATCCGGTGCATCTGGCGCCGATCATGCTGCGCCAGATGGACGCCTTCGAACGCGGCGAAAAGCTCGACAATCTGGTGGATCGCAAGGCGGGATACTAGCCAGGACAGCCTCATCGGGCCAGGTCCCACTCCCGGAAGCATTTCTTGATTGCCCGCAGTGACGACAACTGGACCTTTGGCAGATCGAGTTGTTCGAACATTGCCCGGTACCGGTTGCGATTTTTCGGTGTGGCCACGGTGATATGGTGGATCATATCCCATTTGATGCTGTCGTGCCCGCCCTCCAAGGCACCGCGCCGTTCAATCTCAAACAGCGTTCGCCTGATATAGCGCAGCAGGCTTGTCGGCGTCGATATATCCAACAAGATCAATCCCGTCGCTCGCAGAAAGCGTTGGGGCATGCAAACCGAATAATTTCCATCCATCACCCAACGCTCACCGGCGATAGCGGCGTCATGCAAGGCAATGAATTCGTCCCTTGGGCGCGCTTCCCAATCCGTGTTCGGGAGATGGAAGAGTTGATCTAGATGAATAGTCGCCAGATCACGTTTGCGGGCAATCGCGTTGGCGAGGGTCGACTTGCCACTGTTGGACGGCCCCAAGATACATATGCGGTCCCCGAGCTCCGAGAGATGCATCCGATCGTGCCCTACGAGGTGGTTTGTTGCCTGCGATTCTCAACCCGTGGCGGCCTCGGATCTTTAGCCAGGCAGGGCGAGTTTCTTCTGCTTGTCCGGCTGGCCGCATTCGCGGCGATCGATCGACCGGTTCATGGCATCGATCTCGCCGCTCGCCTTGTCGGTATCGCGTTTGGCCTTGGAGCGCATGTCAGGCGTGAACGGGCCGAAGCCCATCGCCGGATTGGAGAAGGTCGGCTTGGCCTTCGTCGGAAGGTTGTATTGCTGCGCCAAGCCGTTGCGCTGCGCCAGCAACTGGTCGCAGGGCACGTTGTCATATTGCAGGGAGGACTGGACGTTCGCATCCTGCTGTTCCGACATCGAAGTGCCGCCGACGCAGCCGGCGGTCAGCAGGCAAGAGGCCAAGATCATCATGTTCCAGCGCATCGACTATGCTCCTCCTGATATCCCACCCTGATGCGAGCAGATCGCAAATATCAGTCGCGCATGCAAATCGGACTTTTTCACAGCAAGAATGTTTGCGAGGTGGCGATAGACCCCTTCGCCGGCAGCTTGCCTGCCACAACGGCAGGGCGACGAGTTCGGGGCAACGGGTTCCTTCGGAGCCTTGGCCGGCGCGTGGCTGACGGAGCATCAAACGAAAAACCCGCCTGTGCGGCGGGTGACTGGCACAAATCAGCACCATGGGCCAAAATGTACCATAGCTGAGGGCATGGTGTCAAGAAAAAATTCCTATCGCGCTGCCCGGCAAAAACGGCGGACACCGCCGAACTGGCTGTCGTCAGGTCTTTGCTAGGCGGAGTTCGGAGCCCCGGCCACAACGACCAGCCCGTTGACGTGTTCCCCGCGATCCTGCCGGATCACGGTTGGTTCCAGTGACAAGACCGAAAGCCCGTTGGCGGCCAGGACATCGCGCACATAGTGTTGCGCATGCGCGTAGCGGCGCGACGGCAGCAGCATGAAATCGCCGTCGCCAGCCAGCGTCTCCACGGAAAATGCGAACAGGCCATCCGTGACCAGCAGCCCGGCAATCGTCTTCACCACGCCGTCCAGCGCGCCGACATAGATGAAAACATCGGCCACCGTCACCAGATCGGCTTTCGGCCCGGCATAGGGAAAATCCCGCAGATCGGCCTTATCAAGGAAATCGTAGACGCCCTTGGCCCGCGCCTTCCTCAGCATCCTGGCCGAAATGTCATACCCCTCCAGCCGGTCGGCGATCGGCCGCAGCCTCTGTCCCGTCAGGCCGGTGCCGCAGCCAAGATCGAGCGCCAGCGCGACGCGGCCTGGCCTTGCCGCTCGAATGGCCTGGTCGAGCATCTCAGGCAGCCGGTACCCCAGCCTGCCGACCAGGGACTCGTCGAAGCTCTCGGCATAATGGTCGAACAGTGTCTCGACGAAGGCGCTGGGGAGCGCGTCGAGCGCCGGCGCCTTGCCGATCAATTGCAGGTTCAATGCAGCGCCTTGACGATCCGATGGATCGAGTTGCAGCGACATCGTCCAGGCCTGGGCAGCCAGATCCGGCGCGCCCGCCGCCTGCTGCATTTCGCCGAGGCGAAACCAGCCCATCGCCCATTGCGGTGTCATTTCCAGCGCGCCGAGCAGCAATTCCGCCGCTGCTGCGTGATCGCCATCCGCGTGCAGCACCTCGGCATAATCGGCACGGCGATCGGCGTTCAAGTCGCCGGACGAGGCCTGAAGCGGTTTCATGGCGATGGGTCCTGCCGGCGGATCGAGCCGGCGGTGCTCTATGCGGGAGTCAGCAGTGAGTTACAACAGGCTTCCCGCCGCGGAATTATATCCTATCTTGGGAATCATGCGCCCCAGCGACCTTCTTCATCCCCGGCCCGAGGGCCTCTATTGCCCGCCGGGCGATTTCTTCATCGACCCGGTGCGGCCGGTCAACCGGGCACTGATCACGCATGGCCATTCCGATCACGCACGTTCCGGCCACCGCTCGGTGCTGGCGACGCGGCAGACGCTCGACATTATGGGCCTGCGCTACGGCGAGAATTTCGCTGGCACGACGCAAGCGGCACAGCTCGGCGAGACAATTGCACTCAATGGCATCAGCGTCAGCTTCCATCCAGCCGGCCATGTGCTGGGCTCGGCGCAGATATTGGTCGAGCATCAGGGCACGCGCATCGTCGCTTCCGGCGACTACAAGCGGCAGAGAGACGCGACCTGCGCGCCATTCGAGCCGATCCAGTGCGATGTGTTCATCACCGAAGCGACCTTCGGCCTGCCGGTGTTTCGCCATCCTCCCGACACAGAAGAAATCGCCCGCCTGCTGAAATCGGCAGCGCAGTTCCCCGAGCGCTCGCATCTGGTCGGCGCCTATGCGTTGGGCAAGGCGCAAAGGGTGATGCGGCTGTTGCGCGACGCCGGCTACGACAGGCCGCTCTACATCCATGGCGCGCTGGCCAAGCTCAGTGAATATTACCAGAGCCAAGGCATAGACCTTGGGCAACTGGAGCCGGCAACCGTCGAAAGCGGGGGCAAGGATGATTTTACCGGCGCCATCGTCGTCGGCCCGCCATCGGCCTTCGCCGACCGCTGGGCGCGGCGCTTTCCCGATCCGATCTCGTGCTTCGCGTCAGGCTGGATGCGCATTCGCCAGCGCGCCAAGCAAGGCGGCGTCGAACTGCCGCTGATCATCTCGGACCATGCCGACTGGGATGAGCTGACCGCCACCATCAGGGAGACCGGAGCCGAGGAGATCTGGGTGACGCATGGCCGCGAGGAAGCGCTGGTGCGCTGGTGCGAGCTCGAAGGCATCGCGGCGCGACCACTGCACCTGGTGGGGTACGAGGACGAGGGCGATTGATGCTAGTTGCTGATCCACCAATCACCGGCGCCGCGATCCTTCACACCCCCCTCTGGCCTGCCGGCCATCTCCCCCGCAAGGGGGGAGATCAGATGTCACCGCCGCTTTCGCTAATCACCAACCGCGCAAGGAGAGTGCTGGCATCGAAGCTGCCAATCTCCCCCCTTGCGGGGGAGATGTCCGGCAGGACAGAGGGGGGTGTGCCGAAGTGCCAAGCCCATCCAGTAGTGTCACCATGAACCGCTTCGCCGAACTACTCGACCGCCTGGTGCTGACGCCGTCGCGCAACGGCAAGCTGACCTTGCTGACCGACTATTTCCGCACGGTAGAGGATCCCGACCGCGGGCTGGCGCTGGCTGCCATCACCGGCGATCTCCACATTGCCGCGGTCAAGCCGGCGATGCTGCGCATGCTGGTCACCGAACGCATGGATCCGGTGCTGTTCGGCTATTCCTACGACTATGTCGGCGATCTCGCCGAAACGGTGTCGCTGGTCTGGCCGCAAACGCCCGGAAACATCGCGAACCGCGAGCCGACGCTTGGCGAGGTCGTCGCCAGACTGCAGGCGGCGAGCCGCTTCGACGGACCGAAGGTGCTGGCAGGGCTGCTCGACAGCGCCGGCATCTCGGCCCGCTTTGCCATCATCAAGCTGGTCACCGGCGGCTTGCGCATCGGCGTGTCGGCGCGGCTGGCCAAACAGGCGCTGGCGGATTTCGGCAAGGTCGACATCGCCGAGATCGAAGAGCTCTGGCACGGGCTGTCGCCGCCTTACACAGCGCTGTTCGCGTGGCTGGAAGGCAAGGCCGAAAAACCCAGGAACACGGCGTTGGCATTGTTTCGACCGGTGATGCTGTCGAACCCGGTTGGCGACGGCGATCTCGAAAAGCTCGATCCGGCGGATTATGCCGCCGAATGGAAATGGGACGGCATCCGTGTCCAGGCGGTGGCCGAGGGCGGTATCCGCCGGCTCTATTCGCGCACCGGCGATGACGTTTCGGGTGCCTTTCCGGACCTCGCCGATGCCATGCATTTTTCCGCAACGCTGGACGGCGAACTGCTTGTCGGCGATCCCCGGCAGGCGACGGGAACGTTCTCGGATCTGCAGCAGCGGCTGAACCGCAAGACGGTGACACCGAAGATGCAGCAGCAATACCCGGCCTTCATGCGCTGCTACGATCTGCTCCAGGTCGGCGGCGAGGATCTGCGCGCGCTGTCGTTTCGCGAGCGGCGCGGCCGGCTGGAAGCGTTTGTCGGGACGCTCGACCCGAGCCGTTTCGATATTTCGCCATTCGTCGACTTCACGGATTGGCAAACGCTGGAGGAACTGCGCCGGGTGCCACCGCATCCGATTATCGAAGGCGTCATGCTCAAGCGCTGGGACTCAGCCTATGTCGCCGGCCGCCCGAAAGGCCCGTGGTTCAAATGGAAGCGCGATCCGCACACGGTGGACGCGGTGCTGATGTATGCCCAGCGCGGCCACGGCAAACGCTCGAGCTTCTATTCCGACTATACGTTCGGTGTCTGGACAGGTGCCGAAGGCGAGGAGGAACTGGTGCCGGTCGGCAAGGCCTATTTCGGCTTCACCGACGAGGAGTTGAAGCAGATCGACAAATATGTCCGCGACAACACGATCGAGCGTTTCGGGCCGGTGCGCTCGGTGCGGGCCGACCGCGACAACGGCCTGGTGCTGGAAGTCGCCTTCGAAGGGCTCAACCGCTCGACCCGGCACAAATCCGGCGTCGCCATGCGCTTTCCCCGCATTTCGCGGCTGCGCTGGGACAAGCCGGCCAACGAGGCCGACCGCATCGAGACGCTGCAGGCGCTGCTCGACCGCTAGACCGTTCGGCGCTCCTACGGCTCGATCGAAACGCGGATTTCGTAGATGTCCGCGGCCTTGCCCTGCTTGTCGAAGTCGGAATTGATGGCAATGGTGCCGGCCGAGCCCGGGCGCTTATCCGGAAACTGAACGTCGAACAGATATTCGTTCTGCTGCTGGCCGACCGCATAGCGCTTGCGGCCGCAGTCGCCGAGTTCGCCGAAATTGCAGTCGACCGAAATCTGCGTCTCCTTGCCTTCTTCGGAGCGGGCAATGATGTCGAACACGGCATGTTTGCCGGCCAGCTTCTCCAGCACGCCTTGTCCGACGTCGAAACTGATCGCCGAACCGGACGCGCCGGAACGGATGCGCAGGAACGAACCGGTATCGTCCTTCATCACCTCGGCCCTGGCGTCAGACGGCGCGCTAACATGGGATGCATCGGCCGGCGAAAACACATTGATCCAGTCGCGCGCCTGGTCCGCGGCGCCGGGTTTTGCCGGACCGCCGTCGGCCGGTGTGAAATCGTCGTCCTCGACGGTCGGCGGCGCCTGCGGCGGGGCGGTGTCGAGTTGCGCGGATGTCTTGAACACGCCGGTCTGCACGGCGAAGAACAGGCCGATGCCAACCGCGGCGAGCAGTGTCACGGTCAGGAAGATGGCGGTCAGCGGCAGGCGACGCCCCCTTATGCGTCGTTCATCGCGGTCGGGCGCCACTTCCGTCGTAGCGCCGGCCGAGGCCGGAACCGACATGTCGATGGCCGGAGCATCGGGAAGCGTGGCGTCCGGCATGATGTCGGGAACGACGGGCAGAACGCGCGAGCGCGGCGCATCGGCAGCGGATTGCACGGGTCCGTCGACGACGACATCGGGGGACGATGCCTGTCGGCCGGTTTCGACCGCGGGCGCCGAGTCCGCTCCGAGTTCGACCGCCGGTGCATCGCCCTGCTGGCCGACATCCGGCACCGCCGGCAGGAACTCGGATTCGATTTCGGTGATTTTCGCCTGGATTGCCTTGCGGCGCTTGATGGCGACCTCGACGGTCACACCGGGATTGGCCTGGAGCGCGCGATCGAGCGCGGCAAAAGCCGAGCGATAGACCCTCTCGCGGAACGCGCGGTCCTCGGCATTGCCTTTCTCCAAGGCGTTCCGGATCGCTTTTTCGATCGCGTCCAAGCAGGTCCCTCTGTCTTTGCCAACCTTGCCGTGATCGTTAGCCGCAGGCGACCAATCAATCAACGGGCGAGCGGCGTATTCTGCCTCGCAGAGGTGTGCAAAGTCCATTCCGGCGCTGTTCCGGCAACAAAATCAGCATGTTTCGCCGATTTCGCGCACAGGGAGCGCACGCACCGTGCGCCGCATTCCCTTGGCGATTGACTGGCGGACAAAGCGGCGGCCGGCTTTCGAGGGTGCCATGACGCCGACGCAGGAATTGCCAAGTCGCATCTTGAATTCGCGCCCGGTTGCGTCTATCACCGCCGCATCTTGGAGGCCTTGGCTTCCTGGGCCGCTTTAGCTCAGTTGGTAGAGCACCGCATTCGTAATGCGGGGGTCAGGTGTTCGAGTCACCTAAGCGGCACCATTCCTCCTCCGTTTTGTAGTCTGCCCCTTCGCGGCTGGTGCAAAGGATTGCGACGCCGGCCTGGCAGATCTGCCATTGTCGAGACCCCGGTTTGGTGTGAAACTCATGGCCTCAGCATGGGAGGTCAAAAAATGCCCAACAATTTCAAGACCGGAGACGTCGTCAGGCTGAAATCCGGAGGCCCCAGGATGACGATCAGCGATGGCGCAGCCTCGGGCATGTATCTGTGCCACTGGTTCAATCGCGAGGGCGAGGTGTGGACCCCGCAACATGCCGGGTTCAAGCCCGAACAACTGATTGCGGCCGACCAGTCGGACTAGAGTTTCTTCCATCCCGATCAGATCGAGATGGGCAGCCTCTGTTGTCCTGGGATGAACGGATCAGCACGTGCGACCGACGGATTTTCCGGGGCGCGGCGTTTAACGGTTGAAGCGCGATGGCGGCACAGTCCGTCTGCCACGCGCCAACCTGGAGACGCACAACATGATCAGTCGTTCGATATCCGTCGTTGCCTTGAGTTTGCAGACCGTTGCGGCTTTCGCCCAGGCAACGACGCCGCCTGCACCGCCAACGGCCGCGCCACTTGCCGCGCCAGGCGCTTCGGGGACCACGTCCGATATCACGCTGGCCAAATTCCAGAAGCGGCGCGAAAAGGCGATTATGGCGGCCGACACGGATGGCGACGGCAAGATCAGCCTGCTGGAATGGGAGGCCTTTCAGACGAAGCGCAACGCCAAAGGCGACGCCGCCAAATCCTTCGCGCGGATCGATTCCAACCATGACGGCTTCATCGATCGCGCCGAACTCGATGCATTCTTCGCCAGGCGCTTCGCCCGGCTGGACAAGAATGCCGACGGCATTTTAACGGCCGACGAACTGCCGGGCCACAAAACCGCTCCCAAGCAGGAACAATGACCAAGAGGCAATGACGCGCGATGAACATCGGGAGTGCGCAGACTGATGGCTGCGGATCCGGACGAGGAGCTGGTTCGCCGTGTTGGCGCCGGCGAGCCCGCAGCCGTGCAAACGCTCGTCGCGCGCAAGCTGCCACGTATACTGGCGCTTGCCGTGCGCATGCTCGGCGATGCGGCGGAGGCCGAGGATGTCGCGCAGGAAACCTTCGTGCGGATCTGGCGCCATGCCGCGAGCTGGCGGCGCGGCAATGCGCGCTTCGACAGCTGGATCCACCGGGTGACGCTCAACCTTTGCTACGACCGGCTGCGTCGCAGGCGCGAGTGGGTGACCGGCGACCTGCCGGACGTGGTCGACCCTGCGGCACTTCCCGACGCCCCTCGCCAAGAGGACGCGCTTCGGGTCGAACGGGCACTGCAAGCCATAGCGCCGCGTCAGCGCGAAGCGATCGTTCTGGTCTATTATCAGGAGATGTCCAATATCGAGGCGGCAGCGACCTTGCAGATCAGCGTCGATGCCCTGGAGAGCCTGCTTGCGCGCGGCCGGCGGTCGCTGCAGGCGATCCTGACGGGGGATGGCGCCGATGAGTAAGCACCGGGCAAGCACCAACGCACTACGGCCATTGCGCCTTGCTGGTGCCGCCTGGCGCTCGGCGCCTACGGGCAAGGAGGAGACACATGGCTGAAGGGTCCAGAAACGAAATGGATGCCAGGCGCTTTGCCGCCTTGGCCCAGGCCTATGGCGGCGACTTGCGGCGATGGCCCGAGGCTGAGCGAATGGCCGGCACGGCCTTTGCCGCGAGCGGCGCGGGCAAGGCCATCTTGAGGCAGGCCGGGACACTTGACGCGCTGCTCGACAGCTACCGCGTCGACGCCCCGGACAAGGTACTGCATAGCAGCATTCTGCAGGCTGCCGGCCGGCACCTCGGCCAGCGCCGGCGTCAGTGGTTCTGGTGGCTGGGACTTGGACTTGCCGGCATTGGTCTGGCCGGTGCCGTGGCAGGACTGGCCCTGGTGACCATCGTCACGCCGGAGGTCCAGCCGGACCATTATGTGCTGGATGCCAATGTGACGGCGTTTGGCGATGCCGGCCCGGATGCCGAGAACGGTGAGGAAAACCTATGAGCCCGCGCTGGATCCGTGGTCTGGTCATTGCTTCCGTGGTGCTGAACGTCTTTCTTGCAGGCGCATTTGCCGGCGGTGCGGTCTGGCTGAGAAATGCCAAAGCGGGCGCGGGTGTCTCGCTGGAATCGGCTGGCCGACAGCTTCCCAACCAGGACCGCAAGGCGTTCCGCCTGGCGCTGCGCCAGGTTCGCGTGGAGTCCCGGCAGATCATTCTAGATGGCCAGCAGGCGAGGCAGGAGGCAGCGGACCTGTTGCAGCAGCCTGTCATGGACAAGGCCGCCTTGTCCGCCGCGCTGGAGCGGGCACGCAATGCCGATGTGACGGTGCGCAGCCGGCTTGAACAGGCCATTGTCGACTTCGCGGCGAACACGTCACACGAAAACCGGAGCGTGCTGGCACAGGCATTGCTGCGCCATATGGAACGCCGCGCCGCCGTTGCGCCGAAAAAATCGCCATGACGACCGACGGAAAAGGCCGGAGACGCCGTTTAACGATGCGAAGGGACGAGCCTGCCCGATCGCACCATGCAGGGCGGCCATCTTCAAACTCGAAAGCACTCGGAGTCCAATTATGAGTCGCCTGAAAAACTACGCAGCAGCCGCTATGCTGGCCCTCAGCGGAACGGTCGTGACAGCCACCGCGTCCAGCGCAATGCCCATCGTGTCCGTTGCCCAGCCGGCCGCCCAGGCATCGGTCGAGCATGTCCGCTGGGGCTGCGGCATCGGCTGGCATCCGAACAGATGGGGACGTTGCGTGCCGAGCGGCGTCGTCATCGTGCGCCCGCGCTACCACTACTGGCACGCTCCGGTCCACGTCTGGCATCCGCACCATCGCTGGCATCGCTGGCACCACTACTGATCGAAGCACGGTAGGGCCAGGCGCTTGTGAAACCTGGTCCCGCCGTTGCGGACAGCGCGATCCCCGGAATTAAGGTTAAATTCACTATACATTTGTTCTCAGCCCACGAATAATCGAAGAGTTTCCCGAAACTATGCTCAGGCATATTCATGGGAAAATCTGTGGCTCAGCTTCAAATCCTTGGGCGGGTGCTCTGTCATCCGCTGACGCTGGTCGTGGTCAGCCTAGCCGGTGTCTTCGCCGCCGGACGGGCCGAGCACGAATGGCTGTCGGTGCCGTTCTCGCTGGCGCTGGTGGCTGCCCTTGCCGGACTTCTCTTCCTGGCTTCGGGGCGCCTTGTCTTTTCCGTCTATCTCGCCTGGATGGGCATCGCTTTCATCACAGTGGTGTCAGCGATCAAATTCAGGATGAAGGGGTTTTCGCTGCACTTCTACGACACGGTCTTCGTGTCGAAGGATCCGGAAGTGTACCGCTTCCTGCTCGGCTCCTACCTCCATCTGATCGCGCCGGTCGTTGTTGCCCTGGTGCTCGGCATTACGGCGGCGGTGCTTCTGTTCCGGATCGATCGAAAAATCGGCTGGCCGGTATCGGCACGCGTCCTGGTCATGGCGGCGCTCGTCGTTCTGGTGCCGCTGACCTTTCCGGCCGAGGCCTCGAAGGACCGTTATTTCTACTACATGCAGGGCCGGCACATGTCGGCCTTCTTCGTTTCGCTGCTGGATTTGCACAACCTCGTTGTTGAATCGGGCTTCGAAAAGCGGCTGCAAGCCGTCGCGCCACAGCCGCCTTTTGCCGACACGGTCGATTGCGGCGACCGGGCTGATCTTCCCGACGTCTTTTTCGTGCTCAGCGAAAGCCAATCCGATCCCGGCTATTTTCCGCAGGTCGGCAATGGCGCGGGATTCCTGCAGAGATTCGCACCCAAAGCCGGCACGCCGCATCCGATGCAGGTCGAGACATTTGGCGGCGGCACCTGGATCACCAATCTGTCGCTGATGACCGGCCTGTCGGCCACCGATTTCGGCTGGCGAAGCCCCTATCTGACCATCACCCTGCAGGACAAGGTCGCCGGAGCCTTGCCAGAGGTGCTGGCGCGCTGCGGCTATCGAACTGTCGTGATGACGCCGATGGACTTTTCATTCGTCAATGAAGGGCCGTTCCTGCAATCGATCGGTTTCGAGACCGTGCTCGACATCAAGGACATTGCCGCGCCCTTCTATCATCTGCGCGACAACTTCTACTATCGCGCAGCCGAGGCGTTCATCGCCCGGCACCGCAAGGAAGACGGCCGGCCGCTGTTCCTCGAAATCCAGACCATGTTTCCGCATTCACCCTATGAGGGGCGGATGGAGCCCGAGCTGAAGGTCGAGGGCGAGCCTTTCTCGGGCGATTTCCAGGCCAATGAGTATCTGCGCCGGATGGCGGTAGCGCGCGGCGATTTCCAGCATTTCCTCGACAAGAGGGAAGCGGATGCCGGTGAACGCGGCGCCGTGGTGCTCGAGTTCGGCGATCACCAGTCGTCGGCGACCAAGCCGTTCGTCGACGCGATCGCCGGGGACGACGCCTTGGCGACCCCTGGCTCGCTTGCCTACCGCACCTTCTACACGCTCACCACCTTCAACCATCCTTTGCGCCATCCGATGCCTGACCTGGCGCCGCTCGACGTCGGCTTCCTCAGCGCAAGCCTGCTCGACGCCGCCGGCCTGCCGATGTCGCCTGTCATGGCCGATCTCGTGCGCCTGCGGGACCATTGCGGCGGCAGGTTCCATGGTTGTCAGGATCGGGCCGAAGTGGATGCGCATTTGCGACGGCGCGTCGATTCAGGCCTGTTGCATCTGTTCCCGGAGGCGGTGCCGTTGCGTGGGCTGGTGCCGGTCCAATCTGTGGACGCCCGCTAGATCGTATCCGGCCCCAGCGTCGCCACGGTCTTCAGCGCGCCGTCGAGCATGTCGCCCTTCTCGTCCTTCAGTGCCATCTCGCGCAGGCGGCGGATCCAGTCGGCGGCGTCCGCTCGGCCCTTGACCAGATCGAGCGCCGACAGCACCCGGTCGAATTTCGATTGGGCACGAACATGGGTGTCGCTGTAGCCCTTGATCAACCGGCGGCAGTTGAGGATTTCGACAGCCAGCGCATAATCCTGGGGCACATGGTCGAGCGCCAGCGTGTACCAGCGATCGAGATGCGCGATCTCGACCTTGTGACGCAGCAGGCTGCGGCGCCACCGGCGCAGGCCGCCGATGAACCAGAGCGCTGCAAAGCCGGCGAAACTGTCGGTGCGGATGCGGCGGCCGTGGTTGATGCGACGATCGAGAAAGGCGGCGAGCTTCGGCAGGCTTTCGATGTAGCTGCCCAGACCCGCCGGCAACGTGCCGCAGAATTCCTCGATGCGCGGATGGAAATACTCGGTCACCTGCAGGATCGAGCCGTCCTTGACGCCGACCTCACGGCGCACGCGTTTGTCGCGCGTCGAGCGCGTCTTGAGATCGGCGACGCGGATCATGTCGTCGTAGCATAGCGCGTTGGCCAGATGCTTGGCGGCAGCGATCGACAGGCCATAGCCGCGATCCGGCCCGTCCAACGCGACGGCCTCGTCCAGCCAGTCGAGATACTCGCGCCCGTAAGCGATGTCCTGATAGTCGACGACCTTTCTCAAGCCCCGAAGTGCCATGTCGCGTACGGCCACCGGCAACAGGTCGATGCGGGCAGCCAAGGTCTGCCAGCCCTGCAGCAGGTTTTGCGGGCCACTCACCTGTCCTGTGCCCAGGGCAGATTCGACTATCGCGGGCTCGGCCGGCTTCGGCGCCGGTGCTGCCGTGCCGCGCGCGCGGTCAAACGCAGCGCCGAAGGCAGCGAGGCTGGCCTTGACGCCCCGGCCGCCGGCACCGATCGCCTGTTCGTAGCTCTCGCGGGTGAAGGGCAGCGCATCGGACCCCGCCAGCGCGCCAAGCAGGCTGGCCGAGATCATCGAACCATTGTCGGCGGCGATCTTTTCCATGTCGAAAGCGATGAAGCGCTTCGATGCTGCTTCCGCCGTCGCATGAACCTTGGAGGACGAGGCCCGGCCATCGCCCGGCTCGATCTTTTCCGACACGGCGGCGATGCGGTGCGAGGAGGCGATCAGCGTCGTCCGCTCGGGCGTGACGAAGCCGCGAATGATGGCACGGCCGGCTTCCATCAATTCGGCGGCGATCAGGATGTCGACGTCGCCCTGCGACGGCGACAGCGCGAAGACCGGCAGCCGGCCGGTGTCGCGGGCCATCTCCACATAGTAAATGGTGGCGCCAGTACGCTGGGCGACGCCGGCGACCGAGGTCGATTGCGCAACAAAGCCGTTGCGCTCGGCGACATCGGTGATCCAGTCGGCGAGCACGCCACCGCCCTGGCCGCCGACCGCCAGCACGGCGAGCTTGATGACACGCTCGCTATCCTGAGCGCCGGCGCGGGCGCGAAGTGGGGGGACGGCGTCAAGCATCGGCGAAGGTCAGGCGCCGGCTTTCGCGGCGGCGCTGCAACAGGCTGATGGTGGCACGGCGCGCGGCTTCCAGGAAGCGATCCCAGCGGCTCGGATTGTGCACGACGTCGGCGCGATAGAAGGACGGGCACAGCACCGCCGCATCGGCGACCTCGCCGCAATTGCCGCAGCCGACGCAGCTCTGGTCGATATGCGCCACCGGATCGTCGCGCAACGGGTCGTCGAGCGACTTCACCGACAGCGACGGGCAGCCGGACAGACGCATGCAGGCATGGTCGCCGGTGCAGATATCCTCGTCGACACCGAACTTCGGTTTCACGACACGGGTCCCGCCCTTGATCGCCTTGTCGACCAGCGGCTTTTCGCGGCGCTGCCGGTTGAGCATGCATTCGGACGAGGCGACAATGACCTTCGGCCCTTTCTCTTCCGTCGTCAGCGCCTCACGCAGCGTGTCCTGCATCCTGGTCACATCATAGGTACGGTCGACATGGCGCAACCATTTGACGCCCATGCCTTTCACCGCCTCGGTGATCGGGTGCTTCGTCGACTTGGTCTTGTTGCCCGCGCGCGATGACAGGATGTCCTGCCCGCCGGTCGCAGCCGAATAGAAATTGTCGACGATGACGATGACGCCGTCGTTCTTGTTGAACACCGCATTGCCGATCGAGGAGGTCAGGCCGTTGTGCCAGAAGCCGCCATCGCCGACGAAGGAGATCGAGCGGCGCTTGGCATCCGGCGAATTGAACGCCGAGGCCGAGGCGGGCCCCAGCCCGTAGCCCATGGTGGTGGCGCCGAGTTCGAAGGGCGGCATGATCGAGAAGAGGTGGCAACCGATGTCGGAGGCGATGTGATGTTTGCCGAGTTCCTGCTCGACCAGTTTTGTCGCGGCAAAGATCGGCCGTTCCGGGCAGCCGATGCAGAAACCGGGCGGTCGTCCTGGAACGACGTTGATCAGGTCGGCTGCGTCGACGCCATCGCCGACCTTGTTGGGCGCCCGCACTTCGCCGGGCAGCAGATGCGGCGCCTCGGCGCGCAGGAAGGCGCCGATGCCGTCGAGCATGACCTGGCCGGTGTATTCGCCGGCCATCGGCAGATGTTCCTTGCCGACCAGCCTGGTGCCGCGACCGGCCTTGTGCAGCATCGAAGCGAAGGCCTGCTCGATATAGTTGGGCTGGCCCTCCTCGACGACCAGCACCGACTGCTTGCCCTCGCAGAACGACAGGAACTCGTCATCGATCAGCGGATATACGGCGTTGAGTACATAAAGCGGCACATCGGTGTCGCCATAAATATCGGCGAGGCCGAGCCGCTGCAGCGCGCGGATGACCGAATTGTACATGCCGCCCTGCATGACGATGCCGACCGAGCCATGATCCGAGCCGAAGAATTCGTTGATCTTGTTCTTGCGGATGAAATCGACCGCCGCCGGCCAGCGCTTCTGCACCTTCTCCTTCTCATGCAGGAAGGACGCGGGCGGCAGCACGATGCGGCCGGTGTCGCGGCGGGGCGCGTCGAGCGCATCGGCGACCGTCATCGGCGGCCGCTTGTTGTCCTTGGCGATGAAATGGCCATGCACGTGGCAGCAGCGGATACGCACCTGCAGCATGACCGGCGTGTTGGAAATCTCCGACAGTTCGAAACCGTCCTCCACCGACTTGACGATCGACGGCAGGTTGGGGCGCGGGTCGAGCAGCCAGACTTGACTTTTCATGGCGAAGGCATGGCTGCGCTCCTGCATGATCGAGGAGCCTTCGCCATAGTCCTCGCCGACGATGATCAGCGCGCCGCCGGTGACGCCGCCGGAGGCGAGGTTGGCCAGCGCGTCGGAGGCGACATTGGTGCCGACCGTCGACTTGAAGGTCGCCGCACCACGGATCGGGTAATGCACCGAGGCGGCCAGCATGGCGGTGGCGGTGGCTTCGGAGGCGCTGGCCTCGAAATGCACGCCGAGCTCGCCCAGAATGTCCTGTGCGTCGGCCAGCACGTCCATCAGATGGCTGATCGGCGCGCCCTGGTAGCCGCCGACATAGCCGACGCCGCATTGCAGCAGCGCTTTAGTGATGGCGAGGATGCCTTCGCCGGCAAATTCCTCGCCGGCACCCAGCCGAAGCTTTTCGACTTCCTTGGCAAAAGAGCGTTCGGCCATTTTTTTCTCCTTCCGGTACCGCCCGAGGCTGGCGACGCGTAGGTCTAGATGTCGTGCTTGCGAATGTTCTTCAGCATCTTCAAAAGCGTGGCGATAAGTGCGGAATATTCGGCGTCGTCGATGTCGTCGAACATCGCCTCGAACGCGTCATGCATGGCCGGCCAGGCGCGCGCGAACTCGGCGCGGCCGTCGTCGGTCAGGAACACGTGGCGGATGCGGCTGTCGGTGACGCCCTGTTCGCGTCGTACCAGGCCCTGGCCCTCCAGCGAGTCGAGCGTCCGGCTCAAGGTCGACTGCTCGATGACCGTATAGACCGAGAGGTCGTTGACGGTGATGCCGTCGGTGACCGACAGCACGGCCAGCGTGCGCACCTGCGGAATGGTCAGGCCCTGCTTGCGGAAATCGTCGCGCAAGGTGGCGTTATAGCGGCCCATGATGCGGTTCATCAGATAGGGCGCGAATTGCTGCAGGCCGATCTGCCCCAGGGTCGAAATGCGCTGGCGCTTCTCAGTGACCTTCTCTTCCATCACAGCCTCCCCGCAAGGAGAAAGCCGGAGCCGCTGCCAAGGCCGGCACCCGGATGGGTCGAGGCGCCGATATGGTAGAGGCCCTTGATGCCGGTCTGATGGTTGCGGCTGCTCTTGAACGGCCGCCACAGGAACGACTGGTCGATGGTCGAGGAACCGCCATAGGGGTCGCCGCCGACCAGATTGATGTTCATCGCTTCGAGGTCAGCGGGCGAATAGGCGCGACGCGCAATGACGCTATCTCTGAAGCCGTCGATATGGCCGGCGAGGATGGCCTCGGCGCGATCGGCATAGGCTTCGCGTAGCGCAACGGTCCACTGCCCGTCTGCCGGTGCCTGCAGCTTGCCGGCTGCGTCACCCTTGATGTGGCGAGGCGCCTCGGGCAGTTGCAGCCACAGGATCGCCTTGCCTTCGGGGCAGCGCGACGGATCGAGCGCATGCGGCTGGCCGGCACAGATGGTCGGCACCTCCGGCAGCATGCCGCGCGCCGCCTCGTTGCAGGCTTTCGAGACGCCATCCAGTCCCGGCGTCAGATGCAGCAGCGCCACCTTGTCCAGGCCTTCGCCCCGCCATGCGGGCGGTTTGTCCAAGGCGTAGTGGATCTGGAAATTGCCTTTGCCATAACGGTACTTTTGCGTCGCCTCGACATCGGCTTTGGGTGCATCCGCGCCAAGCAGCCTGCCATAGAGCTGCGTCGGTGTAACCGAGCAGATGACGCCCTTGTTGGCCGTGATTGTCTCGCCCGAGGCCAGTCGCACGCCGGTCGCGCGGCCATTGCTTTGAACGATCGAAGCGACATCGGCGCCGGTGCGGATGTCGCCGCCGCGTTCCCGGATCAAAGCCTCGAAGGCCGCCAGCAGGTTTTTTGCCCCGCCCTTGACGATCGGCGCGCCCGCCGCCTCAAGCGCGAAGGCGATAACCCTGGCGATCTGGCCGGAAAAGGCGTCTTCGGGGCCGAGCCCGGCATGCAGCACCCAGGGCGCCCACAGCGCGCGGATGGTTTCGGACCGGTAGGTGTTTTCCAGCCAGCCGCGCGCCGGCACCAGTGCCTCGCCGAGAAAGGCGGCAAGACCGCGCGGGCCGCGCCGCCAGCCATCGCCGGCCAGCAGCTTGGCGGTCGGATAGGACCACAGGCTGCCGCCGAGCAAGCCGAACAGCAGGCCGGCATTGCGCTCGATGCCGCCGACATCATCCGCGTGCCGGTCACCGTCGCCTGCCGCGATCGCATTGAGGGCCGCGACGTTGGCAGCGCGGTCGGTGCGCAGCACGGCGTGGCTGCCGTCCGGCCGCAGCACGCCGGTCGGCGTGCCCGTGTGGCAGAACTCCAGCCCGTGCCGTGCAAGGTCGGCGCCCAGCGCCGCAAAGGCCGGCGAGGTGATGAACAGCACGAAGGTCGTCGCCATCACATCATGGATGAAGCCGGGCGCGGTGATCTCCTCGGTGCGCATGCAACCGCCAATGCGGTCGTTGCGCTCCAGGATGAGCACACGCGCCCCTTTGCCGCCGAGCATCGCCGCGCAGACCAGCGCGTTGATGCCGCTGCCGACGATGATGTGATCCGGCTGGGTCACGGCAAACGCTTTCGCTTAGCCCTTCGACACCAGCGCCAGCGCGCGGATCGGGCTGCCGGTGCCGTGCTCGATCTTGAGCGGCGCCGCGATCAGGATGGCGCCCTTTGGCGGCAGCTGGTCGAGGTTGCAAAGGCTGGCGAGGCCATAGCGGTTGGCTTTGTGCATCAGCGTGTGCGCCGGGAATGGCGGCTCCATGCCACCGGCTTTGCCGGCATCGGTGCCGATCGTCTCCGAGCCCCAGCCCTTGTTGTCCTTGCTGATCAGGAACTGGATGGCTTCGGCCGTCGGGCCGGGCGTGTGCGGGCCGGTCTCGTTGGCGTTGAGGAACTCGGCTTCCGAGCCGTTGCGCTTGTACCAGTCGGTGCGCATCACCACCCATTCGCCGGCATTGATCGCGCCATGCTTGGCTTCCCAGGCCTTGATGTGGTCGACGGTGAGCAGGAAATCAGGGTCGCCGGCGGCTTCCTTCGAACAGTCGATGACATTGACCGGGCCGACGAAGTTCTGCGCCGGAATGGTGTCGGTGGCGCCGTCCGGATAATCCTTGCCGGAGATCCAGTGCTGCGGCGCATCGAAATGTGTGCCCGAATGCTCGCCGAGCTTCAGCCAGTTCCAGGCCCACCACGGACCGTTCTTGTCGTAACGGGAGATGTTGTGGATCTCGACCTTCGGCGTGTCGACGGCGAGTTCCGGCGGCAGCTTGATCAACGGCGTGTCCGGCCCGAGCGGCGCCGACAGGTCGACCACCTTGATGGCGCCTGAAAGAAGCTGGCCGGCGACCTCGCCGAGGAGTTTTTGCGTGTCCATGGTCTGAAGTTCCCTCTTTCGTGTGATGATCAAGGCTCGTCTCGGCCCTTAATATCCTACTAGACGAAAACATATGCATCTGCAATTATCTTTAAGCATAAAGGAAATGGGGACGAAGCGTGAGCGAGTTCGACGCCATCTTTGTCGGGGCGGGCCACAACAGTCTGGCATGCGCCGCGCATTTGGCGCTCAAAGGCTGGAAAACCGGGATTTTCGAGCGTAACGCAGCGATCGGCGGCGCCGTCCAGACGCGCGAATTCACCCTTCCCGGCTTCCGCCACGATTTCGGCGCGATGAATCTGAGCCTGTTCGCCGGCTCGGCCTTCCACCGGAAATATGCAAATGAATTGAAAGCGCAGGGGCTGGAGTTCGCGCCCGTTGCCGACTGTTTTGCCAGCGCGTTCCCGGACGGACGCTGGTTCGGCGTCAGCAACGATATGGAAAAGACCACTGCGCGCATGGCCGCCTTCTCCGCCACTGACGCCACGACATGGCGCAGGCTGGTCGCCGCCTTCCCGGCGGAGGCCGAACATCTGTTCCGGCTGCTGGGCTCGCCGATGAGCGCCCGCGCGCTTGCCGGCATCGCGTGGAACCTGTGGCGCAAGAAGGGCATGTCTGGGGCGCTCGATACAGGCCGGCTGCTGTTGTCCTCGCCCCGCGCCTGGCTGGAGGAAAATTTCCAGTCGCTGCATATCAGGGCAACGCTCGCCACCTGGGGCATGCATCTCGACTTCGCGCCCGACATCGCCGGGGGTGCGGTGTTCCCCTATCTGGAATCAATGGCCAACCAGAGCTTTGGCATGGTGCTGGGCAAAGGCGGCGCCGACACCATCATCCGCGCCCTGTCGGGCATGGTGACCTCCGCCGGCGGCAAGATTGTCACCGGCGCCGAAGTGGCCGAGATCACCGTTTCCGCCGGCAAGGCGACCGGCGTCCGGCTCGCTTCGGGCGAGACGCTTACCGCCGCCAAAGCGGTCATTGCCGGCGTCGCGCCCAAGGCGCTGACCGGCAAGCTGCTGCCCAATGGTTCGGGTAACGCCGGCTTCGACACGGCGATGCAAAAGTTCCGCCACGCGCCGGGCACGATGATGATCCATCTGGCGCTCGACGATTTGCCCGAATGGCGCGCCGGAGCCGAGTTGCGGCAGTTCGCCTATGTGCATCTGTCGCCGTCGCTCGACGCTATGTCGCGCACCTATCAGCAGGCGATGGCGGGCATGCTGCCGGACGAGCCGACGCTGGTGGTCGGCCAGCCGACGGCGATCGACCCCTCGCGAGCGCCTCAGGGAAAGCATGTGCTGTGGGTGCAGGTGCGCATGCTGCCCGCCGAAATCACAGGCGATGCCGCCGGCAAGATCGCACCCGCGCATTGGGACGAGGTGAAGGACGCCTACGCCGAGCGTGTCCTCGACATCATCGAGACCTATGCGCCCGGCCTGCGCAACAAGATCCTCGGCCGCGCCGTCTTCTCGCCCATCGATCTCGAGCGCGAGAACCCGAACCTCGTCGGTGGCGACCAGGTCTGCGGCAGCCATCATCTGGCGCAGAATTTCTTGTTCCGCCCTGCGCGCGGCTATGCCGGCTGGAACACGCCGGTGGCGCATCTGCACCTCACCGGAGCCGCGACATGGCCGGGCGCCGGCACAGGTGCGGCGTCGGGCTTCATGCTCGCACAACAGCTTGGCGGGAGGTAGGAGCCGGAGATTTCCTTGAGGCGACGAGGGGCAAGGCGCTGCTGCCCAAGAAGCCTGAACCAATGACCTAAGACGCCGCGCGCAGAAACAAAACCAACAAGGGGAACGACCATGACAATCAACAGACGTGAATTGCTGGGATACAGCGCCGCGGCACTCGGGGTGGCCGCCGTCGGCCTGCCGCAGATCGCCAAGGCGGCTGCCGGCGAACTGACCATCGCCTACAACGTCAACCTGCCATCCTGGGATCCAACCACCGGCCCCTCGGCCGTCAACCCGACCATCCAGGGGCTTTACCAGTCGGTGTTCGACCAGTTCATCCCGCAGAAGCCCGATTTGTCCTTCGCGCCGGGCCTGCTCACCGAGTGGGGCTGGAACGACGACCGCACCAAGATCACGATGACGGTGCGCGAAGGCGTGACCTGGCATGACGGCTCGCCGTTCACGCCAGAGGATGTGGTCTGGTCGCTGCAGCGGGCAGGTGACGAAAAGACCGGCAACCCGATCCAGTTCGTCTGGAAGAATGTCAACAACTTCAAGATCGACGGCAACAAGATCACCGGCGACGTGGTGCAGTTCGACCCGGTGTATTTCAAATGGATGTCGTTCCTGACCGGCTACATCATGCCGAAGGCCTACTACGAAAAGGTCGGCGCCGAAGGCTTCGAAAAGGCGCCGATCGGCACCGGCCCCTACATGGTCGAAAAATTCGAGCGCAACGCGTTCCTGCGGCTGAAAGCCAATCCGAACTATTGGGGCGGCAAGCCGGCCTTCGAGAATGTGACGATCAAGTTCGTCGCCGACGCGGCAAGCCGCGTCGCCGAGATCGAATCCGGCTCCTCGCAGGTGACGCTCGAAATCCCCTATGAGGAGTATGACCGGCTGATCGCCAAGGACGGGCTGGCCGGCTCGTGCAAGAACGTTTCCGACATCGGCATGATCTTCTTCAACGACATCGAGGCGATGCTGGACAAGAACGTCCGCCAGGCCGCCGTGATGGCCGTCGACAAGAAGCTGCTGGTCGATCGGCTGCTGCGCGGCTACGGCCAGCCGATCGATACGCTGGAAACGCCGGAATACGCATCCTACGACGCGTCGATCAAGGTCGAGCACAATCCGGAAAAGGCCAAGGAATTGCTGGCCGCTTCCGGCTATTCGCCGGAAAAGCCGGTCAAGTTCACCATCCAGACGACCAAGGGCTTCAAACCCAAGGACTATGAGATGGTCCAGGCGATCGTCGGCATGTGGCGCAAGGTTGGCATCGAGGCGACGATCGAAGTCTACGAGATCGCCAAGCACTACGAACTTCGCGCCGCCGACAAGCTGGCGCCGGCGGCCTTCTACAATTGGGGCAATGCCATCGGCGATCCGACCACCTCGACCGGCTTTGCCATGTACGGCCCGAGCCCGCATTCGGTGTGGGACAGCCAGGATTTGATCGACATGATCAATCCGCTGTGGGGCGAAAAGGACGAGGCCAAGCGCATCGCCGGCTGGAAGGCGGTCGACAAATACATCGCCGAGCAGGCCTATGTGCTGCCGCTGATGCAGTATGCGCAGCCGATCGTGCATGCCAAGGGCGTCAATGTGGTGCAGCATGTGTCCGGCGCGCTGCTGCCGGCCCTGATGACCCCGGCCTGACCGATATGGGAAGGCACGCTGTCGTGAGGTAGCGTGTCTTCTTTAACGACGCAGGCCCTCTCATCCGGCCCTTCGGGCCACCTTCTCCCCGCTGGGGAGAAGAGACTTGGCTCAGCCGTCGGCGACCTCTTCTCCCCTCGGGGAGAAGGTGGCCGCGAAGCGGCCGGATGAGGGGGCTGTTCGTTCCATCAGCCACCGAACGCAGTAGGCCTACGCCGGAATGCTCCTACAAAGATTCCTGATCCGTCTGCTGACGATGCTGATCACGCTGTTCGGCGTGGCCGTCGTCGTCTTTGTCGTGATCCGCGTCGCGCCCGGCGATCCTATCGCCATGATGCTGCCGCCCGGCGCGACGGATGCCGACCTCGCCCGGCTGCGGGCGCTCTATGGGCTCGACAAGACCATCGTGCAACAATTCTTCATTTGGCTGTCGGGCGTCGCCAGGGGCGATTTCGGCACCTCGATCTCGCTGCGGCAGGATGTGCTGGGTCTCGTCTTCAACCGGCTGCCGGCGACGCTGGAGCTTGCCATCGTCGCGCTCATCATAGCGGTGGCGCTCGGCGGCACGACGGCAATCATCGGCGCGCGCGAGCGCGGCACGGCGGTCGAGGCCGGCATCGACATCGCCAGCGGCGCGGCGCTCTCCATTCCCGACTTCCTGTGGGGCCTGGTGCTGATCCTGCTGTTCGGCGTGCTGGTGCCGATCTTCGACATTTCCGGCCGGGTGTCGCCGCAGCTCGACCTGCCTTTCGTCACCCAGTTCTATCTGTTCGAGAGCCTGTTGCGCCTGCGCCTCGACCTGACCTGGGACCTCCTGAAGCACATGCTGATGCCGGCGGTGGCGCTGGCGCTGCCGCTGGCGGCAATCATCTCGCAGCTGTTGAAACAGTCGCTGAAGGAAGTGCTCGACCTCGACTATGTCGTGCTGGCTCGGGTGAAGGGGTTCTCGGAAACGCAGGTCATCCTGCGCGAGGCGCTGAAGAACGCCGCGCTGCCAACGCTGACGCTGGTCGGTGTGCAGTTCACCTTTCTCATTGGCGGCACGGTCATCGTCGAACGGCTGTTTTCTTATGAAGGCCTCGGCAACATGGCGATCGACGCCGTCATCAACCGCGACCTGCCTTTGATTCAAGGCATCGTGCTGGTCTTCGCGCTGCTGTTCGTGCTGATCAACCTCAGCGTCGACATGATGTACGCGCTGCTCAATCCGAGGCTACGCCATGGATGAGGGTCGTGCTCAAAGGCGAGGTGTGTCGCCACGTTTGTGGCTTGCCGGCGGCTGGCTGCTGCTGGCGCTGCTGGCCGCGATCTTCGCACCGCTGGTCGGGCCGCAGGACCCACTGGCGCAGGATTTGATGCTGGAACGGCTGCCGCCATTCTGGATGAATGGCGCCGAACCCGGCTACTGGCTCGGCACCGACAGCCTCGGCCGCGATCTGTTGTCGAGGCTGATCTTCGGCGGCCGCATCGCCTTCATCGTCGCCTTTTCCGCAGCCATCGCTGCGTGCCTGGTCGGTTCGACGCTCGGCCTGATCGCAGGCTATTTCGGCGGTTGGGCCGACCGCATCATCTCGCGCGTCGTCGATGTCTGGATGGCGTTTCCGCCGGTGCTGTTCGCCATATTGCTCGTGGCGGTGCTTGGCACGGGCTTGAGTTCCGTCATCCTGGCCATCGCCATCATCGACTGGACGCGTTTTTGCCGGGTGATCCGTGCCGAGACGATGGGTCAGTCGCGCATGGACTATGTCGAGAACGCCCGCATCGCCGGCTATGGCCGCATCGGCATCATGCTGCGCGAAGTGCTGCCCAATGTGGTGCCGTCGATCGTCGCATTGCTGTCGCTGGAAATGGGCATCGCCGTCATCGTCGAGGCGATCCTGTCCTTCGTCAATCTGTCGATCTCGACCGACGATCCGACCTGGGGCGGCATCATCGCCGAGGGCCGGCTGTCGATCCATCAGGCCTGGTGGGTGCTGGTGTTCCCGCTGATCACGCTGATCCTGACCGTGCTGTCGTTCAGCCAGTTCGGCGAGGCGCTGAAGACGCGTTTCGATCCGGTGCTGCGATGAGCGGCTGTCTCGACATCAGGGATCTGAGCGCGGTGCTGCCCAACGGCCAGCGCGTGCTGCGATCGGTGTCGCTTGCGGTCCAGCCCGGTGAAGTCCGCGCGCTGGTCGGCGAAAGCGGCGCCGGCAAGACGATGATCGGCAAGGCGGTGCTCGGCGTCCTGCCTTCGAGTGTGCGCATTGTCGAAGGCGACATGCGGCTTGAAGGCGAAGACCTCGGCAAGCTTCCGCCCAAGGCACGGCGCACGCTGATCGGGGCACGCACGGCGCTGATCCCGCAGGACCCGCTGACAGCGCTTAACCCGTCGCGCCGGGTCGGCTCGCAGATGACTGACCGGCTGGTGCGCATCCTCGGCTGGAGTGGCGAGAGGGCCGATACCCGCATTCGGCAATTGCTGGACGAGGTGCAAATCCGCGATCCCGACCGTGTGCTGAAAAGCTATCCGCACGAACTGTCAGGCGGCATGCGCCAGCGCGTGCTGATCGCCGCCGCCTTCGCCGCGGAGCCAAGGCTGATCGTCGCCGACGAGCCGACCACGGCTCTCGATGTGACCGTACAAAAACAGATCCTGCGGCTGATCGTGCAGTTGCAGCGCGAGCACGGCACGGCGATCCTGTTCGTCACCCATGACCTCGGCGTCGTCGCCAAGATCAGCCAGAGGGTCTCGGTGCTTTATGCCGGCAAGGTGGTGGAGGAGGCCGACACGGCTGCCCTCTTCGCAGCACCGCAGCATCCCTACACGCGAGCGCTAATGGCGGCGACGCCACGCTACACCGATCCTTTCGCCTCGCTGAAGCCGGTGGACGAGGCGGTGCTGGCCGGGCTTGCTTCGGAGATCGCTGCCGCAGACCAGGCCTGGAGGCGGTCGCATGGTTGAACCACTGTTCTCCGTGCGCGGGCTGAAGGTCGCGCTGCCCGACATGACGCGCAAGCCGCTGATCGGCCGCGCGCCCTTGGTCGAAATCCTGAAGGGCCTGGATTTCGACCTGCCCAGGGGCTCGGTGACCGGCATCGTCGGCGAATCCGGATCCGGCAAATCGACGCTCGGCCGTGCTCTGGTGCGGTTGCTGGAACCGAGCGCCGGCAGCATAACTTTCGAGGGCCGCGACATCACGCATCTGCCGGAGGCGGAACTGCGGCCACTGCGGCGCAATCTGCAGATGATTTTCCAAGATCCGATGTCGTCGCTCAACCCGCGCCGCACCATTGCAAGCATTATCGCCGCGCCACTCAAGCAAAATGGCCTCGGCGACAATCTCAAGGCGCGCGTCGCTGAGGCGCTGCAGCGTGTCGGCCTGCCGCAAAGTTTCGCCAGCCGCTATCGCCACGAATTGTCGGGCGGCCAGCGCCAGCGCGTCGGCATTGCGCGGGCGCTGGCGCTGTCGCCGAAATTCGTGCTGGCCGACGAGATCGTCTCAGGGCTCGACGTGTCGACGCAAGCGCAGATCCTGACGCTGCTGGAAAAGCTGGCGGCGGAAATGGGGCTGACCGTCGCTTTCATCAGCCACGATCTGTCGGTCATTCGGCGGCTGTGCCGGCAAGTGATCGTCATGCGCGAAGGCGTGATCGTCGAAGCGAGCGCCACCGACGCCTTGTTCGACAAGCCGCAGCAGGCCTACACGCGCGATCTCATCGCGGCCATTCCGCTGCCCGAGATCGATGCGAGCTGGCTGGACATTCCTTCCGCCGCCAAGGCGCCGACATGAATGCATACGCACGCCGAAGAGCGGGCCTCGGGCGTGCGACCAAAAGACCCAAGTCCCGCCAAATGGAGAGGACTGACATGAAGACCACTATCGCAATTGCAACGCTGGCCGCCGCGATGTTCGGCAGCGCCGGCATGGCCTCGGCGGATTCGATCCCGGGCATGCGCGGCCACGACCACACCGGCATCACCGTTCCCGACATGAAGCAAGCGGTCGACTTCTTCACCGAAGTGGTCGGCTGCAAGAAGGCGATGTCGTTCGGTCCGTTCGCCGACGACAAGGGCACCTTCATGCAGGATCTCCTGGGCGTCGACCCGAAGGCGGTGATCGAAGAGGTCACCATGGTCCGCTGCGGCTATGGATCGAACATAGAGCTGTTCAAATACACAGCACCGGACCAGAAGGACCTGACGCCGAAGAACAGCGACATTGGCGGCTTCCACATAGCCTTCTATGTCGACGACGTCGCTGCCGCCAAAGCCTATCTCGAAGGCAAGGGCGTCAAGACGCGGATGGGGCCGCTGCCGGTCAAGGAAGGGCCGGCCGCCGGCCAGACCATCCTCTATTTCCAGGCGCCGTGGGGGCTGCAACTGGAAGCGATCAGTTATCCCGACGGAATGGCCTATGAGAAGGACGCCGAGACGGTGCTGTGGAGCCCGAAGAACCCGGAAAATTGATCCGGCAGCGCGCTTGCGTGATGACACGCAGGCGCGCTTTCGCCATGTCAGGACAATCGTTTTGATATAAAACTTTAAGCTTGAAATATCTTGTCGCCGGCGCGATACTGAACTCCAGCAAGCGAATAGGAGATCGCAGACATGAAGGTTGCGGTTCTCGGCGGCGGACCAGCCGGCCTCTACTTTGCCATTTCGATGAAGCTGAGGGACGCCGCGCACGATGTGACGGTGTTCGAGCGCAACCGCGCCGACGACACGTTCGGCTGGGGCGTCGTGCTTTCGGCCGAGACGCTCGACAATCTGTCGAAAAACGACCCGGTCAGCGCCGTCTGGATCAAGAAGCACTTTGCCTACTGGGACGACATCGCCGTCATCCATGACGGCGTGCGCACGGTCTCGTCAGGGCACGGTTTCTGCGGCATCGGCCGCAAGCGGCTGCTGGTCCTGCTGCAGCGCCGGGCGCGCGAACTCGGCGTCAAGCTGATGTTCGAGACCGACATTGCAGATCCCAAGCCCTACATGGAGACGCATGATCTGGTCGTCGCGGCCGACGGCCTGAACTCCAGGGCGCGCAACAGTTTCGTCGACATCTTCAAGCCCGACATCGACACTCGCAAATGCAAGTTCGTCTGGCTCGGCACCAACCAGAAGTTCGACGACGCCTTCACCTTTATCTTCGAGAAGACCGAGCATGGCTGGGTGTGGGCGCACGCCTACCAGTTCGACAGCGACACCGCGACCTTCATCGTCGAGTGCAGCGAACAGACCTGGACTGCTTTCGGCTTCGGCGCGATGTCGCAGCAGGAATCGATCGCCGTTTGTGAGCGGATCTTCGAAAAACATCTCGGCGGCCACGCGCTGATGACCAATGCCAACCATATCCGTGGTTCCGCCTGGATCAATTTTCCGCGCGTGCTGTGCGAGCGCTGGTCCTACAAGAATCTGGCGCTGATGGGCGATGCGGCCGCGTCAGCCCATTTCTCGATCGGCTCCGGCACTAAACTCGCCTTGGAAAGCGCCGTGGCGCTGGCCGAATATGTCGAGTCCGAGCCGGACCTCGACGCGGCGTTTCGTAGATATGAGGATGCTCGCCGCACCGAGGTGCTGAAGCTGCAATCGGCGGCGCGCAATTCGCTGGAATGGTTCGAGGAGGTCGAGCGCTATCTCGGCCTCGATCCGGTGCAGTTCAACTATTCGCTGCTGACCCGCTCGCAACGCATCAGCCACGAGAATTTGCGGCTGCGCGATGCCGAATGGCTGGGCGGGGCGGAGGAATGGTTCCAGCGCCAGGCGGGTGCCGGCGGCATGCGCCGCGCGCCGATGTTCGCCCCGTTCAAGCTGCGCGACATGAGGCTGCAGAACCGCGTCGTCGTCTCGCCGATGGCGCAGTACAAGGCCGTCGACGGCTGTCCGACCGACTGGCATTTCACCCACTATGCCGAGCGGGCCAAGGGCGGCGCCGGGCTCATCTATATCGAGATGACCTGCGTCAGTCCGGAAGGGCGGATCACGCCCGGTTGTCCCGGTTTCTACGCGCCCGAACATGAGGTGGCGTGGAAGCGGCTGGTCGACTTCGTCCACACCGAGACCGAAGCGAAGATCTGCGCCCAGATCGGCCATTCCGGCGCCAAGGGCTCGACCCGGCTTGGCTGGGAGGGCACCGACGTGCCGCTGACCTCCGGCAACTGGCCTATCATGGCGGCCTCGGCCGTTGCCTGGTCGCCTGAGAACCAGGTGCCGAGGGCGATGGACCGTGCCGACATGGACCGGGTGCGTGACGAATTCGTGGCTTCGGCGGAAATGGCCGGTCGCTGCGGCTTCGACATGCTCGAGATCCACGCCGCGCACGGCTATCTCTTGTCGTCCTTCATCACCCCGGTCACCAACCGGCGCACGGATGCCTATGGCGGTTCGCTGGAGAACCGCATGCGCTATCCCCTCGAAATCTTCCGCGCGGTGCGCGCCGCCTGGCCGGCGGAAAAACCGATCTCGATGCGCATTTCGGCCAATGACTGGGTCGGCATCGAAGGTGTGACGCCAGCCGATGCGGTCGAGATCGCCCGGCTGCTGCATGAGGCCGGCGTCGACATTTGCGACGTCTCGGCCGGCCAGACCTCGGCACTGGCGAAGCCGGTCTATGGCCGCATGTTCCAGACGCCGTTTTCCGACCGCATCCGCAACGAGGTCGGCATGGCCACCATGGCGGTCGGCAACATCTACGAGCCGGACCATGTCAACTCGATCCTGATGGCCGGCCGCGCCGATCTGGTGGCGCTGGCACGGCCGCATCTCGCCGATCCCTACTGGACGCTACATGCCGCCGTCACGCTCGGCGACCGTGGCGTCAAATGGCCAGATCCCTATCTGCCCGGGCGCGACCAGCTCTACCGTCTGGCCGAGCGCGACGCGGCAGCGGGGCTGAAAGTATGATTGTTTTTCATTTGCCACGTCAGCGCTATACCCCCACCCCTAGCCCCTCCCCACAAGGGGGAAGGGGACCAAGTCGCAATCGGCTCTGGAACCGCAGAAGTTTGCAATGGATGGGCGCTGTCGTAGCCTTCTCCTTCTCCCTCCCCCTTGTGGGGAGGGTTAGGGGTGGGGGCACTTGGCGCCAAGTTTCGAGGATTGGCGCATGATCGCGGGCAAGCATGCGCTGGTCACAGGCGGTGGGTCCGGTGTCGGCCGGGCCGTTGCGCTGGCGCTGGCTGCTGCCGGCATCGACGTGACCATCTGCGGCCGCCGGGAAGCGGAGCTCACTGAGGTGGCCGGCGAGAACGACCGCATCTTCGGCGTTGTCGCCGATGTCACCGACGAGGCGGCAATGGCGGCGCTCTACGAGAGGGCGCAAGCCGCGCGTGGCCCCTTCGACATCGTCGTCGCCAATGCCGGCATGGCCGGCAGCGCCCCGGCGCACAAAACCGCGCTCAGCGACTGGCAGCGGACGCTCGACGTCAATCTGACCGGCGCCTTCCTGACCGTGAAGCCGGCGCTGGCCGGCATGGCCGCGCGGAAAACGGGACGAATTGTTTTCATCGCCTCGACCGCCGGCCTGAAAGGCTACGCCTACGTCGCGTCTTACGTCGCCGCCAAGCATGGCGTCATCGGCCTGATGCGGGCTCTTGCCGCCGAAACAGTGAAATCGGGCGTCACCGTCAACGCCGTGTGCCCAGGCTTTGTGGAAACCGAAATGCTGGAAGAGTCCATCCAGCGCATCATCGAGAAGACCGGCCGCTCGGTCGAGCAAGCGCGGTCAAGCCTCGCCTCGACCAACCCGCAAGGCCGCTTCATCCAGCCGGATGAGGTCGCCGCGGCTGTGCTGTGGCTCTGCGGCGACGCCGCCCAGTCGATAACGGGACAGGCGATTTCCATCTCAGGAGGCGAAACATGGTAGCCGGCCCCCTGCCCGCGCCGTCGGGACCCGGCAAGGACCGCTTGCGGCTGTGGATCAGGCTGCTGCGCGCCTCGCGCACGATCGAGGCCGAGCTGCGCGAGCGGCTGAAGAAGGAATTCAACACGACGCTGCCGCGCTTCGACGTGATGGCCGCCCTCTATCGCGCGCCGGAAGGCATGCTGATGAGCGATCTGTCGCGGTTCCTGCTGGTCTCCAACGGCAATGTCACGGGCATCGTCGACCGGCTGGTTTCGGAAGGACTTGTCGCCCGCGCGAGGCGCAATGGCGACCGCCGCACGTCGATGGTGCGGCTGACCGAGGAAGGCACGCAGGCCTTCGCCACCATCGCCGCGGCGCATGAAGGCTGGATCGGTGAATTGCTGGGCAAGGTCAGCGAGGACGACGCGCGCCGGCTGACCGGCATGCTGACCTCGTTCCGCAGCAACTGGGAGGGACGCGAATGACCGCAATGGCCGGACGCAAGCCGAAGCATTTCCTCTGGGAGGTCGAGGGCAGGATCGCAAAGGTCCGGCTCGACCGGCCCGAGCGCAAGAACCCGCTGACCTTCGACAGCTATGCGGAACTCCGCGACACATTCCGCGACCTGGTCTATGCCGATGACGTCGACGCCGTGGTGTTCCTGTCCAATGGCGGCAATTTCTGCTCCGGCGGCGATGTCCACGACATCATCGGCCCGCTGGTCAAGATGGACATGAAGCAGCTTCTCGCCTTCACCCGCATGACCGGCGATTTCGTCAAGGCGATGCTGAATTGCGGCAAGCCGATCATTGCGGCGGTCGACGGCGTCGCGGTCGGCGCCGGTGCCATCATTGCGATGAGCTCCGATATCCGCATCGCCACGCCGGAAGCCAAGACCGCGTTCCTGTTCACCCGCGTCGGCCTCGCCGGCTGCGACATGGGCGCCTGCGCGATCCTGCCGCGCATCATCGGCCAGGGCCGCGCCGCCGAACTGCTCTACACCGGCCGTACCATGACGGCGGCGGAAGGCGAACGCTGGGGTTTCTACAACCGGCTGGTCGATGCCGCCTCGCTGGAGGCCGACGCGCTCGATATGGCGGCGCGCATCGTCTCCGGCCCGACCTTTGCGCACGGCATCACCAAGACGCAGCTCAACCAGGAATGGTCGATGGGTCTCGACCAGGCGATCGAGGCGGAAGCGCAGGCGCAAGCGATCTGCATGCAGACCCGCGACTTCGAGCGCGCCTACAAGGCGTTCGTGGCCAAGAAAAAGCCGGTGTTCGAGGGGGATTGAGGATGAGCGGTTTGCGCCCAGGCACCCCCCTCTGCCCTGCCGGGCATCTCCCCCGCAAGGGGGGAGATCAGCGGTTTCGTTGGCAGCGCCCATACTGCAATTTTGGAGATTGGCGAAAGCCAAAACAACGTCCGATCTCCCCCTTTGCGGGGGAGATGCCCGGCAGGGCAGAGGGGGGTGTGAAGGATCGCTGCGCGGAAGGAGGCACCCATGCCTGACCGCTCCTTCCTCTCCTGGCCGTTCTTCGAAGACCGCCATCGCGAGTGGGCCGAACAACTCGACGCATGGTGCGCTAAAAACCTGCCGGTCGATCACCATGATGTCGACGCCGCCTGCCGCGAGCTGGTCAGCAAGCTCGGGCGAGACGGCTGGCTGAAGCCGACGGCGCTCGACACGGACAATCCTGGCCCCCTCGACGTCCGCACTTTGTGCATCACGCGCGAGACACTCGCCCGTCATGACGGGCTGGCCGATTTCGCCTTCGCCATGCAGGGGCTCGGCACCGGCGCGCTCAGCCTGTTCGGCACGCCGCAACAGCAGCAATGGCTTTCGAAGACGCGCGCTGGCAAGGCGATATCAGCCTTTGCCCTGTCGGAGCCGCGCTCGGGATCGGATGTGGCCAACACGGAGATGACGGCGATCCGCGACGGCGACAGCTACGTCTTGTCCGGCGAGAAGACGTGGATCTCCAATGGCGGCATCGCCGACCTCTATGTCGTCTTTGCCCGCACCGGCGAGGCGCCGGGCGCCAAGGGGCTTTCCGCCTTCCTCGTGCCTGGCGACGCCAGGTGCCTTGGCATCGCCGAACGGCTGGAAGTAATCGCGCCGCATCCGCTGGCGCGGCTGTCTTTCGACCAGGTCCGCCTGCCGGCCGCCGCACTGATCGGCAAACCGGGCGATGGCTTCCGCATCGCCATGTCGGTGCTCGACGTGTTCCGTTCGACCGTCGGCGCGGCGGCGCTTGGCTTTGCCCGCCGCGCACTGGACGAGAGCATCAAACGCGTGGCGGAGCGCAAACTGTTCGGCGCCCCGATGGCCGAATTGCAGATGGTGCAGGGGCATATCGCCGATATGGCGCTCGACGTCGATGCGGCGGCGCTTCTGGTCTACCGCGCTGCGTGGACCAAGGACATGGGGGCCGCGCGGGTCACACGCGAGGCGGCGATGGCCAAGCTGTTTGCCACCGACAAGGCGCAAGAGGTGATCGACAAGGCTGTGCAGCTGCATGGCGGCGACGGTGTCCGCAAGGGCCACATCATCGAAAGCCTGTATCGCGAGATCCGCGCGCTGCGCATCTACGAGGGTGCCTCCGACGTGCAGAAGGTGGTGATCGCGCGGCAGGTGATGGGCGCGGCCTGACGGCAGAGATTTTGACGAGCGTTCGATTTTGAAAATTGGGTTTTGGAATACCGGGAGGTTTTGAATGCACAGGATTCTGCAGCCCGAAGGCTGGGCAAAACCTGTCGGCTACGCCAATGGCGTCGCCGCGCGCGGGCAGCTCGTCTTCGTCGGCGGACAGGTCGGCTGGAACGGGCAATGCCAGTTCGAGACCGACGATTTTGTCGGCCAGGTGCGGCAAACGCTTCAGAACATCGTGGCGGTGCTGGCCGAGGCCGGTGCCGGACCGCAGCACATCACCTCGATGACCTGGTATTTTACCGACAAGGCCGAATACCTAGCCAACCTCAGGGGCATCGGCGAGGCCTATCGCGAGGTCATCGGCCGGCATTTTCCGGCGATGGCCGCCATGCAGGTGGTGGCGCTGGTCGAAGACCGGGCCAAGGTGGAGATCCAGGCGACTGCCGTTATTCCGGAATAGGGAATTCGTTCGTCCGGAGTAAACGCCCATTACTTCGTCATCCACGGGCGAAGCAAGGAGCGAAGCGACGCGGCGCAGACCCGAGGATCCATGCCGGGACTCCAAAGCGTCACCACGGTCCAGAATTCTGCACCGCTGCACACTCCACGGCCGAAGTCGCGGCATGGATCCCAGGGTCTCCGCGACGGAGCTGCGCTCCTGCTTCGCCCAGGGATGACGACGTTGGGGAGGGCTTCGGCTAATTCCGAATATCCGCGATGATCCACCGCAACTGATCACCACTACTATGCGCGAAGCCCCGCCTTCCGCAAAATCGGCAGCACGTGATCGCAGAAATAGGGCAACTCCCTGGTGTAATTGACGAAGGACAGCGCGATGCCCTGGTAGCCATGCCCGGCAATGGCGACCATGTCGGCGGCGATCGTTTCCGGCGTTCCGATCAGCGGGTAGGTGCCGGCGCCGCCGGCGAAACGCTGCCGGTAGCGGTCATAGGCGTGCGGGTCGTGCGACTGCGAGAATTCCTTCTTGCCGGCCATGTGGGCATCGACGGCGTCGTGGTCGGCCATATGGACCGCATAGCGCGTGTAATATGCCCGCGCCTCTTCCATCGTCGGGCGGCAGACGACATGCGCCACGGTGTAGACGCCGACATCACGGCCCACCTTGTCTGCCCGCTCGCTGATGTCGGCGACATGTTTGCCGGCATCGCCCATTTCGGAAAAGGTCGTGAACAGATAGTCGCATCTCGCAGCGGCGAAATCGCGGCCGGGCCCGCCGAAAGCGGCGTTCATGGTCACCGGGCGCGGCACCTGCAGACTGGCCGGACGGCTGACGGCTTCCTTGAGGCGGTAGTAGGTGCCCTCATAGTCGAGCGGGTCGGGCGAGGCATAAAGCTTTTCGAGGATTTCGATCCATTCCGCTGCCTGGTCGTAGCCCTTCTCGACCAGAGGCGTGCCGAACATGCCGAATTCCTTCGGATTCCAGCCGCAGACGATATTCAGGCCGGCGCGACCCTGGCTGATGTGGTCGACCGTCGCCAGCGCCTTGGCGGCATAGAGCGGATGCACCAGCGGCACATGCACGGTCATGAACAGGCCGATCTGCTCGGTGGCCATGGCAAGGGCCGCCGCCCAGGTGAAGGTCTCGAACGACCATTCCCGCACCTTGTTGCGGCCGCCAAAACCGCGCCAGCGGGCGATCGGCAGCATGAACTCCAGCCCGGCACGGTCGGCGATCTGGGCTGCGGTCAGATTGTCCTGCCAGCTTGCCGTCCAGCGTTCAGGCACATCGGTTATGGCCAGCCCGCCATCGGCATTGGTCGAAAAGACCCCCAGCTTCAATCTGTTCGGGCCGTGCAAGGGGTGTGGTTTGTTCATGTCGCGACCTCCCGGCGAGAGAGCACACGCTAGGCCCGCGCGGAGATATTTCAAGCCTGAAATAGCTTCGCGTCGCCATCGCTCGCGGGTATCGGTTCCAGCGGGCCGCACCGTGTCGGCCACGCAACGGACACCGCAGCTTTTTAAGCTTAAAACTTTCGCCTTGAAAAGCGCCGCACTTTGGATAAGCATTCCAGAGTCGATGGCGATTGCCGTGCCGGACGGGCTTGCCGGCCAGTCCATCGTGCAGACCAGTTCATCGTGCCGGCCAGTCCATCGTGGGTGCTCCGGGTGGGAGTCTCAGTTCTTGTCGTTCATACTGCCCCAGTCATCATCCAATGCGCGCCATGCCTTCGATGAAGTGCGCGCGCAGATCCGCGATCTGCAACACAAAACGTCGCCAACCATGACCGCATGGTCGCTGCCATGAATTGACGTCCTGCGTGAAGCGGGGCGGCAAAAAACCGTGCGGGAGCAACCCGCCCGATCAACAACAGAGGGAACACAAATGAGCTTCACGCGCCGCAAATTGCTTCTTCTTGCCGCCGCCGTCGGCATCGCCGCCGGCCCCGCCACCGCCTATGCCGCCGATGTGCTCAATGTCGGCGCCTATCCGACCAACCCGCCCTTCGAATTCAAGAACGAGAGCGGCACCTTCGAAGGCTTTGAAGTCGACATCGTCAACGAAGCCGCCAAGCGCATCGGCATGACCACCGACATCGCCGATCTCGGCTTCCAGGCGCTGTTTGCCGCCACCACGTCGAAGCGCATCGACGTCGCCATCTCGTCGATCACCATCACGGCCGAGCGGCTGAAGTCGCAGTCGTTCACGCAGCCCTATTATGATTCCGACATGGGCATTGCCACCAAGGCCGACAGCCCGATCAAGGCCGAGGCCGACCTCAAGGGCAAGATCGTCGGCGTGCTGTCCGGCTCGACCGGTGAAACCTGGGTCAAGGCACATCAGGAAGCCGGCGGCTTCAGCGACGTGAAGGGTTACGACACGCAGCAGAATTTGCTGCTCGACCTCAGCGCCGGCCGCGTCGATGCCGCCGTCAGCGACATTCCAGGCATGGAGTATTCCTTCACCAAGATGAAGGACCTGGTCGTCAAGGAGCGCATCAAGACCGGCGAACAATACGGCCTGATGATGAGCAAGGACCACCCGCTGCTCGGCAAGCTGAACGACGCGCTGAGCGCTATGAAGAAGGACGGCACGCTGGCCGCCATCCACAAGAAGTGGTTCGGCAGCGACGCGCCCGCCGACTCTTCGACCATGAAGGAAATGCCGCTGCCGAAGGCCTGAGCTGAAAGCTGCGCTGACATCGTGCCGGCTTTCCAGGCCGGCACGATTCATTTCATGCGCCAGCGCCGGCTTCCGCGCAGACCGTCTCGCCATTGGCGAGGTCGATTGGTTTTAACCTGAGCATCCTTGCTCTCGGGTTCGGGAACGCTCCCATGTCGCTGCTGGATACCTTCTTCAATCCCGATGTCATCATGTCCAGCCTGCCGGCGCTGCTGCGCGGCTTCCTGAACACGCTGCTGCTCGGCATTTTGAGCATCGGCATCGGCATCCCCATCGGCCTGGGGATCAGCCTGGTGCGGCTCTATGCGCCGAAGCCGCTGCGGTGGCTGGCGGTCGGCTACACCGACATCTTCCGCGCCCTGCCGGTGCTGGTCGTGCTGATCCTGATCTACTATGCACTGCCGTTCCTCGGCATACGCCTGTCGTCCTGGGCCTCCGCCGTGACTGCTTTCGCCTTCATCATGTCGGCCTACTCGGCGGAGGTGTTCCGCTCCGGCATCGAGAGCATCCCGCGCGGCCAGTTCGAGGCGTCGCAGGCGCTTGGCCTGCCGTTCCTGCTGACCTTGCGCAAGGTGGTGCTGCCGCAAGCGATCCGCGTCGTCATCCCGCCGATGACCAGCAACTGCGTCTCGATGTTCAAGGACACTTCGCTCGCCTCCACCGTGGCGCTGCCGGAACTCTTGAAGGAAGCGACCAACGCGCAGTCGCTCTACGCCAACCCCTCGCCGCTGATCGGCGCAGCGCTTGTCTACCTCATCTTCCTCTGGCCGATGGTCCGCCTCGTCAGCCTGCTTGAAGAGCGCTTCAAGACCGAAAAGAAGCGCTGACCTCCACTACCTGATCCCCGCTCAAGTCCTTTGCAGGAGCCTACCCGTGAACAAGCATCAAACCGACAATGCAAACGCCACCGCGTTCCCCGTCGACGCCATCCGCGCCATGTTTCCAGCCTTGCAGCGGGCTGGCGACTTCATCTTTTTGGACAACGCCGCCGGCGCGCAGATCCCGCAAAGCGTGCTCGACGCGGTGACCAACCATCTGGTTTCGCACAATGTGCAGCGCGGCGGCCGCTATGGCCGCAGCGTCACCGTCGACCAGTCGGTCGCCGATGCTCGGACAAGCGTAGCGCTGCTCATCAACGCCTATAGCCCGGCGGAAATCTGCTTCGGCATGAACGCCACCTCGTTCATCCGCCTGGTCAGCCTCGGTATCGGTCAGATGCTTCAGGAGCGTGACGAGATCGTCATCACCGACATGGACCACGACGCCAACATCGCGACCTGGCTGGCGCTGGAATCCGCCGGTGCGAAATTCAAATGGTGGCGGATGCGCGAGGACGGTAATCTGCATGTCGACGATCTGCGCCCGCTGGTTTCCGACCGCACCCGTCTCGTCGCCTGCACGGTCACCGCGCACTCGATCGGCTCGATCGTCGATGTCGCCGCGGTGGCCAAGATCGCGCACGCGGCCGGCGCCGAAGTGTTCCTCGACTGCGTGCATTACGGACCGCACGGGCTGATCGACGTGCAGGCCTGGGACTGCGACTATCTCGTCTGCTCCGGCTACAAGAATTTCTCGCCGCATATGGGCTTCCTCTGGGGTCGTTTCGAAACGCTGAAACGGCTGCCGACCTTCCGCGAGGATTTCATCCCCAACGAGCCGCCCTACAAGGTCGAGGCAGGCACGTTCATCTACGAGAACGTCTCCGGCATGGATGCCGCCGTGCAGTACCTGGAACTGATCGGCCGCAATCTCGCACCCTCCAACAACCGCTCGCGGCGCGACAACATCGTTGCCGGCATGGGCGCCATCCGCGACTACGAATTGGTGCTGGCGCGCGAGATGCTTGCGGTGCTGAAAGGTTGCGGCGCGACCATCTATGGCGTCGCAGACGAGGCCCGCATCACCGAACGCGTGCCGACGTTCTGCTTCAACATCGGCACACTGTCGCCGCAGCGGATCGTCGAAGAGATGGCCGAGATGCAGATCGGCATCCGCGACGGCCACATGTATGCGCCGCGGCTGATGAAGCGCCTCAACCTATCGATGGACAGCGGCGCCATCCGCGCCTCACTGGTCCACTACAACACAGTCGAGGAAGTCCGGCGCTTCGGCGAAGCGCTACGCAGCATCATCGCCAAGCTGTCCTGAGCGAGCTGAATTGCTACAGCCTGACGCCGCGGCGTCAGGCGGCTTTCTTCTTCGCTAGCCTCGCCTTGATCGAGGCGACGTCGGCGCGCGGGGTCGCCGCGAACAGCGTCCTGGTGTAGCTGTGCTTGGGGTCGGCGAAGACCTCGTCGCGCGAGCCGTATTCGACCGCTTCGCCGAAATACATCACCATCACATCGTCGGCGATGTAGCGCACCACGGACAGATCGTGGCTGATGAAGACATAGGTCAGCTGGAACTCGTCCTGCAGGTCGGCGAGCAGGTTGAGCACCTGTGCCTGCACGGAAAGATCGAGCGCCGAGACCGGCTCGTCCAGCACCAGCAGGCTTGGGTTGAGCATCAGCGCACGGGCAATGGCAATGCGCTGGCGCTGGCCGCCCGAGAACATGTGCGGGTAGCGGTTGTAGTGCTCGTGACCGAGGCCGACCTTCTTCAGCATCTTCATCGCCAGGTCGCGCCGCTCGGCCGCCGGCTTGTCGGTGTTGATCAGCAGGGGCTCGCCCAGCACGTCGCCGATCTTCTGGCGCGGATTGAGCGATCCATAGGGGTTCTGGAAGACGATCTGCACCTTGCGGCGCATCTCTTTGGTCAATCCGCCCTTGGCGATGTCGACCTTGTTGCCGTCGATGAACAGGTCGCCTGACGTCGCCGGATCGATCAGCGTGATGATGCGGGCGAGCGTGGACTTGCCGCAGCCGCTTTCGCCGACGATGGCCAGCGTCTTGCCCTTGTCGACCTTGAACGAGACGCCCTTGACCGCGTGCACTGTGCGCGGCCCGGTGAACAGGCCACCACCGATATGGTAGTCGCGGACGATGTTCTTGCCTTCGAGGACCGTGGTGCTCATCAGGCGGCTCCAACTGCCGAAGGCGCCGGCTCGAACATCATGTCGGAAACGGTAGGCAGCCGGTCGCCGACGGCGTTCTCCGGCAGCGCCGACAAAAGCGCCCGCGTGTAATTGCTCTTCGGCGATTCAAACAGCGACAGCACGTCGGCCTCTTCCATCTTGCGGCCCTTGTACTGGACGATGACACGGTCGGCGGTCTCGGCCACCACGCCCATATTGTGGGTGATCATGATCAGGCCCATACCGTATTTGGCCTGCAGCGAAACCAGCAGATCGAGGATCTGCTTCTGGATGGTGACGTCGAGCGCCGTCGTCGGCTCGTCGGCGATCAGCAGCTTCGGATTGCAGGCGATGGCGATGGCGATCATGACGCGCTGGCATTGGCCGCCCGACATCTGGTGCGGAAACGAGCTAAGCCGTTCTTCCGGATCGGCGATGCCGACCAGCTTCATCAACTCGATGGCCCGCGCGCGCCGCTGAGCGCGATCCATACCCATATGGAAGCGCAGCACCTCCTCGATCTGGAAGCCGACGGTGAAGCACGGATTGAGGCTGGCGATCGGCTCCTGGAAGATCATCGAGATGTCCTTGCCGACGATCTTGCGGCGTTCGGACGGGCTGAGCTTCAGGAGATCGACGCCGTCGAAGGCCATGCGGTCTGCCTTGACGGTTGCGGTGTTGGGCAACAGGCCCATTACCGCGAGCATCGCCACAGACTTGCCGGAACCGGACTCGCCGACGATCGCCAGCACTTCGCGCGGCTCGATCGAGAGGTCGATGCCTTGCACGGCCATGAACGGTCCGGCCGCGGTGTCGAAGGAAACGGTGAGGTTCTTGATCTCGAGCAGAGGCATGCTCACGACCTCTTCAGCTTGGGGTCGAGCGCGTCGCGCAGGCCGTCGCCGATCAGGTTGATGGCGAAGACGGTGATCAGGATGGCGAGACCCGGGAAAGTAACCACCCACCAGGCACGCAGGATGAACTCGCGCGCCTCGGCCAGCATGGTGCCCCACTCCGGCGTCGGCGGCTGCGCGCCCATGCCGAGGAAGCCAAGGGCCGCCGCCTCGAGGATGGCGTTGGAGAAGGACAGCGTCGCCTGCACGATCAACGGCGCGATGCAGTTGGGCAGGATGGTGACCAGCATCAGCCTGAGATGACTGGCGCCGGCGACCTTGGCGGAGACGACATATTCGCGGGTCTTCTCGGCCATCACGGCGGCGCGGGTGAGCCGGGCGAAATGCGGCTGCAGCACGAAGGCGATGGCGATCATGGCGTTGACGAGGCCGGGGCCAAGCACCGCGACCAGCACCAGGGCCAATAGCAGCGACGGGAAGGCCAGGATGATGTCCATGATGCGCATGATCAGCGTGTCGACCCAGCCGCGGCAGTAGCCGGCGAGTAGGCCGAGAATGACGCCTGAAATCAGCGCTGACGTGACGACGACGAAGCCGATGGCGAGCGAGAACCGCGAGCCGTAGATCAGGCGCGACAGCATATCGCGGCCGACAGCGTCGGTGCCGAGCAGGAACTGCGCGTTGCCGCCCTCCTGCCAGGCCGGCGGCGTCAGGAAGAAGTCGCGGAACTGATCGTCCGGCGAATGCGGCGCCAGCAGCGGCGCGAAGATGGCGATCAGGATCAGCAGCGCAAAGACGAAGAGCCCGATCACCGCGCCCTTGTTGACGGAGAAGTAGTGCCAGAACTCGCCGAACATCTGCAGCCTGGCATCCTGCGGCTTGACGACGGTCGCGGCTTCGATGGTGGCTGGGCCTTCATTGCTCATGTCAGTTGGCCCGGATGCGTGGGTTGATGACGGCGTAGAGCACGTCGACGATGAGGTTGACCGACATGACGATCAGCGCGATCAAAAGCAAGCCGCCCTGCACGGTGAAATAGTCGCGCTTGGAGATGGCGTCGATCATCCATTTGCCGATGCCGGGCCAGGAGAAGATGCTCTCGGTCAGGATGGCGCCGGTCAAAAGCGTGCCGACCTGCAGACCGATGGTGGTGACGACCGGGATCAGCGCGTTGCGGAAGGCATGCAGGCCGATGACGCGGCGCGGCGCCAGGCCCTTGGCGCGCGCGGTGCGGACATAGTCCTCACCCAGCACTTCGAGCATCGCCGAGCGCGTCTGCCTGGCGATGACTGCGAGCGGGATAGTGCCGAGCACGATGGTCGGCAAGATCAGGTGCGACAGCGCCGAGCGGAATGCGCCCTTCTGCCCCGAGATCAGCGAATCGATGGTCATGAAGCCGGTCACCGGCTTGAAGAAATAGAGAAGGTCGATGCGGCCGGAAACCGGCGTCCAGTGCAGCGTGCCGGAGAAGACGATGATCAGCAGCAGGCCCCACCAGAAGATCGGCATGGAATAGCCCGCCAGCGCCGTGCCCATCGTCAGCTGATCGAACCAGGAGCCGCGGCGGATGGCGGCGAAGATGCCGGCGGCGACACCCAGGACAACGGCAAAGATCATGGCGAAGATGGCGAGTTCGACCGTTGCCGGGAAGCGCACCAGGAAATCCTTGAGCACCGGCGTCTTGGTTGAAAACGAGGTGCCGAAATCGCCGCTCAGGACATTCGTCAGATAGGTCAGGTATTGTTGCCAAATCGGCAGATCGAAACCGAACTGGTGCATCAGCGCCGTGTGGCGTTCGGGCGACAGGCCGCGTTCGCCCGCAAGCACCAGCACCGGATCACCGGGCAGGATGCGCACGAAGCCAAAGGCGAGGATGGTTATCCCGATGAAGGTCGGGATGATGAGGGCGAGCTTGCCGAGGATATAACGCAGCATGGCGGGCGAGTGGGGGCGTCACCACATGGTGGCGCCCCCGTTTCGCAACCTTATTCGGCGATATCGACGCCGTCGAAGCGGTGGATACCGAGCGGATCCATCGCAAAGCCGGTGACGGTCTTCTGCATCGGCATGAACACCTTGGAGTGAGCGAGCGTCGCCCAGGGTGCCTGTTCCTTGAAGATGACCTGTGCCTGTTCATAGAGCTTGGTGCGCTCGGCCTGGTCCGAAACGGTCTTAGCCTTGTTGATGAGCGCATCGAAGTCCTTGTTGCACCATTCCGCGCGGTTGTTCGAACCGACGGAAGCGCAGCTCAGGAGCACGCCGAGGAAGTTGTCCGGATCGCCATTGTCGCCGGTCCAGCCGACGATGACGGCGCCGTCGTGATCGACCGCGGAAGCGCGCTTAAGGTATTCACCCCAATCGTAGCTGACGATCTCGACGGTGACGCCGACCTTGGCGAAGTCCGCCTGGATCAGCTCGGCGGTGCGACGCGCATTCGGCATGTAGGGGCGCGACACCGGCATGGCCCAGACGTTCATCTTGAGGTCCTTGACGCCGGCTTCTTCAAGCAGCTTCTTGGCTGCATCCGGATCGTAAGGATCGTCCTTCACTTCCTTGTTGTAGGACCACATGGTCGGCGGGATCGGATTGATCGCCACCTGGCCGGCGCCCTGGAAGACGGCATCGATGATGGCCTTCTTGTTGATGGCCATGTTGAGCGCCTTGCGAACGCGCACGTCGTCGAACGGCTTCTGCTGGGTGTTGTACATCAGCGCGCCGACATTGAGGCCTTCCTGCTCCTCGACCTTCAGGTTCGCATCGGCCTGCAGGCCGGCGATGTCGGCCGGTGCCGGGTACGACATGATGTTGCATTCGCCGGCCTTGAGCTTCTGCGCGCGCACCGCCGGATCGGTGGTGATGGCGAAGACCAGATCGTCGATCTTCTGCTTGCCGCCCCAATAGTCCGGGTTGGCCTTGTAGCGGATGGCGGCGTCGGTCTGATAGTCGACGAAGATGAACGGGCCGGTGCCGATCGGCTTCTGGTTGAACAGCTCAGGCGTCTTGTCGGCCTGCAGCTTGTCGGCATATTCCTTGGAGACGACCGAGGCGAAATCCATGCCCAGCGTCGGAATGAAGGTGATCGCCGGCTCCTTGAGGGTGAACTTCACCGTCAGGTCATCGACCTTCTCGACCTTGGTAATGTTGTCGCCGAACTGGTCATTGTAATACTGGTAGGCAATGCCCGGAATGTACTGGAACCAGGGGCCGTTCTTGTCGACCTGGCGTTCGAACGAGAACACCACGTCGTCGGCGTTGAAGTCGCGCGTCGGGGTGAAATAGTCGGTTGCGGCGAACTTGACGCCCTTGCGCAGCTTGAAGACATATTCCTTGCCATCGTCGGAGATCGTCCAGCTCTCGGCCAGGCCCGGCGAGGTCGTCGTCTTGCCGTGATCGAATTCGACAAGGCGGTTGAAGACGGTGCGCGATGACGCGTCGAACGTCTGGCCTGCGGTATACGGCGCCGGATCGAAACCTTCCGGCGAAGCTTCCGCGCAGTAGACCAGAGTTTTCGCATTGGCCATGCCGCTCAGGACGCTTGCAGCCAGCAACGCGGCTGCAAAAGTCAGCTTCTTATTCATTGAGCACTCCCTGATGTTCTTCCAAGCCCCTCTATCAGGCTCGCGAAGCGCGCATATAAGCACCGTTTTTCCGGCTTTGGAACACCCCGTTTGCTTACCCCGCGGGAAGCAGGAAAAAAATCCGCTATTTTGCCAAATTGCAGAAAAAATTAGCAGTTTTTTCCATTCACGAGATTATTAACAACCGAATTTTTTTATTGATCGCCAAGCTGACGATATAAATGTTCCCGGCGCTTCCGAGCGGCCGAGGGATACGCCAGGACACCGCCTGGGAGCGCTGGCGGCGGCAAAGACTTTCGACGGCAAATCTTTCGCCATGTTGCCGCAAGGGCAAGACTTGCACGGTCACCAACGGAGGCAATACATAGGGTGTAGCGGCCGCAGCGGAGGGCGTCCTTGTCAATTCAGGGGCGAGCGCGGCGCGGATGAACAAGACTTGTCCAGGGAGGAACGGTTGGCAAAAGCATCAAGGACGACGGCGCCGGTGAAAGCGGGAGCCAAGGCGCCGTCGAAAGCAGCCGGTACTGCCAAGCCGAAAGCACCCGTTTCCAAAGCCGCCACGCCGAAGGCGGCCGCGGCGCCCGTAAGGGCAAGCACAAGGCCAGTGGTGAAAGCCCCGGCCAAGGCTGCGGCCGGAAAGACGGCGTCGGGAAATAAAGCGGGGGCGGCAAAGCCCGCTGCCAGGCCGGCATCGAAAGCCGCCGCGGCGATGAAGACCCCACCGGCGGCAAGGCCGGCCGACGCCACCGCCAACCGATTGCCGAAAACGCTGACGGCGCTGGCCGCCGGCTTGCCGGAAAAGCCGTGGCTCAAGAGCTATCCGAAAAACGTGCAGGCCGAGATCGGCGCCCTGCCCTACAGCTCGATCGGCGATTTCCTCGTCGCCGCCTGCAAGCAGTTTTCCGCGCAGCCGGCCTTCACCTGCATGGACAAGTCCATCAGCTACACCGATGTCGAGCGGCTGTCGGCGGCCTTCGGCGCCTACCTGCAATCGAAAGGCCTGCGGAAAGGCGCGCGCGTCGCGCTGATGATGCCGAACGTGCTGCAATATCCGGTGGCGATGATGGCGATCTTGCGAGCGGGTTATGTGGTGGTGAACATCAATCCGCTCTACACGCCGCGCGAGCTCGAACACCAGTTGAAGGATTCCGGTGCGCAAGCCATCGTCATCCTGGAGAACTTCGCCAACACCTTGCAGGCGGTGATCGCCAGGACCACGGTCAAGCATGTGGTGGTCGCCGCGATGGGCGACATGCTTGGCGGCCTGAAGGGCACGATCGTCAATTTCGTCGTGCGCCGCGTGAAGAAGATGGTGCCGGCATGGTCCTTGCCCGGCCATGTCAAGTTCAATGCCGCCATGAAGGCCGGCGCCGGCATGGGCTTCAAGCCGGCCAAGGTGGAAGCCGACGATGTCGCCTTCCTGCAATATACGGGCGGCACCACGGGCGTGTCGAAGGGCGCCACACTGCTGCACAGAAACGTGCTCGCCAACGTTGCGCAGAACGCGCAGTGGATGGAGGATGCCTACACGATCAAGCCGAAACCGGCGCACCCCAACTTCATCTGCGCGCTGCCGCTCTATCATATTTTCGCGCTGACCGTGAACGCGCTGATGGGCATGCAGCAAGGCGCCCGCAATGTGCTCATTCCCAACCCGCGCGACATTCCCGGCTTCGTCAAGGAATTGCAGAAATATCCGGTGCACATCTTTCCCGGCCTCAACACGCTTTTCAACGCGCTGCTCAACAATGAGGATTTCCGCAAGCTCGACTTCAAGCCGCTGGTGCTGACGCTGGGCGGCGGCATGGCGGTGCAGAAGGGCGTCGCCGAACGCTGGAAGACGCTGACCGGTTGTTCGGTCACCGAAGGCTACGGCCTCTCGGAAACCTCGCCGGTGGCCACCGCCAACAAGTTCACCGCCGGCGACTTCACCGGCACCATCGGCTTGCCGCTGCCCTCGACCGAGATCGCCATCCGCGACGACGACGGCAACAATTTGCCGCTCGGCGAGGTCGGCGAGGTCTGCATCCGAGGACCGCAAGTGATGGCGGGCTACTGGAACCGGCCCGATGAGACCGCCAAGGTGATGACCAAGGATGGCTACTTCAAATCCGGCGACATGGGCTTCATGGACGAGCGCGGCTACACCAAGATCGTCGACCGCAAGAAGGACATGATCCTGGTTTCGGGCTTCAATGTCTATCCGAACGAGCTCGAGGAAGTCGTGGCGATGCATCCGGGCGTGCTCGAAGTGGCGGCGGTCGGCGTGCCGGACGAGCATTCGGGCGAGGTGCCGAAACTGTTCGTGGTCAAGAAGGATCCGGCGCTGACCGCGGAGACGCTCACCGCCTTCTGCCGCGAGAACCTGACCGGCTACAAGCGGCCCAAATACATAGAATTCAGGACCGAGTTGCCGAAGACGCCGGTCGGCAAGATCCTGCGGCGAGCACTGCGCGAATGATTGCAGCCGGCGGCGCGGATGCCGTAAATGCACCTTGCCGTCCTGACCCGGCAGAATTCATCAGAACGAACATGCGCCTCGCCCCGGTGCCGTCGGTGCCTGAGATCCAGCTTTATACACCGCATCCGGCCAGTGGCCTGAGACGGCTCATAGATCCGCACCAAAGCGCTGGCGACGATGACGACACGATCGAGGCGGACAACGATGGACCCGAGCCGCAGCCGCCTTACTGGGCTTATGTGTGGGCCGGCGGCGCGGTGATTGCGCGCCACATACTGGATCATCCGCAAACGGTAGCCGGCCGCCGCGTGCTCGACCTCGGCGCCGGTTCGGGTCTTGTCGGCATTGCCGCCGCCAAGGCTGGGGCACGCGAAGTCATCGCCGCAGAGATCGACCGCAACGGCGTTGCCGCGCTCGCTCTAAACGCGGCGGCCAACGGTGTCGCCATCACCGTGATCGGAGACGACATCACCAGGGGTCCGCCGCCGGCCGTCGACCTCGTGCTTGCAGGCGATGTCTTCTACAGCCAAGGCGTCGCCGACCGCGTCATGCCTTTTTTCGAACGCTGCCTGAATGCCGGCATCGAGGTCCTGGTCGGCGATCCTAACCGCGCCTATCTGCCACGATCACGGCTGCGCCTGCTCGCCGAACATAAGGTGCCGGATTTCGGCCAGGCGAAAGACAGCGCGCTGCAGCCAAGCGGCGTCTTTCGCTTCGAAGGCTGACGAGGCGGCCGCGTCTACCGACGGGATCAGATCGTCTCCTTGACCCGCGCCGAGAGAAAATCCGGCAGATCGGCAACGGAATCCAGGATGGCGTCGGCAATGCCGGCCAGCGATTCGCGGGTTCCGGTGCCGGAGAGCACGCCGACCGCCAGCCCGCAGCCGCCGGCACGCGCCATTTCGAGGTCGTGGCGGTTGTCGCCGACCATGGCGATTTCCGCCGGCCTGAGGCCGGTGAGATCGCTGAAGGCCAGGATCGTGTCGGGCGCCGGCTTCGGATTGGCCACCGCGTCGTAGCCATAGGCCGCGTCGAACAATTGGGCGACGCCGAGCGTGACAAGCGTCTTTTCCGCGCCGCTGGTCGAATCGTTGGTGGCGACGCCAAGCCGGTAGGACTTCCTGTGCAGTGCCGTCAGCGTGTCGACGATGCCCGGCAGCGCCACGGCCATCGCCGAGCCTTGCACCGAGGTGATCTCGTTGAAGCGGGCGACCGCCAGCATCTGATCCTCGTTGGAGAGGCGCGGAAACCACAATTCGACGACGTCGAGATTGGTGCCGGAGGCAAATATCGAGTCAGGCTTAAAGCGCTTGTTGGCGAAATCGAAGCCGGCGGCGGCCAGCAGCCTGTCGGCTTTCCAGCGATCGCCTTCGGACGCATCCATGGCCATGAAGTCGGCAACGCCGAGCCAGGTGGCGTTGAAGTCGACAAGCGTGCCGTCCTTGTCGAACAATATTCCCTTGATGTCTGCCAAGCTTTTCACTCCGAGCCACGCAAATGGTGGATGAATCCCACAAGGCCTGCGGTCGATGCGTCCCGCTTGGCGGCACTTTCCTTGCCCTCTACGACAGGCAGAAGGCCGGTGGCCAGTTCCTTGCCGAGTTCGACGCCCCACTGGTCGAAGGAGTTGATGTTGAACAGCGTGCCCTCGACGAAGACGCGGTGCTCGTAGAGCGCGATCAGCCGGCCGAAGGTGCGCGGGTCGAGTTTGCGGTAAAGGATGGTCACCGAGGGGCGATTGCCGGAGAAGACGCGGTGCGGGGCTATCTTGTCGACCTCGGCCGGCTTCATGCCCTTGGCCAGCATCTGGGCGCGGGCTTCGTCCAGCGTGCGGCCCTTCATCAGCGCTTCCGACTGCGCCAGGCAGTTGGCGAGCAGCAGATCGTGCTGGTGCTTGAGATCGGGCTCGTGGCCGACGGCCGCGGCGAGGAACTCGACCGGGATGAAATCGGTGCCCTGGTGCAGCAGCTGGAAGAAGGCATGCTGGCCGTTGGTGCCGGGTTCGCCCCAGACAAGCGGTCCGGTCGGCGTCGTTGCCGCCGTGCCTTCGAGGGTGACGCTCTTGCCGTTCGATTCCATGTCGAGCTGCTGCAGATAGGCGGGCAATCTGGACAGGCGCTGGTCGTAAGGGATGACGGCGCGCGCCGGGTAACCGCAGATGACGCGATGCCACCAGCCGACCAGCCCCAGCAGCGCCGGCAGGTTCTCCTGCACCGGTGCGGTACGGAAATGCTCGTCCATCTCATGCGCGCCATCGAGGAAGGCGCGAAAATTCCGCGGGCCGACAGCGATCATCACCGGCAGGCCGATGGCGCCCCAGAGCGAATAGCGGCCGCCGACCCAATCCCAGAAGCCGAAGACGCGATCGGGCGCGATGCCGAACTTGGCGACCAGATCGAGCGCAGTGGACACGGCGGCGAAGTGCTTGCCGACCGCTTCCTTGCCGAGCGCCTTCTGCACCCAGTCGCGCGCCGTCTGCGCATTGGTCATCGTCTCGACGGTGGTGAAGGTCTTGGAAGCGATGATGAAAAGCGTGGTCTCGGCGGACAGCCCCTTCAGCGTGTCGTGGATATGGGCGCCGTCGATGTTGGAAACGTAATGCGCGCGCGGCCCGTCATGATAGGGCGCCAGCGCCAGCGTCGCCATGGCCGGGCCGAGATCGGAACCGCCGATGCCGATGTTGACGATGTCGGTGATCTTCTTGCCGGTGGCGCCGGCCGCCTTGCCGGAGCGCACGGCATCGGCAAAGGCGCCCATGGCGTCGAGCACGGCGATGACGTCAGCCTTGACATCCTGGCCATCGACGGTGACGCCCTTGCCGGTCAGGTTGCGCAGCGCCGTGTGCAGCACGGCACGGTCCTCGGTGACGTTGATCTTCTTGCCGGCGAACATGGCGGCGCGACGAGCTTCGAGATCGGCGGCCAGGGCGAGCTTTTCCAGCAGTTCCATGGCGGTCGCATCGACCGCGCATTTCGACCAGTCGAGCAGCAGATCGCCATCGGTGGCGGAGAATTCCACGAACCGCTTGGGATCGGCGGCGAAGGCCTGGCGCATGCTGGCGGGCGCTGCAGCGCGGTGATCGCGCAAGGCGGCGAGCTGTTTTTGAAAGGACGATTGATCCACTGCCAAACTCCGAGACCTCGAGCCATCATTACGGACCGGATGTTTCCGGCGCGTGTCGTCGCGACAATCTATCGGGCCGAACTCCACCCGTTTCAATGCGCAGCGATGACGCACAGAGTCACGCAACTATGCCGCGGCGCAGCATCAAAATGGCGTGAAGGATCACTGGCATAAATCCCAACGATCAGAAAAATTGATTGGCGCAACCCCTTGTGCCACGGTTACGTTCGGCTGGTCCAGCCAAGCGAAAAAGGCTGGCCATCGAGGAAATCTCCCATGCCACAGCGAAACGACACGGCGATATGGTCCGGCCTGTTCCGGATTTCGGCTGAATCCGGCCAAACCCTGCAAGCGCAGATCCGCCAAGCCATCGTGGCCGCCATTCTGGACCGCCAGATCGCCGCTTCGATGCCGCTTCCTTCCTGCCGGATCCTGGCCGAAAAACTTGGCGTGGCGCGCGGAACCGTGGTGCTGGCGTTCCAGCAGCTCGTCGACCAGGGTTTCCTGGTGGCGCGCGAGCGGCGTGGACATTTCGTCAATCCCGATGTGCTGGCGACACCGGCCAAGCCGCACCAGAAGGCGCCCGACCAGGCCAACGAGATCGACTGGAAGGCACGCCGCAAGATCTTCGCCAGCGACATGCCGCCGCCGGCCAAGCACGAGAACTGGATCAAGTCGTCCTACCCCTTCGTCTACGGCCAGTTCGATCCGGCGCTGTTCCCTACCGCCGAATGGCGCGAGTGCAACCGCATGGCGCTGGCGGTGTTGGAAATCCGCAACTGGGCGTCCGACATGGTCGACCGTGACGATCCGCTGCTGATCGAGCAGATCCAGGCGCGGCTCCTGCCCCGGCGCGGCATCTTCGCCAATCCCGACGAGATCATCGTCACGTTGGGCGCCCAGAACGCGCTCTACATGCTGGCGACGCTGCTGATGTCCAAAGGCTCCAAGGTGGCGATGGAGGACCCCGGCTACCCCGACGCCCGCTCGATCTTCCGCCTTGCGGGCGCGGAGATACAGCCGGTGCCGGTCGACCAGTCCGGCATCGTAACCGCTTCTATTCCCAATGATTCCGGCTTCGTCTTCGTCACGCCCAGCCATCATTGCCCGACCATGGTGCCGTTGTCGGCTGAGCGGCGGCAGGATCTTCTGGCGCGAGCCAACCGCTACAACCAGATCATCATCGAGGATGGCTATGACAGCCAGCTTCTCGACGAGGCACCGCAGCAAGCGCTGAAGAGCCTCGATCGCTCCGGCCGCGTGGTCTATGTCGGCTCGATGTCCAAGACGCTGGCTCCCGGCCTGCGGCTCGGCTACATCGTGGCGTCCGCGGGACTGGTCGCGGAACTCAGGGCGCTGCGCCGCTTCATGCTGCGTCATCCGCCGGCGAACAACCAGCGCGCCGTCGCGCTGTTCCTGTCGCTCGGCCACCACGAGGCGCTGGTGCGGCGGCTGTCGTCGGCCTTCGACGAACGGCGCAAGCGGCTGGTCCATGCGATTTCCGCCTTCCTGCCGGAATGGCGCTCGACCGATTCGGCCGGCGGCACGTCGCTGTGGCTCGAAGGGCCGCGCGGCACCGATTCGCGCGGGCTGGCCGAGGCAGCGGCCTCGCGCAGCGTCATCATCGAGCCAGGCGACCGTTTCTTCGATCGCACTGAAAAGCCTTCGCGTTTCATGCGGCTGGGCATCTCGTCGATCGCACTGCAGCACATCGAGCCAGGCATTCGCGAACTGGCCACGGCCGCCGGACGCAGACCCGCAGCCGCCTGATCCATCGTTGATCTCTCGTGACCGGAGCCGCTCGCAGCGGCTCCGGTATTTTAGTTCTGGCACATGGAACTGGGCCAGCTGGCCCATAGGATGGGCCAGTGCCGGCGGCATAGTCGGCGTCAGGGGAAGAAGCAGGCCGATGGTGGACCAACCGCCACGAGTTCCTGCCGACGAAGGTGGAGTGCTTCCATGCCAGTGGCTGTCGAACAGCAGGACACGCCGGCGAACCGTCGTCCACAACGCTCCGGTCTTCGCGAAACAGGACATGCCATGCGATCATCTCCCCTAGTGGAGGATACCAGACCACAGCACAAGGCCATCGAGGGCGGCGGCTACGGGCCGCTGCGCGGGGATGACCGCGAGCGTATCCACGAAGGCGTGCTGACGCTTCTGGAGACAGTGGGTTTCGCCAACGCCATTCCTTCCTGCATAAAGGTACTGACCAAGGTGGGGGCGGTCCATGGCGACGATGGCCGGGTCCGCTTTCCGCGCGCGCTCGTGCTCGACACCATCAAGCGGGCGGCACGACATTTCACACTTCATGGCCAGGCCCCCAGGCACGACATGGTGGTCCAGGGCAAGCGCGTGCACTACGGCACGGCAGGCATCGCCGTGCACCTGGTGGATATCGAAAAGCGCGAGTACCGCGAGTCCAAGCTGCAGGATATTTATGATGCCGCCCGCATCGTCGATGGGCTGGACAACATCCATTTCTTCCAGCGGCCGATGGTGGCGCGCGACATCGCCGATCCGCTCGAGATGGATTTCAACACGCTTTATGCCTGTGTGATGGGAACATCGAAGCACGTCGGAACATCCTTCACCGTGCGTGAGAACGTGAAGCCTGCGCTTGAAATGCTGTACGCCATCGCCGGCGGCGAGGAGAATTTCCGCGCCCGGCCATTCGTTTCCAACTCCAACTCATTCGTCGTGCCGCCGATGAAATTCGCCGAGGATGCCTGCGGCGTGCTTGAGGCCTGCGTTGAAGGCGGCATCCCGATCCTGCTGCTGTCGACCGGCCAGTCCGGCACCACGGCACCCGCGGCGATGGCCGGCGCCGTCGTGCAGGCGGTGGCCGAAGTGCTGGCCGGCCTGGTCTATGTCAACGCGCTCAAGCCCGGCCATCCGGCGATCTTCGGCGCCTGGCCGTTCATGTCGGACCTGCGCACCGGCGCCATGGCGGGCGGGTCGGCCGAGCAGTCGGTGGCAACGGCGGCCTGTGCCCAGATGGCGCAATTCTACGACCTGCCCGGCGGCTCCGCCGCCGGCATGACTGATTCGAAATTGCCCGATATTCAGTCCGGCTACGAAAAAGGCATCACCAATGTGATGGCCGGCCTCTCCGGCCTCAACCTCGTCTACGAGGCGGCCGGCATGCATGCCTCGCTGCTCGGCTTCTGCCTGGAGAGCCTGGTCATCGACAACGACATGCTCGGTCATTGCCTGGGCTGCGCGCGTGGCATCGACGTGACCGACGAGGCCCTGTCGATCGACAGCATCGCCGAGGTCTGCCTCAAGGGTCCGGGCCACTATCTCGACAACGAACAAACGCTCAAGCTGATGCAGACCGAGCACTTCTATCCCGCCCTCGGCGATCGTTCCTCGCCGAAGGAATGGAACGAAAAGGGCCGGCCTGATATATTGCTGCGTGCGATCACCGAGAAGAAACGCATTCTTGCCGAACGATTTCCGCGCCATGTGCCAAAACAGGTCGACGACAGATTGCGTGCCCGTTTCGGCAACCTGATCCACCTGCCGCGCACGCAAATGGGCGGCTGACCGGAGACGAGTTCGTGCAGCCATGCAGCCACCACCCAGGATCAACCATCGGGCAGAACGACAAATGAGTGTGCATCCTATCCAGCAAGCCCACACAGACGGCGACGCGATCGATCGGCTGGTGGCATCTCATCGGCCAGGTCACGGCCTGGTGCGTGCCTTCTATCATGACCAGGCAATCTTCGAGCGCGACATGGAACGTGTCTTTCGCCGCCACTGGCACTGCCTGGCCCATGCCAGCGTCATCGCGAACCCGGGCGATTTCGAGTTGTTCAAACTGGGCGACGAGGCGGTCATCCTGACACGCGGCATGGATGGCACCGTGCATGCCATGCTCAATGTCTGCCGCCACCGCGGCGCCGAGGTCTGCACCAAGGAAAAGGGCAACGCGAAGATGTTCGTGTGCCCCTACCACGCCTGGAGCTATTCCAATGACGGCTCATTGCGCGCTGCCCGCCTGATGCCGAAGGATTTCGACCGCTCGGCGCACGGGCTGAAGAAGCTTCATGTCCGCGTCGCCTCCGGGCTGGTCTTCATTTCCTTCGCCGAGACGCCGCTCGATTTCGATCCGATCGAACAGTCGCTGCGCACGAGTTGCGGCCAATATGGCTGGGGCGACGCCAAGGTGGCGTATCGTCAGTCCTATCCGCTCGACGCCAACTGGAAGCTCGCCGTCGAGAACTATGTCGAATGCTACCATTGCGGACCGGCGCATCCGGAATATTCGCAGACGCATGCGCTGGAAAAACCGGCCGAGATGATCGAGCAGCTCAATGCGGCGATGGAGCAGCGCACCTGCGCGCTCGGCATCGAGATCGGCAGCGCCAACCGCTGGCAGAACTCGGCGGCCGGTCAGGAAGCAATCGACACCTTCCGCTACGCGCTCTATGACGGCGTTTCGAGCGGCAGCCAGGACGGCTCTCCGGTGGCCCCGCTGATGGGCCGCTTCACCGACTATGACGGTGGCGTCACTTCCATCCATCTCGGCGGCACGACCTTTCTCGTCTGCTATCCCGATCACGGCATGATCTACCGATTCATCCCGAAAACGGCTGGTACATGCGAGATGGAACTGATCTGGCTGGTGCGCGGCGACGCGGTCGAGGGTCAGGATTACGATCTGGAGAAGCTGACCTGGCTATGGAAGGTCACCACCGACGAAGACAAGAAGATCATCGAGCACACCGCGCGCGGCGTGCGCTCGCACTATTTCGTGCCCGGACCTATCGCGCCGATGGAATACAACGAACTGCGCTACATCGGCTGGTATCTCGAGGAGATCAGCCGGGCCTGAACGGTTCGGCTGCCTTAGGAGGATCAGGCAGATCTTGCCTTTCGCGTCATTCCGCGCTGAGCCCGTATCGGTCGACGACTTCGGGGTTGATGAGCTTGGCATGCAGTGTCATCAGCACGATCTGCGCGTCGAGGCTGTCGCCGGTTTCAAGCGCCGCCTCGATGCGGCGCTCGGCTTCCAGCGTCCGCTGATGGCCATTGGCTTGCTCGAAGGTTTCGGGACCCGCGATGCAATAGCTGCATAATTGTGCCACCGACGCATAGGTACCCCGTGGCGGCTCGTCGGGCCAGCGATCCTTCATGAGATTGACCAGGGTAAGCTTCACGCCCTCCGGCACAAGGGCTGGATGCAGATCCGCGCCGCGCAATGCATCGTCGAGCTGCCTCAAGTCGCCCGAGCGGCCGAACATTCCGAGGAAGCCGAGGGAAGAGCGCCGTCCGGCCATGATGTTTCCTTCCGTTCCAGCCCACTTAGGTGGTGGGCAAGCGAATTACAAAGGCGGTGCTATCTAACCAGCCGCCGCCAGCAAGACCCCTGCAAGGGCGGATAGCGCGAGTGTCGGCAGCATGCCGATCTTCAGCTTCAGGATGGCGATCATGGCGGCACCCGAAAGCAAGGCCGCACGCCAGTCGATCGACGAAAGCACCGGCACATTCATGCCAAGACCCGTCGCATGCACCTCACGGAAGATGACGTGCAAGCCAAACCATAGGGCCAGATTCATAATCACCCCGACAATTGCGGCGGTGATCGCGCCCAGTGCGGCCGACAGTGCTTTGTTGCCGCGCAACGCCTCGATGTAGGGCGCCCCGAGGAATATCCAGAAAAAGCAGGGCGTGAACGTCACCCACAGGGTGAGCAACGCCCCCAGCGATCCGGCAAGCAACGGGTCCAGCGAGCCGGAGTGGCGGAACGCGGCGATGAAGCCGACGAACTGCAGCACCAGGATGAGCGGCCCCGGCGTCGTTTCGGCAAGCCCAAGGCCATCAACCATTTCACCAGGGGCCAGCCAGCCGAAGGACTGGACGGCTGCCTGCGCGACATAGGCAAGCACCGCATAGGCGCCACCGAAGGTGACGACAGCCATGAGACTGAAGAACCGGCCTATCTCGGTCCAGACGCTTGCAGAGCCGGTGAACCACCAGATCAAAAGAACAGGCCCGAGCCAGAGCGGCAGCCAGATGGCGACGGTGCGCGGCGCATGCCATTTGGTCGGTTTGACATGGGCGAGTTCGCCGCGTTCGAACATCAGGTCGACCGCTCCCTTGAAGTCGGCAACATCGTCCTTGCCATGGGCCGAGCCGGAAAACAGGCCGGGAGCAATGCGATCCCCCAGCCATCCCGTCAGGCCGGCGAACAAGACGATGAGCGGAAACGGCACATTCAACGCATAGATGGCGATGAACGCCGCGACCGCGATCGACACCATGACCCGGTTCTTGAGGGCGCGCCGTCCGATCCGGATCACCGCCTCGATGACGATGGCAAGCACCGCCGCCTTCACCCCGAAAAACAGCGCCGCGACGAGTGGCATGTCGCCGTAGAGCATGTAAAGGCTGCTCAAGACGAGCATGACCAGCGCGCCCGGCACGACGAACAGGATGCCGGCGACAAGGCCGCCGATCGTCCTGTGCAGCAGCCAGCCGACATAGATGGCGAGTTGCTGGGCTTCCGGGCCAGGCAGCAACATGCAGTAGTTCAACGCATGCAGGAAGCGCTGTTCACCGATCCAGCGCCGGTCCTCGACCAGCTCCTTGTGCATCAGCGCGATCTGCCCGGCAGGTCCGCCGAAGCTGAGCAATCCGATCCTCGCCCAGACCTTCGTGGCTTCCGCGAAGGTCGGCGCAGCCGGCGGCTCGACGGCCACCGCCTTGTTGTCGGGGACAAGAATGGTCATGACGGCTTACCCGCAGCGGGCCAGTTGTGCGTTTCTTCGGTGGCGTCGCGACACCAGCGGAAGAACGCGTCGTAGAGCAGCATGCCTGCTTCCAGTTGTTCCAGATCGTCGCGGTACATACGCGACAGACCCAGCGAGGCAGCCAGAAAACCGGCCGCCTGGGGCACCAAGTCGAGGCTTGCGGTGTCGGCCGCGCGCACGATTACGGCGAGGCGATCGAGCGCCTCGGATTCCAACCCGAACTCCTCGATCATCGTGTCGAAGGTGCAGCGTTCGCCACGATGGCTCCAGAACACATTGTCGATGTCGAACGGCACGGCCTGAAAGCGGTCGGCAACAGCCAATACTTCAGCGGGCTCGACAAACAGGAACACCGCGTCGGGGTCGAGGAAACGCCGGATCAGCCATGGGCAAGCGATGCGGTCGACCTTCGGGCGCGATCGCGTCACCCAGACGGTGGCGCCCTTTTCATTGCGCGGCGGCATTTTGGCGGTGCGGACCAGAAGTCCCCCGGCATCGCGCCAGGCCTCAAACCCGCTTTCAAGGGATTCGGCTGATATCCCCTCATGGCGCAGCCATGCAACGACGCCTTGCGAGAGCTTTTGCCCCTTCTGGCATACGACGGCCACCGGCTTGCCGGCGAATGCGGCCGCCCAGGTCGAAACGGTTTTGAAATCGCGCCGGCACGAAGCCGGCAACAGGCGCGGGTCGGCGTCGAAATCGTCATCGATGCGAACATCGATAATGACAGGCGCGCCCGGCAGACCGATGAGCCGGGACAGTTGCGATACAGTGATAGCGGTTGTTGACGGCATGGCGTCCACCTCCTGGAAGAGAAGCTTGGACGCGAACGTTGGGCTGACGCCTCACGGGGTCGTCGCGATGCACCCCTTGTCATGATGGTGGATTTGTTGGGCGCGCTTGTCAAGGACGGTGACCGTTCTCGACCTACCCGGCAACACGCTGACCGGAAAACCGACGGCGGCTTGATTTGATCAAGCCGCCATCCGTCGATCCAGAATCAATGATTGTCCCCGGAGCAATCAGTGATTGTCCCCGGAGCAATCAGTGATTGTCTCTGGGGACACCGCTGGTGTGCGCGACATCCTGGTATTTCACCGCCGGCTTCAGCACCATTCCCTCCGAGAACTGCGCGACCATGCCGCGCTGGATCTCCTGCCAGGGCGTCTGGTGCTTGGGATAGTGGAAGCCGCCATTGTTCTGCAACTCGGCGCGGCGCCGGGTGATCTCGTCGTCGGTGACGAGGATGTCGGCCGTGCCCTTGCGCAAGTCGATGCGGACCCGGTCGCCCGTCTTGAGCAGCGCCAGTCCGCCGCCGATCGCGGCTTCCGGCGAGGCGTTGAGGATCGACGGCGAACCCGACGTGCCCGACTGGCGGCCGTCACCGATGCAAGCGAGCGCGTGGATGCCCTTCTTGATGAGATAGGCCGGCGGCTGCATGTTGACGACCTCGGCACCGCCGGGATAGCCGACCGGGCCGGCGCCGCGCATGAACAGGATGGTGTGTTCGTCGATGCCTTGCGCCGGGTCGTCGATGCGGGCGTGGTAATCCTCCGGCCCATCGAAAACCATGGCGTTGCCTTCGAAAGCCTCGGGATCCTTGGGGTTGGAGAGATAGCGTTCGCGGAATTCCGGCGAGATGCCGCTGGTCTTCATGATCGCCGAATCGAACAGATTGCCCCGAAGATTGATGAAGCCGGCATTGGCCTTCAGCGGCTTGGCGACAGAGCGGATGACGTCGGGATTTTCGTTGGCGACGCCCTCGCTATTCTCACCGATCGACTTGCCGTTGACGGTGCGCGCGCCGGGATGCGGCAACAGCCCGCCCTTCATCAGTTCGGCGATGACCGCCGGCACGCCGCCGGCATGGTGGTAGTCCTCGCCAAGGTATTCGCCCGTCGGCTGCAAATTGACCAGTAGCGGCACATTGAGGCCGACCGTCTGCCAGTCGTTATTGTCGAGCTTGACTCCGAGGTGGCGCGCGATGGCGTTGAGATGGATCGGCGCGTTGGTCGAGCCGCCAATGGCCGAATTGACGACGATAGCGTTCTCGAAAGCTTCTCTCGTCATGATGTCGGACGGCTTCAGATCCTCATGCACCATCTCGACGATGCGCTTTCCGGTCTCATAGGAAATCTGGCCGCGCTCGCGGTAGGGCGCGGGAATCGCGGCCGAGCCCGGCAACTGCATGCCAAGCGCTTCGGCCAGCGAGTTCATCGTGGTGGCGGTGCCCATGGTGTTGCAATAACCGGTGGACGGCGCCGACGAGGCGACGATGTCCATGAACTCGTCATAATCGATCTCGCCGGCCGACAGGCGCTGGCGCGATTCCCAGACGATGGTGCCGGAGCCGGTGCGCTTGCCCTTGTGCCAGCCATTGAGCATCGGCCCGACCGACAGCGCGATCGCCGGGATGTTGACGGTGGCCGCCGCCATCAGCAGCGCCGGCGTCGTCTTGTCGCAACCGATGGTGAGCACGACGCCATCGAGCGGATAGCCGTAGAGCACTTCGACAAGGCTGAGATAGGCAAGGTTGCGGTCAAGTGCCGCGGTGGGGCGCTTGCCGGTCTCCTGGATCGGATGGCAGGGGAATTCGAAAGGAATGCCGCCCATCGAGACGATGCCTTCGCGCACACGCTTGGCGAGTTCGATATGGTGACGGTTGCAAGGCGACAGATCCGAGCCGGTCTGTGCGATGCCGATCAGCGGCTTGCCGGACATCAGTTCGGCGCGCGTCAGGCCGTAATTGAGATAGCGCTCGAGATAGAGCGCCGTCATGCCCGGATTGTCGGGATTGTCGAACCACTCCTGCGAGCGAAATTTTTTCTTGTGGGTGGGGGCGCCTGCCATCATGGTCTCCGTATTTGTAAGACAAATCGATATGGCAACGCGCGGGAGCAGGCAAGAGGGCGTGCGGTCGCAACCGGACTTTGGTGCGATAGACACGCACCAAGCCGTGCGTTACGGGTTCCGACAGTCTTGTCCGGGAGGTTTTCATGGCTTTGGTGATCGAAGGCGAGGAGCGCATTGCCGCACCGCTGCAAAAAGTGTGGGAAGCGCTGAACGATCCCGAGGTCTTGAAGGCGACCATTCCCGGCTGCCAGAGCCTGGAGATGAAGTCGCCGACCGAGATGGCGGCAACCGTGGTGGTGAAGATCGGACCGATCAAGGCGACATTCAACGGCGAAGTGACGCTGAAGAACCTGAAGCCGCCGCACTCCTACACCATCCAGGGCGAAGGCAAGGGCGGCATTGCCGGCTTCGCCAAGGGTGGCGCCGACGTGACGCTGACGGCAGATGGACCTGACGCCACGGTATTGAACTACGCGGCCAAGGCCGATGTCGGCGGCAAGATCGCCCAGCTCGGCAGCCGCCTGATCGAATCGACCTCGAAGAAACTGGCCGGACAGTTTTTTTCGTCGTTCGGCGAAAAGGTCGGCGGCTGAGCCCTCAAGCGGGCATCACTCGAACACAATACTCGGCACCGCCGCTGCCGCCGCGCCACGCTCTTCATTGACCCGGTCCCAGACCTTCGAAGCGATGTCGCGATAGATTTTCGCCTCGGCGCCGTCGGGCTTCGAGACGACAACCGGCGTGCCGGCATCCGAGCTTTCGCGAATGCCCATCTCGAGCGGCACTTCGCCAAGGAAGGTGACGCCGAGACGCTCGGCCTCGCGGCGCGCGCCGCCATGACCGAAGATATCGTAGCGCTTGCCGGTGTCCGGGGCGATGAAATAGCTCATGTTCTCGACGATGCCGAGCAACGGCACGTCGACCTTCTTGAACATGTTGAGGCCTTTTCGCGCGTCGATCAGGGCCAGATCCTGGGGCGTCGAGACGATGACAGCGCCGGCCAGCGGCACCTGCTGGGCCATGGTCAGTTGCGCGTCGCCGGTACCGGGCGGCATGTCGACGACGAGCACGTCGAGACGGCCCCATTCGACCTCGCGCAGCATCTGCGTCAGCGCCGACATCACCATCGGGCCGCGCCAGATCATCGGCGTTTCCTCGTCGACGAGGAAACCCATCGACATCACCTTCAGGCCGTAATTCTCCATCGGTTTCAAGATCTTGCCGTCGACGGTCTGCGGCCGTCCGTGGATGTTGAGCAGCCTGGGCATGGACGGTCCGTAGATGTCGGCATCCAGCACGCCGACGCGCAGGCCGTTGGCGGCGAGGCCGAGCGCGATATTGACGGCAGTGGTCGACTTGCCGACGCCGCCCTTGCCGGACGCAACCGCGATGATTGCCTCGATACCGGGCACGCCACGCTTGCCCGAACTGTGCGAGGCGGGCGCGTGCGGAGCCGCACGCGGCGCGGCGGCAGCGGGCGCAGCCGGCGGAACGGGCCTCGGTGCGGGGCGCGACGGAACCGGCGCCTCCATGCCGCCGCCCTTCTTTTCGGCCGTCAGCGCGACGACCGCGCCGGCGATCCCGGGGATTGCCTTGACGACACGCTCGGCGGCGGCGCGCAGCGGCTCCATTTCCTGGGCACGAGCGGCGGGAACGGTAATCGAGAAGAAGACCTTCCCGTCGGCGATGAAAATCTCCGAAACCATGCCGAGGTCGACGATGTTGCCGGTGAAATCCGGCCCGTTGACCGTCTTCAGACGCTCGGTGACAATTTCCTTGGTGACGGACATGGCAGTTTTTCCTTACGCAGCTTGCGCCTGAGATGCAGCTTGCACCTGAGATAATGCAGTTTCCGGACAGAACCAAGCCGTGGAGCAATGGCTGTCTTGGCGTGCCTGAAAAAGCGGCGGGTCCTGTCGGATTTCATCCGCTCCAAACGTCTTCCAGATAATCGAGCGCCGATGCGGCCAACAATCAGGTCAAGCGACAGTCGTCAAACGATCGCGGCGACCTATTTCGGTGACCAGCACGCGACCGACAATCAGAGAAGGAGGCGATCATGCTCGCAAACAGCAACGCAACGGCAAATCTGGCGGTAAGCGACCTGGCAAAGGCCAAGGCTTTCTACGAGGGAACGCTTGGCCTGCAACAGGTGCACGATGAGGGCGGCGAACTGATCGTCTACAAAAGTGGCGATACCACCCTCAACGTCTATCATTCCCAATTTGCCGGAACCAACAAGGCGACAGCGGTGACCTGGATGGTTGGCGACGAGATCGGCAACATCGTCAAGGAGCTGAAGTCGAAGGGCGTCGCCTTCGAGCACTATCAGATGCCGGGCTTGACGCTGGAGGGCGATATCCACGTCGGTTACGGAATGAAGGTCGCCTGGTTCAAGGATCCAGACGGCAACATCCTGAACCTTGTGGACAGGTAGATGTCACCTCGCCAGGCCAACCGCGAGGTAGGTGAGCGCCGAAATCAAAGCGGTGGCCGGCAAGGTGACGATCCAGGCAATGACGATGTTGCCGGCAATGCCCCAGCGCACGGCCGAGACGCGGCGGGCGGCGCCGACGCCGATGATGGCGCCGGTGATGGTGTGCGTGGTCGATACGGGAACGCCGAGCCAGGTCGCGGCAAACAGCGTGATCGCCCCACCGGTCTCGGCGCAAAAGCCCTGCATCGGGTTCAGCCGGGTGATCTTCGAGCCCATGGTGTGGACGATGCGCCAGCCGCCGAACAACGTACCGAGCGCCAGCGCCGTCTGACAGGTGAGCACGACCCACAGCGGCACGTAGAATTCTTCGCCGAGCATGCCTTGCGAATAGAGCAGCACGGCGATGATGCCCATGGTTTTCTGGGCGTCGTTGCCGCCGTGCCCGAGCGAATAGAGCGAGGCGGAAAAGAACTGCATGACGCGAAAGGTGCTGTCGACCGCAAACGGCGTCTGGCGCACGAAGAGCCAGGAAACGGCAAGGATCAGGACAAGAGCCAGGACAAAGCCGGTCGCCGGCGACACGACGATTGCCGCAACCGTCTTGCCAAGCCCTGTCCAGACGATGGCGCCCACGCCTGCCTTTGCCACACCGGCGCCGACCAGGCCGCCGATCAGCGCGTGCGAGCTGCTCGAAGGGATGCCGGCGATCCAGGTGACGATGTTCCAGACGATGGCGCCGACGAGGGCTGCAAAGATCACCGCCGGGGTGACGATGCTGACGTCGACGATACCCTTGCCCACTGTCTCGGCGACGTGGAGGCCGAAGAACATGAAGGCGATGAAGTTGAAGAAAGCCGCCCACAATACCGCGTATTGTGGCCGCAGCACGCGGGTGGAAACGATGGTGGCGATGGAATTGGCGGCATCGTGCAGGCCATTGAGAAAGTCGAAGAACAGCGCAACGCCGACGAGGCCGACCAGTACCGGAAAGGCGATGGTTGCTTCCATCACCTAGACATTCTCAATGACGATGCCGCTGATCTCGTTGGCGACGTCCTCGAAGCGGTCGACCACCTTTTCCAGTTGGCCATAAATCTCTGAGCCGATCATGTAGGCCATCGGATCGCTGCTGCCGTGCTTCCTGAAGAGATCCTTCAGCCCTTGCTCGTGCAGGTCGTCGGCCCGGCTTTCGACGCGCATGACCTCCTCGGCGATGGCGTTGAGGCGCACAGTATGCGTCGCGACCTTGTTGAGCAGCGGGATCGCCTCAGCCACAAGCTTGGCGGCGGCGACGATGACGCCACCCATTTCCTGCATCAGCGGATCGAACTCCTTGCGCTCGAACAGCTTCACCGTCTTGACCGTCTTGTGCATCATGTCGATGGCATCATCCATCGACTGGATCAGGTCCTTGATGTCGCCGCGATCGAAAGGCGTGATGAAGGAGCGCCGCACCGCCAGCAGGACTTCCGCGGTGATGTGGTCGGCCTCATCTTCGAGATCGATGATTTTCTGGCACCAGAGGTCGATATCCCTGCCCTGGAGAAGCTGCTCCAGCGCCTCGGCGCCGCCGACCACGGTGCGCGAATGTCGTTCGAACAGTTCGAAGAAGCGATCTTCGCGCGGCAAAAGCTTGCGGAACCAGCCCAGCATGGTCGATCTCCCAGTTTCATCCACATAGCGCCGCATTGCGCCGCGGGAAACAGGTAGCCGGCTTAAAGGTGTGGATGCCGGGCATTTGTGCGTGGTGCTTGCGGTAGAGCACAATTTCCCCGACCTTGCAGCGAACGACCGGAAAGATCGCATGATCGACAAGCTGGAATTCTTCATCGCGCTCGCCAGGGAGGAGCATTTCGGCCGGGCGGCGGAGGTATGCGGCGTCACCCAACCGACGCTCTCGGCCGGCATCAAGCAGTTGGAAGGCCAGCTTGGCGTCATGCTGGTTCTGCGCGGCTCACGCTTCCAGGGGCTGACGCCGGAGGGAAAACAGGTGCTGGTGTGGGCACGCCGCATCGTCGGCGACACCAGAACCATGCGCGAGGAAATGCGCGCAGCGCGCCACGGACTTTCGGGCCGTATCCGCATCGCCGCCATCCCGACGGCGCTCGCCATGCTGCCGCGGCTGACGACGCCGTTTCGCGAAAAGCATCCCGGCGTCACCTTTTCGGTGCTGTCGCGGACCTCGATCGAGGTGCTGTCGCTGCTCGGCAATTTCGACATCGATGCCGGGATCACCTATCTCGACAACGAGCCGCTGGGGCGGGTGACCAGCGTGCCGCTCTATGACGAGCGCTACCAACTGATCACCGCGATGGGGAATCCCTATTCCGACCGCGACAAAGTGACATGGGCGGAGCTCTCGAGCCTGCCGCTGTGTCTGTTGACGCCGGACATGCAGAACCGCCGCATCATCGATCAGCATCTGGCCGAAGCCGGCGTGCAGGTGCGACCGACGCTGGAATCCAATTCGATGATCGTGCTGTTTTCGCACATCCGCACCGGCAAATGGTCGTCGATCATGCCGCTCAACCTTGCGGAAACATTCGGCTTTGCCGAGCCGATCCGGGCCATTCCGATCATCGAGCCAGATGCCAGCCACACGGTCGGCCTGGTGGCGACACCGCGCGAACCGCACACACCTTTGGTCTCGGCGCTGCTGGACGAGGCAATGGCGCTGGCGGACGATTTCCATGCCAACCGTTCCGCTAGACAGGGTTAGTCAAACGGAACGATAGAAAATTTCTATCGTACAACGAAACCGCTTTATTGATTTCAGAGGTTTTCTCTGATTTCTTAAGCACTTAGCGATAAAGCGGCACGCGCATGTCGTTGTTCCAAAACAGCTTGATGCTTTTGGCCGATATGCATGGGTCGCTACTATAGGGAGGGCGCTGCATGACAATGCAGCCTGCAAGTACCGAGATTACGTCGCGCACGGCCGCGATCATCCAGGAGATGAAGGGCCTCGAAGGCCCATTGCTGCCGATCCTTCACGGCATCCAGGAAGAGTTCGGCCATGTGCCCAAGGATGCGCTGCCGGTCATCGCCGAGGCGCTGAACATTTCCAGGGCCGAGGTGTACGGCGTCGTCAGCTTTTATCACGATTACCGCAGCCACCCGGCAGGCCGCCATGTGCTGAAGCTCTGCCAGGCGGAATCCTGCCAGTCGATGGGTTCGGACGCCATCGCCGCCAAGCTGAAGCAATTGCTGGGCATCGGCTTCCATGAGACGACCCGCGACGGTTCGGTGACGCTGGAGCCGGTCTATTGTCTGGGCCTGTGCGCCTGTTCGCCCGCCGCAATGCTGGATGGCGAGGTGATCGGGCGGCTCGATGACGAGAAGCTCGACGAGATCGTTGCAGAGGTGCGCTCATGATCCCGCGTATCTACATTCCAGGCGATTCCGGTGCGCTGGCGCTGGGCGCCGAAAAGGTCGCCAAGGCGATCGCCGGCGAACTCGCCGAGCGCGGCATCGAAGCCAAGATCGTGCGTAACGGTTCGCGCGGCGCCTATTTCCTCGAGCCTATGGTCGAAGTCGCGACAGCCAATGGCCGCGTCGCCTATGGGCCGGTCAAACCATCCGACGTCAAAGGCCTGTTCGACGGCGGCTTTCTCACCGGCGGCCACCACAAACGCTGGCTGGGCACGCCGGACAAGATCCCCTTCCTGGCCAAGCAGACGCGGCTGACCTTCGCGCGCTGCGGCGTCACGGATCCGCTTTCGCTCGAATCCTACAAGAAGCATGGCGGGTTGAACGGACTGACGAACGCGCTGGCGCTGACGCCTGCCGCCATCGTCGCCCAGGTTACCGAGTCGGGCCTGCGCGGGCGCGGCGGCGCCGGCTTCCCGACCGGCATCAAGTGGAAAACGGTGCTCGATGCCGCAGGCGACCGCAAATACATCGTCTGCAACGCCGACGAAGGCGATTCGGGCACCTTCGCCGATCGCATGATCATGGAGGGCGATCCCTTCGTGCTGATCGAAGGCATGACGATCGCCGGTATAGCCACGGGCGCGACGAAGGGCTTCGTCTATGTCCGCTCGGAATATCCGCATGCGGTGGCGATGATGAACAAGGCCGTCGAGATCGCCCGCAAGGCTGGCGTTCTTGGCGCCAGCGTGCTGGGCTCACCCTACGCTTTCGACATGGAGATCCGGGTCGGCGCCGGCGCCTATGTCTGCGGCGAGGAGACGGCGCTGCTCGATTCGCTCGAGGGCAAGCGCGGCATGGTTCGGGCAAAGCCACCGCTGCCGGCTCACAAAGGGCTGTTCGGCAAGCCGACGGTGATCAACAACGTCATCTCGCTGGCCTCCGTGCCTGTCATCATGGACAAGGGTGCGGCCTACTACAAGGATTTCGGCATGGGCCGCTCGCGCGGCACGATCCCGATCCAGATCGCCGGCAACGTCAAATATGCCGGTCTGTTCGAAGCCGCTTTCGGCATGACGCTGGGCGAGATCGTCGACGAGATCGGCGGCGGCACGGCCACGGGGCGCCCCGTCAAGGCCGTGCAGGTCGGCGGGCCGCTCGGCGCCTATTTCCCGCGCGCGCTGTTCGACACGCCATTCGATTATGAAGCCTTCGCCGCCAAGGACGGGCTGATCGGCCATGCCGGCATCGTGGTGTTCGACGACACCGCCGACATGCTGAAACAGGCGCGCTTCGCCATGGAGTTCTGCGCCATCGAAAGCTGTGGCAAATGCACGCCCTGCCGCATCGGCTCGACGCGCGGGGTTGAGACCATCGACAGAATAGTTGCGGGCATTGAGCCGGAGAAGAACCTCGCTCTGGTCACCGATCTCTGCAACACGATGAAGTTTGGTTCGCTCTGCGCGCTGGGCGGCTTCACGCCCTATCCCGTGATGAGCTCGATCACCCATTTCCCCGACGACTTCAAGCCAGCGCCCGTGCGCGTGGCTGCCGAATAGGAGCTGGCAGATGAACATCAAGGCCGACTTCCCCTCCCTCGTCGAAGAGATCGACTACGGAACCCCCCAATCGAAGGCGCAGAAGCAGGTCACGCTGAACGTCGACGGGCGCAGCATCACCGTGCCGGAAGGCACCTCGATCATGCGTGCGGCCATGGAGGGCGGGGTCGAGATCCCGAAGCTTTGCGCCACCGACATGCTGGACTCCTTCGGGTCGTGCCGTGTCTGCCTTGTCGAGATCGAAGGACGTGGCGGCACGCCGGCGTCCTGCACGACGCCCGTCGGCGAAGGCATGATCGTGCGCACGCAGACCGAGCGGCTCGACGCCATTCGCCGAGGCGTCATGGAACTCTACGTCTCCGACCATCCGACCGGCTGGAACGAACAGGCCGGAACCGGCGCCAGCGAGTTCGATGCAGTGGCGAAGTCGATCGGCCTGATCGAGAACCGCTACGGCATCGAAGGTCGCAACCACGTCAAGCCGGAAGGTGGCGTGGCGCCCGGCCATGGCTCGCTGGCGGTCGACTACATCGCCCGCGACGAGTCCAACCCCTATTTCACCTATGATGCCTCGCAATGCATCGTCTGCTCGCGCTGCGTGCGGGCCTGCGAAGAGGTGCAGGGCACCTTCGCGCTGACCATCGAGGGACGAGGCTTCGAATCCCGGGTTTCGGCGGGGATGCACGAGGCGTTCATCGATTCGGAATGCGTGTCCTGCGGCGCCTGCGTCCAGGCCTGTCCAACCGATGCGCTGCGTGAGAAGACGGTGCTTGCCAAGGGCCTGCCGGAGCGCTCCGCCGTCACCACCTGTGCCTATTGCGGCGTCGGCTGCTCATTCAAGGCCGAGGTGAAGGGTGACGAAGTCGTTCGCATGATGCCCTATAAGGAGGGCAAGGCGAACCACGGCCATTCCTGCGTCAAGGGCCGTTTCGCCTATGGCTATGCCACCCACAAGGACCGCGTCCTGTCGCCGATGATCCGGGAAAAGGTCACCGACCCGTGGCGCGAGGTGAGTTGGGAAGAGGCGATCGCCCATACGGCCAAGGAATTCCGCCGCATCCAGTACCAGTATGGACGCACCTCGATCGGCGGCATAACCTCCTCGCGCTGCACCAATGAGGAAACTTACCTAGTCCAGAAGATGGTGCGGCAAGGTTTCCGCAACAACAATGTCGACACCTGCGCACGAGTCTGCCATTCGCCGACGGGCTACGGGCTCGGCCAGACCTATGGCACCTCGGCCGGCACGCAGGATTTCGATTCCGTCGACTTCACCGACGTCGCCGTCATCATCGGCGCCAACCCGGCTTCCGCTCACCCGGTGTTCGCCTCGCGGCTGAAGAAGCGGCTGCGCCAGGGCGCCAAGCTGATCGTGCTCGATCCGCGCCGCACCGAGATGGTCAAGTCGGCCCATATCGAAGCGGATTACCACCTGCCGCTGAAGCCCGGCACCAATGTGGCCGTGCTGACGGCGCTGGCGCATGTGATCGTCACCGAGGGCCTGTTCGACGAAGCCTTCATCCGCGAACGCTGCGACTGGACGGAGTTCCAGGATTGGGCATCGTTCGTCGCCTTGCCGGAAAACAGCCCCGAAACCGTCGGCAAATTGTCCGGCGTCGATCCCGAACTGATCCGGGGGGCCGCCCGCCTCTACGCCACCGGCGGCAACGGTGCGATCTATTACGGCCTCGGCGTGACGGAACACAGCCAGGGTTCGACCACTGTGATGGCAATCGCCAATCTCGCCATGGCCACCGGCAATATCGGCCGGCCCGGCGTCGGCGTGAACCCGCTGCGCGGCCAGAACAACGTGCAGGGCTCCTGCGACATGGGCTCCTTCCCGCACGAACTGCCCGGCTACCGCCACATCTCCGGCGAAGCCGTGCGCGATATCTATGAGACCTTGTGGGGCGTGAAGCTGGACGACGAACCCGGCCTGCGCATCCCCAACATGCTGGACGCCGCCGTCGACGGCAGCTTCAAGGGCATCTACATCCAGGGCGAAGACATTCTGCAGTCCGATCCCGACACCAAGCATGTCGCCGCCGGCCTTGCCGCGATGGAATGCGTCGTCGTGCACGACCTGTTCCTCAACGAGACCGCAAACTATGCGCATGTCTTCCTGCCGGGCTCGACTTTCCTGGAGAAGGACGGCACCTTCACCAACGCCGAGCGCCGCATCAATATGGTGCGCAAGGTTCTTGAGCCGAAGGCGCGCTACGCCGATTGGGAGGCGACGCAGGAGCTTGCCCGCGCGATCGGGCTGGACTGGAACTATCAGCATCCCTCGGAGATCATGGACGAGATCGCGATGACGACGCCGAGCTTTGCCGGCGTCTCCTTCGAGTTGCTCGACCGCGTAGGATCCGTGCAATGGCCCTGCAACGAGAAGGCGCCGCTCGGCACCCCGATCATGCACATCGATGCGTTCGTGCGCGGCAAGGGCAAGTTCATCCGGACCGAATATGTGGCGACGGACGAAAGGACGGGGCCGCGCTTCCCGCTGCTGCTCACCACCGGCCGCATCCTGTCGCAGTACAATGTCGGCGCGCAGACCAGGCGCACCGACAACAGCATGTGGCACTCGGAGGACCGGCTAGAGATCCACCCGCACGATGCCGAGAACCGCGGCTTGCGCGACGGCGACTGGGTCCGGCTGACGAGCCGCTCGGGCGAAACGACGCTGCGCGCGCTGATCACCGACCGGGTGTCGCCCGGTGTGGTCTACACGACGTTCCATCATCCGGACACGCAGGCCAACGTCATCACCACCGACTTCTCCGACTGGGCGACGAACTGTCCGGAATACAAGGTGACGGCGGTGCAGGTCGGCGCCTCCAACGGACCGTCGGAATGGCAGCGCGACTATGACGAGCAGGCCAAGCAGAGCCGGCGCATCGCGTCTTTGCAGGCGGCGGAGTAGTCTTGAGCGCGCGCCGCAAAGCCACGACGCAGGTATCGCGGCTGGCGCACCGCGCGGTTGGGACGACGGCTGCCGACCGGATGGTGCCGGAAGAGACGCCGGTGGCGTTCTCCTTCGCCGGCACCACCCATGCGGTGATGATGGCAAGCCCGGCCGATTTCGAGGATTTCGCGCTTGGCTTCTCGCTGACCGAGGGCATTGTTGCTGCGCCGGAGGAGATCGAAGCCATCGAGGTCGAGGATCATGGCGCCGGCATCGATATCCAGATCCGGCTGAAGGATCGAGCCAATACACGTTTCGAGGCGCGACGTAGACGACTGGCTGGCCCGGTCGGCTGCGGGCTCTGCGGCATCGAGTCGATTGAGGAGGCGATGCGCTCGGTCGACGCGGTTGGTGCTTCAAAGCTTACGCTTGATGCCGACGACATTGTCCGTTCGGTCAAGCTTCTGTCGAAAGTGCAGCCGCTGCATACCGAGACCGGAGCCGTGCACGCCGCCGGCTTCTATGTACCTGGCAAGGGCATCGTCATGGCGCGCGAAGATGTCGGCCGTCACAATGCGCTCGACAAGCTGGCCGGCGCGCTGGCCAAAGCCGGCATCGATGGCGCATCCGGTGCTGTCGTGGTGACATCCAGGGTTTCGGTTGAAATGGTGCAGAAGACGGCTTCTATCGGCTCGGCCTTCATCATCGCCGTCTCGGCGCCGACCGCACTTGCCATCCGCACGGCGCAAGAGGCTGGCATGACGCTGGTGGCGCTGGTTCGCGGCGAGGATTTTGATATTTTCACCCACCCCGACCGGGTGGTTTGCGGAGTTGCCCAGCATGTCGCATGACGAAGAACACATTATGAGCACCGCCGAGAAGCTGGTGCGCATGGCAAACCAGATCGCCGATTTCTTCCATTCCAAGCCGCGCGAGGAAGGCATTGCCGGCGTCGCCGAGCACATCAACAAGTTCTGGGAGCCGAGGATGCGGCGGCAGTTCTTCGAAATGCTGGACGACGGCACCGGGAACTTCAACGAGTTGGTGGTGGCCGCCTCCGCCAGGATCAGGCGGCCGATCACGCCGGCTGCGGCCGACCTCAAACTCGGACTCGAGCCCTCCCCTGCCGACGTCGCCGCCTCGCAGGAATAGTCGCCAAGCCGCGCCTGCTTATATTCGCCATCGCTAAAGTTTAGCTGCCGCAATCTGCGCTGTTCTGCTATGGTTTGACGACCAGAATCGTCAGGCCGGGGTGGAAATCTCGTGAGGCCGATCGAGACGCGATACGCCCGTAGCGGCGATGTGCGGATCGCCTATCAGGTGGTCGGGCAGGGATCGTTCGATCTCGTCTTCGTGCCGGGCTTCATTTCGAACCTCGACCTGCACTGGGAAGACGAGGGCTATACCAGGCTCTTGAAGCGGCTTTCGGCATTCTCGCGGCTGATCCTGTTCGACAAACGCGGCACCGGCCTGTCCGACCGCGTCGACGCGCATAACCTGCCCAGTCTCGAAACGCGGATGGACGATGTGCGCGCGGTTATGGACGCCGCCGGCAGCGGCCGTGCAGCGCTGCTCGGCTCCTCCGAAGGCGCGCCGATGGCGATGCTGTTCGCCGCCACCTATCCGGAGCGGACGCGAGCCCTGGCGCTCTATGGCGGCTATGCGCATTTCCACAAATGGGTGATGTCGCGCGAACGCCTCGACGCTTTCATCGAGATGGCGGAGACAGCCTGGGGCACCGGCGCCACGCTGCCCCATTTCGCGCCGAGCCGGGTCGACGACGCGCATTTCGCCCAGTGGTGGGCACGTTTCGACCGATTATCGGCGAGCCCGACGGCGGCGGCGGCGCTGGCGCGCATGAACGCCGACGTCGACATCCGCCATATCCTGAGCGTGATCAGCGCGCCGACGCTTGTGATACATCGCCGCAACGATGCGCGGGTCGATCCCGATGCCAGCCGCTTCCTTGCACAGAAGATCCCCGGTGCCCGGCTCGTCGAGATTCCCGGACGCGACCATCCGATCTGGACCGGCGATGTCGAAGGGGTGGCCGACCTGATAGAGGAATTCCTGACCGGCGAGCGCGCCGTGGGCGAAGTGGACCGCGTGCTGGCGGCAGTTCTGGTGACACGTATCTACGACACGGCTCGGCTCGGCGACCGCATGTGGAGCGAACGCAGCCAGCGCTTCCAGGAAACCTGGCGGCTGCTGGTCGGGCGCCATGGCGGGCGTTCGGCGGGCCTGCATGGCGAGTTGATGATTTCGCGCTTCGACGGCCCGGCACGCGCCATACGCTGCGCGGCGGCGCTGCGCGAGGCGGCGCAGGAAATCGGCGTGGCAAGCGCGCAAGGGGCGCATGTCGGCGAGATCGAAGTGCGCGGTCCGCCCGTCGGGATGACGGCGCGGGTGGCGATGCAACTGGCCGCCCATGCCGGGCGCGGCGACATTATCGCGTCGCGTCTGATCGCCGACCTGGCGGCTGGGTCGGGCCTGCATTTCACCGACGCCGGGCGCGTCAGCGTCGACGAGTTGGAGGAGCCGCTGGCGCTGGTCCATGCGACGTCCGAACAACATCTGGAACCCGCCGGCCGGCCCAAACCCAAGGCTGCCGAGCCGGCCGCATTGACGGCGCGCGAAAGCCAGGTGGTGAGCCTCGTCGCCGATGGCAAGAGCAATGCCGCGATCGCCGCCGAATTGAGGCTGAGCGAACATACGGTCAAGCGCCATGTCGCCAACATACTGCTCAAGCTGGACCTGCCGTCGCGGGCGGCGGCGGCGGCGTTCTCAGTCAGGCACCCTGGCCCGCACGGGCCATGAGAGCCATGGCGCTTTCGGGGGAAGCGGCCAAAGGCGGGTAAGCGGTATCAGTGTTCTCCATGCAGGCCAGGCGGATGTCGCCGGAAAAGGTGCTGCGAACGGAGGAGGAAATGCTGAAGTCGAACCGGACACTCAAATTGCTTGTGATCGCTGCAAGCGTGGGCGCGCTGTTCGCCATCGCTCCGGCAAAGGCCGAGGACGCGTCCGCGGCGGCGACCTACAAGGACATTGAGGCGACGCTCGGCTCGGTGCCGGACATGTTCAAGACGTTGCCGGATGTGGCCGTCGCCGGCGCCTGGGCCGAGATCAAGGGCGTGCAGCTCAACCCGAAGACGGCGCTTGACGGCAAGACCAAGGAACTGCTGGGCCTCGCCGTCGCGGCGCAGATCCCGTGCCAGTATTGCATCTATTTCCACACCGAGGCGGCCAGGCTCAACGGCGCCAGCGACGAGGAGATCAAGGAGGCGGTGGCGATGTCCGCGATCGTGCGCCACTGGTCGACGATGCTCAACGGCAGCCAGGTCGATCTGACGACCTTCAAGAAGCAGGCCGACGACGTGTTCGCGGCCGTCAAGGCGAAGTCGCAGTAAAAACCACTGCCTGGCGACAAGCGCCGGGCAGCACTTCGACCATCAACCGCCCGGAAGACGGGCCAATGGAGGATGAAATGCTGACCAAGACCCAAACAGTGGATGGCGCGGCGATCAAGAAGGCCATCGAGACCCGTGACGGCAAGATGCTGTCGAGCTTCTATGCCGATGACGCGCTGGTGCGGGTGATCGACCGCAACAACCCGCCGAGCAAGCCGCGCGAGATCCGCGGACGCGCCGCGATCACCACATTCTGGGACGACATCTGCAGCCGCGCGATGACCCACAAGGTCGATACCACCATCGCCGACGGCGACAGTCTCGCCTTCACCCAGGCCTGCGCCTATCCGGACGGCACCAAGGTGTTCTGCGCGGCGATGCTGGAGCTGAAGGACGGGCGGATCGCAAGGCAGACCGTCGTGCAGGCCTGGGACGAGTAGACCAACAGCCGGTGGATCAATCGCAGCCTGGGCCGCAAACCTGGAGGAGAAGACGATGTTCAGCGCCAGATGGCAGATCGACGCCAAGTTCGGGCACAAGCAGACCGTGCTCGACCTGTTGAAGAAATGGGAACGCGAGATCGGCTCGCAGGTCGGCCTCGCCGAGCTGGAGTTCCAGATCATGACCGGTTCTATCGGCGCGCGGGAGGCGACCGTCGAGTCCCATCACCAGGTCGAAAGCCTGGCCCAGTTGGAGGCGTTCTTCGCCAAGATCGGCAAGATCGACGCGCACGCGAAATGGGGCAAGGAGATCGAGCCCTATGTCGTGTCGGGCACCAGCCTATGGAATATTTATCGCGTTGTGGAGTAGCGACTCTTCTCCCCGTAAAACGGGGAGAAGAGAAAATAGCCACGCCCGGCCCTTCGCAGGCGCAGGGCGTTCGAAGCTCGAAAAGCCAAGCAATTGGCTTTTCGTTTGCTACGCGGACCACTTCTCAACCATGCGCCACCATCACATGCCGCACGGCGGTGTAGTCCTCCAGCGCATAGAGCGACATATCCTTGCCGTAGCCGGACTGCTTCAGCCCGCCATGCGGCATCTCGTTGGTCAGCATGAAGTGGGTGTTGATCCATGTGCAGCCATATTGCAGGCGGGCGGCCGTCGCCATGGCGCGCGAGACATCCTTGGTCCATACCGAGGACGCCAGGCCGTAGTCGCTGTCATTGGCCCAGTTCACCGCCTCGTCGACCTCCGAAAAACGAGTAACCGAGACGACCGGGCCGAACACTTCGCGGCGGACGATCTCGTCTTCCTGCAGCGCGCCGGCGACGACGGTCGGCTGGTAGTAGAAGCCGGAACCCTCGCCCGGCTTGCCGCCGGTGGTGATCTCGATGTGGTTCAGTTCCGAGGCGCGCTCGACGAAGCTGGAGACGCGGTCGCGCTGGCGGCGGGAGATGAGCGGGCCGATCTCGTTTTCAGTGTCGTCGGGACGATTGTACTTGATGGTCGAGACGGCCGAGGAGAGATCGGCGACGAGCTTGTCATAGATCTTCCTGCCGGCGTAGATGCGGCAGGCGGCGGTGCAGTCCTGGCCGGCATTGTAATAGCCGAAGGCGCGCAGCCCGTTGACCACGGCGCCAAGATCGGCGTCGTCGAAGACGATGACCGGCGCCTTGCCGCCGAGTTCGAGATGCGTGCGCTTGACCGACTTGGCAGCTGCCTGCAGCACCTTCTTGCCGGTGGCGACATCGCCGGTGATCGAGATCATGTTGACCTTGGGATGGTTGATCAGCGTGTTGCCGACGCTGTCGCCGCGGCCGAGCACGACATTGACCACGCCTTCGGGCAAGATGTCCGCAAGGATTTTCGCCAGCTTCAGCGCCGTCAGCGGTGTCTGCTCGGACGGTTTGAAGACGACGGTGTTGCCGCCGGCGATCGCCGGCGCCAGCTTCCAGGCCATCATCATCAGCGGATAGTTCCACGGCGCGATGGAAGCGACGATGCCGATGGCGTCGCGGCGGACCATCGAAGTATGGCCGGGAATGTATTCGCCGGCGACGACGCCCGGCATCGAACGGACGGCTCCGGCGAAGAAGCGGTAGCAGTCGACGATCGCCGGGATTTCGTCATTGAGCACGGCGTTGATCGGCTTGCCGCAATTGAGCGCCTCGAGCGTGGCGAATTCCTTGGCATCGGCCTCGATGCGGTCGGCGATCTTCAGCAAATAGCCGGAGCGCTGCGCCGGCGTGGTGCGCGACCACAAGACGAACGCTTGTTCGGCGGCAGTGATCGCCGCCTCAATCTGTGCCTGGCTGGCCTCGGGCAGGCTGAGGATGGTCGCCCCGGTCTTTGGATTGAGGATCGGCTCCTCGGTTTCGGTGCCCTTCTCGAATTTCGAGCCGATCAGCATCTGGGTGTCCATAAGGTTTCTCCCTTAACAGGAGCGAATAGGGAGTAGCGAGTAGGGTTTGACCGCCGAAATTCCCTATTCGCTACTCGCTATTCGCTGTTTTTCATTTCCCGCTTCCGGCGATCTGGTCGCCGTCGCGGGTGAGGTAATAGGCGGCAAGGATCGGCAGCAGCGTCACCAGCATGACGACCATGGCGACGACATTGGTGACCGGGCGCTGGCGCGGGCGGATCAGCTCTTCCAGCATCCAGATCGGCAGCGTCTGCTGCTGTCCGGCGGTGAAGGTGGTGACGATGACCTCGTCGAAGGACAGCGCGAAGGCCAGCATGCCGCCGGCAAGCAGTGCCGTGGCGATGTTGGGCAGCACGACATGACGGAAGGTCTGGAAACCGTCGGCGCCGAGATCCATCGATGCCTCGATCATCGATCCGGAGGTGCGGCGGAAACGGGCGACGGCGTTGTTGTAGACGACAACGACGCAGAAGGTGGCGTGGCCAAGCACGATCGTCCAGAACGAGAACGGGATATCTGCCAGCGAAAAGGCCGAGCGCAGCGCGATGCCGGTGATGATGCCGGGCAGCGCGATCGGCAGGATGACCAGCAGCGAGATGGTTTCGCGGCCGAAGAATTTTGTCCGCGACACCGCCGCCGAACAGAGCGTCCCGAGGACCAAAGCAATCGCAGTCGAGATCGAGGCAACCCTGACCGATAGCGACAGCGCCTGCCAGACATCCGGCCGGTTCCAGGTCACGGCGAACCATTGCGTCGTCAGCCCTGGCGGCGGCCAGACAAAACTCTTCTCCTCGGTGGTGAAGGCATAGACGAAGATCAGCAGGATCGGCAGATGCAGGAACAGCAGGCCGCAGGCGGCGGCGATCTTCAGGCCGAGCGGCGCCGACTGGGAACCATCAGAGCGCATCGAAGGCCCCCATGCGCTTGGCGCCCCAGAGATAGAAGCCCATGATGACGATCGGCACCACGGTGAAGGCGGCGGCGAGCGGGATGTTGCCGGCGGTGCCTTGCTGCGAATAGACGGCTTGGCCGATGAACAGCCGCGAGGTGCCGATGATCTGCGGAATGATATAGTCGCCGAGCGTCAGCGAGAAGGTGAAGATCGAACCGGCGACGATGCCCGGCAGCGCCAGCGGGAACAGCACGTTGCGGAAGGTCTGGCCGGGCGAAGCGCCCAAATCGGACGAGGCCTCGACGAGATTGCCGGGCACGCGCTCGAGCGCCGCCTGTACCGGCAGGATCATGAACGGTAGCCAGACATAGACGAAGACGATGAAGGTGCCGGTGAACGATACCGACAGCGAATTGCCGCCGACGATCGGCAGCGACAGCCAGGCGTCGAGCACCCACAACAAATGCAGCTTGGCGAGGAGCCAGGTGAGGATGCCTTCCTTGGCCAGGATGAGCTTCCAGGCGTAGATCTTGACCAGATAGCTCGACCACAGCGGCAGCATGATGCCGAGATAGAACAAGGCCTTCCAGCGACCGCGCGCATAGCGCGCCGCGTAGTAGGCGATGGGGAAAGCGATGACGGCCGAGGCCAGCGTGACCAGAGCCGCCATCGTCACCGTGCGCAGGATGATATCGAGATTGGCGGCCTGAAACAGGTCACCATAGGTCTTGAGCGTGAACTCACGGTTGATGAGACCGGAAAACTCGTCGATGGAGAAAAAGCTCTGCGCCAGGAGCGCAAACAGCGAGCCGATATAGACGATGCCCAGCCAAAGCACCGGCGGCAGCAGCATGAGCAACAGCAGGACCTTCGGCTTGCGCCAGAAAAGGTCCGACAGCGCGCCACGCAGGCCGCCGCTGCCCGGCAGGATGGCGGGCGCGGGATTGGAGCTGAGCGCGGCGGTCGTCATGATGGAGCTCTGTACTCATGGAGGATGTATGAGAGGCCGAGATCCTTCACACCCCCCTCTGTCCTGCCGGACATCTCCCCCGCAAGGGGGGAGATCAGCAGCTTGTCCGCCTCACCGGCTCTGCAGCGTTGGAAGCTGGCGAAGCCAGTGGTAACAGCCAATCTCCCCCCTTGCGGGGGAGATGTCCGGCAGGACAGAGGGGGGTGCAATGCGCAAACCTTCATCATGCCGGCTCGTCCATCAGATGCAGGTGCTCGCGGTTGAAAGTCAGCACGACCGCCTCGCCTTCCCCAGGCAAGGCCGTGCCGGCCGGCATGATGGCGTGCAGTCGAAGGCCGTCGGCGTCGAGCGCCAGTTTTGTCGTGGCGCCGAGATAGTTGGTCGAGACGAGGCGGGCGGACACGCCTTCACCACTTGTGCCCCCGCTGGCCGCGCGGCCGACGCGAATGGATTCAGGGCGGAGACTCCCCCAGCGATGCTGGCCGGAATAACGCTGGACGAAATCCGGTGGCAGTACATTCGATGAGCCGACAAAATCGGCAACAAAACGCGTCTTCGGCCGCTGGTAGATATCCTCCGGCGTGCCGATCTGCATGATCTTGCCGTCGTTGAAAACGGCGACGCGGTCGGCCATCGACAGTGCTTCGCCCTGGTCGTGGGTGACGAAGACGAAGGTGATGCCGAGCGCCTTCTGCAGCGACTTCAGCTCCTCCTGCATGTTCTCGCGCAATTTGAGGTCGAGCGCGCCGAGCGGCTCGTCGAGCAGCAGCACCTTTGGCTGGTTGACCAGCGCACGGGCGAGCGCGACGCGCTGGCGCTGGCCGCCGGAAAGCTGGCCGGGGCGGCGGGCGCCATAGCCGGGCAGCCGCACCAGTGACAGCGCCTCTTCCGCCGCCTTGTGCCGCTGAGCCTTGCCGACGCCCTTGACCATCAGCCCGTAGGCGACGTTGTCGAGCACGTTCAGATGCGGGAACAGCGCATAGTCCTGAAACACGGTGTTGACGTTGCGGCGATAGGGCGGAACGCCCTCGGCGCGTTCGCCGAAGATCGAGATCGAGCCCGATGTCGGCTGCTCGAAGCCGGCGATGAGGCGCAGGCAAGTGGTCTTGCCGGAACCGGACGGCCCGAGCATGGCGAAGAATTCCCCCGGCGCGATATCGAGATCGACCGCGTCGACGGCGCGCACGCTGCCGAAATGGCGCGAGGCTTTCTGGAAGGAGACGGCGGAGGTCATGGGCTGTCAGTCCGTTGCCGGTTTGGTGTGCTGATGTCGCGCGACGTCCTACCTCCCCCCTTATGGAGAGGTCGCGGCGAAGCCGCGGGTGGGGGTGCCTCGAAAAACGCCGAGCCGACCCCACCCCGACGCTATGCGTCGACCCTCCCCACGAGAGGGAGGGTAAGAAAAATCACCGCCCGCCGATGACGCCGATATAGTCCGACACCCAGCGGTAGTAGGGCACGCACTGGTCGTTCTGGGTGGTGCATTTCGACACCGGCGTCTTCCAGAACTTGATCTTGTCGAAATTCTCGTAGCCGTTGGTCTTGCAGCCTTCGTCGGTCAAAAGCTCGTTGCCCTTGCAGGCGGCGGGCACGACGGGCAGCGAACCGAACCAGGCCGAGACATCGCCCTGCACCTTGGGCGACAGCGAATGTTCCATCCACATATAGGCGCAGTTTGGGTTGGCCGAATCGGCTTCCATCATCGTGGTGTCGGCCCAACCGGTGGCGCCCTCCTCCGGGATGGTGGACGCGACCGGCTTCTTTGCGGCGACCAGCGTGTTGACCTGATACGGCCACGAGCCGGAAGCGACGACGCCTTCGTTCTGGAAATCGTCGACCTGAATGGCGGCGTCGTGCCAATAGCGGCCGACCAGCGTGCGCTGGACGCGCAGCAATTCCAGCGCAGCCTTGTACTGATCCTCGTTCAGTTCGTAGGGGTCCTTGATGCCGAGTTCCGGCTTGTGGAACATCAGATAGTTGGCGGCATCCGCGATGTGGATCGGCCCGTCATAGGCTTGGACGCGGCCCTTGTTGGACTTGCCGTCAGGCAGCTTCATTTCCTCGAAGACGATGTTCCAGCTCTTGGGAGCCTCCTTGAACACGTCGGTGTTGTACATGAGGACGTTCGGGCCCCACTGGTAAGGAACGCCGTAATGGGCGCCGCCGACGGTGAACCACGGCGCGTCCTTGAGGCGCTCGTCGACCGTCTTCCAGCTCGGGATGAGATCGGTGTTGATCGGCTGCACGCGCTTGCCGGCAACGAGGCGCAGCGAGGCATCGCCTGAAGCGGTGACGAGGTCGAAGCCGCCCTCATTCATCAGCGAGACCATCTCGTCGGAGGTGTTGGCGGTCTTGACGTTGACCTTGCAGCCGGTCTCCTTCTCGAAGGAGGTCACCCAGTCATAGCCCTTGTCGGTTTCGCCGCGCTCGATATAGCCCGGCCAGGCAACGATGTTGACCTGGCCTTCGCCCTTGCCAAGTTCCTTGACCTGGGCGACGGCCTGACCGGAAAAGGTCAGCGCGACCGTCAGAGCAGTGCATGACTTCAGGAATGAATTCATTGTCGATCTCCCATTTAGGCGCCTGACCCTGAAAGCCGGTTTCGGTCTTCGCTAGGGGTCACGCGCGGACTGAAAACTGTCAGTTCGTCCGTTGGGCTTGATGCCGCTCTGATGGCGGCTTTGGTCCCTGGACCGAAAGTGCTTTGAAAACTCCGGTTTCGCAAATTCATTTATCAGAAGGGCGATATCGGTTTTTCCGATAGGTGGGCAGTCGATCTCTCAGGGACGCTGGCGGACCGTCCGTTGCGACTGGGCAAGGCCGATGAAATCGCGCGCCGCCTGCGGCAGACCGGAGCCGCGCCGCCAGACCATGCCGACCTGGACCACCGGCAAGGAGCCGGAAATGTCGCGCGATTCGATGCGGTCGCCTTCCAGCGACCAGGGCCGGTAGACGAGGTCGGGCAGCAGCGCCACACCGGCGCCGGTGGCGACCAGACTGCGCACGGCCTCCACGGAACGGGTGCGGAAGGCGACATGCGGCTTGGCGCCGATCGCCGTCAGCAGCTTGCCGGTATTCTCCTCGATCTCGTCGACGGTCAGCATGATCAGCGTTTCGGAGGCAATGTCGCCAATGCCGATGATGTCGGCGCCGACGAGCGGATGACCGAGCGGCAGCCACAGCCGATAGGCCGAGACTTCGAGGATTTCCGACTGCAACGCGGTGCGGTCGCGCAAATTGGAGGTGACCATGACGGCAATGTCGAGCTTGCCGCCGATCAGGAGGTGTTCGAGATAATCGCCATTGTCCTCGATGGCAGAGACCTCGACACCGGGATAGGCGCGGCGGTAGCGGGCGAGCAGATCCGACAGCACATAGCCGGCGACCAGTGAGGTGACGCCGAGCTGCAGCCGGCCGGCCGCCACCGTCTGCTCGCCCGAGAAAGAGCGGCGCGCGTCGGAAACGTCCGCGAGAATCTTCGTCGCGTGGCGCAGGAACTGGTGGCCCTTGTGGGTGATGTTGAGGCCACGCGGATGGCGTTCGAACAGTTCGACGCCGAGATCGCTTTCGAGCTCCTTGATCGCTTCGGTGACCGACGATTGCGAGATTGACAGGTTCTGCGCGGCGCCCGAGACCGTGCCTTGCTCGGCGACGGCGATGAAGAACTGCAACTGGCGGATGGTGAAAGCCATGGCCGGACTAAACACGGCGGACGCGATGCTGGGAAGTGGCAACCGGCGAACACTTGACGGCTTCGCCAATCGTAACTAACTAAGTTACATGAAGCGCAACAGCCGACTGTCCTCGACCTTGCACATTCTCGTCCACATGGCCGAGAAGCCCGAACAGGCGCTGACCTCCGAGCAGCTTGCCACCTTCATCCACACCAATCCGGTCGTGGTCCGCCGCACCATCGCAGGCTTGCGCGATGCCGGCATCGTCACCTCGTCACGCGGGCACGGTGGCGGCTGGCTGCTCGGACGGGCGCCCGAGAAAATCTCCCTGGCCGAGATCAGCGCAGCGCTTGGCGAGACGCTGCTGCCGTTCAGCACCGAGCCGGAAAGCCCCGGCTGCCTCGTCGAGCAGGCGGTGATCGCCGTGCTCGACGATTTTCGCATCGCCGCCGAAAAGCTGCTGGCGGAGAAACTGAGCCGCATCACGCTGGCCGACCTGACCGCCGATTTCCGCCGCCGTTTTGACCTCATTGGAGTCTCCAGCCATGCAGTATGATCTTGCCGTCGTCGGCGGCAGCTTTGCCGGCCTGTCCGCCGCCATCCAGGTGGCGCGCGCTGGACGCAAGGTGCTGGTGATCGACGCCGGCCAGCCGCGCAACCGCTTTGCCGAGCATTCGCACGGCTTCCTCGGACATGACGGGCGCGCGCCCGGCGCAATCCTGGATGACGCAAGGCGGCAGCTGCTGGCCTATCCGACAGCCAGGGTTGTCGACAGGCGTGCGGACAAGGCCGTTGCTGCTGACAGCAGCGATTTCGAAATCGCCACCGACGGCGGCGAGACATTCGGCGCCACACGGCTGGTGCTGGCCACCGGGGTGCGCGATATCCTGCCGGAGGTTGCCGGTCTTGCCGAGCTCTGGGGCAGAAAAGTGCTGCACTGCCCCTATTGCCACGGCTACGAGGTTTCCGGCGGGCCGCTCGGCGTGCTCGCAACCGGCCCGATGTCCCTGCATCAGGCGCAATTGATCGCCGATTGGGGCGATGTCACGCTGTTCGGCAACGGCCTGTTCGAGCCTGACACAGAGCAGATGCGCGCGCTGGAGAGCCGAAAGGTGCGGTTTGAGCCCACCAGCGTTGCCGAGCTGCGGGAAGACGGCTCCGGCGGGTTGATCGTCCACCTCGACGATAGCCGAAAGGCCGGCGTCAGGGCGATGTTCACCGCGCCGCGCAACACCATGGCCAGCCCGCTGGCCGAACAGCTCGGCTGCGGCTTCACCGAAGGCCTTCTCGGTCCGATAATCACCGTCGATGACAGGCAGCAGACGACCGTGCCCGGCGTCTACGCCGCCGGCGACGCGGCACGTTCGATGCACAACATCGCCTTTGCGGTATCGGCTGGCACCTTTGCGGGCGTCTGCGCCCACCAGTCGCTGGTGTTTAGCTAAAACCCGGCTTCCTCGTCGGCGATGCTAAGCCGCGCGCCGGCCTGCGCAAGGGCGGCGGCCAGGTCGTGCGGCGGCGAGCGATCGGTGGCGAGTTCGGAAAAGCTGTCGAAGCCGCAGACCTGGACCAGACCAAGACGGCCGAATTTCGAGTGATCGGTGATGACCAGGGACCGCTGGCCGCGCGACAGCACCATGCGGGCGAACTCGGCTTCATCCAGATCAAAATCCATGACGCCCATCACCGCGTCGACGCCGCCGGTGGAAATGATGGCGTGGCTGACCGAAAAACGACTGACAAAATCGATTGCCGAGGCGCCGAAAGCAGCGCCGGAATCGCTGCGCAGCTCGCCGCCCGCCATATAGACCTTGTTGCCGTTGATGGTGGCCAGCGTGCGGGCAATATCCGAGGAATTGGTGACGACCGTCAGGCGCCGGTGGCCAAGCAGTTCACGCGCAAGGAACGAGGTCGTCGTGCCGGTGTCGAGCATGATCGATTCGCCGTCGCGTATGGTGGCGGCGACCATGCGGGCAATGACGCGCTTGGCGTCGGCGTTCTCACGCATACGCCGCTCGAACGGCGCTTCGCCGATCATCGACGGCAGGCCGATGGCGCCATGCATCTTGAGGACAGAGCCATCACCAGTCAGTGGCTTGACGTCGCGGCGCACTGTCTCGAGCGACACGCCCAGCCGGTCGGCCAGACTGGCGATGGTGACGGTGCCCTCTTCCTGCAGGAGACGCAGGATCTCGCCGTGTCGTTTGGACTGGGCCATCTGGTTTCCCGAACTGATGCTCCTGACCGATTCTAAGGTAATTCAAGTGCTTTTAAAGGAACTACCTTATGCTTTCGGGCAAAATACCCAAAAAAAGTCACACCTTTTTATTGACAAGCGGGCAACCCGGGCGTGAAATCAAAGACATCAACAGGCTTCAGATCTGCGACTGGGGGCAGAGACGCAACTCAGTGGTCAGGCCGTTTGGAACGTGCCTGTACAAGGAATTTTCAGATCCGCGGGGGCGGATGCCGGGCTCAAAAACCTGGCCAAGGGGCTCGTCGGTGCGGTGCGGGATACCGATCCTGGCGTCCCGCACCGACGAGAGTATTTACGTTTCTCCCCGCCGTCGTTGCGCTGTTCACGGCGCCTTGTCGAAGCCCAGCAAACCAGGGATGATTCCGTGACCGCCGAAGATCGCATCCGCGCCCTGCCCTGCTGGACCGGTGGCATCGAGATCGCACCGCTGCCCGGCGGCCTGAGCAACGCGAATTATGTGGTCACGGACGCGGCCGGACGACATGTCGTGCGCTTCGGCAAGGACTATCCGTTCCACCATGTCTTTCGCGAGCGCGAGGTTATGACCGCGCGGGCGGCGCATGCCGCCGGTTTCGCGCCAGCCGTCCACCATGCCGAACCGGGCATACTGGTAACGGAATTTCTCGGTGCGAAAACCTATCTGGCGGAAGACGTGCGCGCCAATCTCGGCCGCGTCGCGGCTCTGATGCGCGCCTTCCACCGGGAGATGCCCAATCACGTTTCCGGCGCCGGCTTCATGTTCTGGGTGTTCCATGTCATCCGCGACTATGCGCGCACGCTTGAAGAGGGCGGGAGCCGCAAGCGCAGCGACTTGCCGCGCCTTTTGACACTGGCCGACGAACTGGAGCGCGCGCAGAAGCTGCTGCCGATCGTCTTTGGCCACAATGATCTGCTGCCGGCCAACATTCTCGATGACGGCAACAGGCTGTGGCTGATCGACTTCGAATATGCCGGTTTCAACACGGCGATGTTCGACCTCGCAGGCGCCGCCTCCAACGCCGGCATGAGCGACGAGGAATCCTTCGCCTTCCTGACAGCCTACTTCATGAAGGAGCCGGACGATGCGATCCGCCGTTCGCACGCGGCCATGCAATGCGCCTCGCTGCTGCGCGAGGCGATGTGGAGCATGGTCTCCGAGCTCTATCTCGACGCGCCAGGCATCGACTACGTCGCCTACACCGAGGAAAACCTCGTCCGGCTCGACGCGGCACTTGAAAACTACCGGACAAAATACGGGATACAGAAATCATGACATTGCCGAGCCAGGCCGCCATCGTCGTCATCGGCGGCGGCATCATCGGCTGTTCGACGGCCTATCATCTGGCGCGCGACCATAAGGCTGACGTGGTGCTGCTGGAGCAGGGCAAGCTGACCTCGGGTTCGACCTGGCATGCGGCCGGCCTTGTCGGGCAATTGCGCTCGTCGGCGTCTATCACCCGCGTGCTGAAATACTCCGTCGACCTCTACAAGGGACTGGAGGCCGAGACCGGTCTCGCCACCGGCTGGAAGATGACCGGCTGCCTCAGGCTCGCCACCAATGCCGACCGCTGGACGGAGTACAAAAGGCTGGCGACAACAGCAAAAAGCTTCGGCATGGACATGCAATTGCTGTCGCCGGACGAGGTGAAAAGAATGTGGCCGCTGCTGGAGACCGGCGATCTCGTCGGCGCCTCCTGGCTGCCGACCGATGGCCAGGCGAGCCCCTCCGACATCACGCAGTCGCTGGCCAAGGGCGCGCGCATGCATGGCGCCAAACTGTTCGAGGATGTCCGTGTCACCGGCTTCGAAATGAAGGACGGCCGCATCACGGCGGTGAAGACCAGCAAGGGCGACATCGCCTGCGACAAGGTGGTCAACTGTGCGGGCCAATGGGCGCGGCAAGTGGGGGCCATGGCCGGCATCAACGTGCCGCTTCAGCCGGTGAAGCACCAGTACATCATCACCGAGAAGATCGACGGTCTGGCGACCGACGCGCCGACCATCCGCGACCCTGACCGACGCACCTATTTCAAGGAGGAAGTCGGCGGGCTGGTGATGGGCGGCTATGAGCCGAACCCGCAGGCCTGGGCGACTGGTCTCCCCGGCGGCGACGTACCCAATGATTGGGAGTTCAGGCTGTTCGACGACGACTACGACCATTTCGAGCAGCACATGAGCCAAGCGATCGCGCGCGTGCCGGCGCTGGAAACCGTCGGCGTCAAGCAGATGATCAACGGGCCGGAGAGTTTTACGCCGGACGGCAATTTCATTCTCGGCACAGCGCCCGAATGTGCCAACATGTTCGTCGGCGCCGGCTTCAACGCCTTCGGCATCGCCTCGGGCGGCGGCGCCGGCTGGGTGCTGGCGCAGTGGGTGGTCGACGGCGAAGCGCCGCTCGACCTTTGGGTGGTCGACATCAGGCGCTTTTCCAACCTGCACCGCGACCGTCAGTGGGTCCGCGACCGCACGCTGGAGGCCTATGGCAAGCACTATACGATCGGCTTCCCGCATGAGGAGTATGCCAGCGGGAGGCCCCGTATCCTCTCGCCGCTCTACGACAGGCTGAAACAGCATAATGCTGTGTTCGGCTCGAAGCTCGGCTGGGAGCGGCCGAACTGGTTCGCGCCCGAAGGCGTCGAGCCGCAGGACATCTATTCGATGGGCCAGCAGAACTGGTTCGCGGCGGTCGGCGACGAACACCGTCATGTGCGCGAAAAGGTTGGCATATTCGATCAATCCTCCTTCGCCAAATACGAGTTGAGCGGGCCCGATGCGCTGAAGGCGCTGGACTGGATCTGCGCCAACGACGTCAGCAAACCGGTCGGCCGGCTGACCTACACGCAGCTTCTCAACACGCGCGGCGGTATCGAGGCTGATCTCACTGTGGCGAGGCTGGCCGAGGAGAAATTCTACATCGTCACCGGCACAGGTTTCCGCACGCATGATTTCTCATGGATCAGCGATCATATCGGCGAAGGGCTCGACGCCAGGCTTGTCGACGTCACCGAGGATTTCGGCACGCTGTCGCTGATGGGTCCTCGGGCGCGCGACGTGCTCTCGGCGGCGACCGGAACCGACGTGTCGAATGCCGGCTTCCCGTTCGGCCATGTGCATGAGATTGCCATCGCCGGCCACACGGTTCGGGCGCTGCGCGTCACCTATGTCGGCGAACTCGGCTGGGAACTGCATGTGCCGATCGCGGCCACCGGCGAAGTCTTCGACGCGCTGCTGGCGGCAGGCGAGAAGCATGACATCCGCCCGGTCGGCTATCGGGCGCTGGAATCGCTAAGGCTGGAAAAAGGCTATCGCGCCTGGGGCTCCGACATCACCCCCAACGACACGCCGCAGGAAGCCGGGCTCGGTTGGGCGGTCAAGCTGCGCAAGAACACCGATTTCGTTGGACGGCGCGCGCTGGAGAAGACCAGCGGCGCGGCACTGAAGAAACGCTTTGCCGGCTTCACGGTCGACGACCCCGAGATCGTGCTGCTCGGTCGCGAAACCATACTGCGCAATGGCGATCCGGTCGGTTATCTCAGCAGCGGTGGTTATGGCTACACGCTGGGCAAGACCATCGGCTACGGCTATGTGCGCAACGCCGACGGGGTGAGCGACGATTTTCTAGTCTCGGGCGACTATGAACTGGTGGTTGCGATGGAGAGGACACCGGCCAAGATCCATCTCGAGCCGATGTACGACCCGGCAGGCGCCAGGGTCAAAGCGTAGGTCAGGTCACGCGCAGTGCGAGACCGCGGCTGGGCACGGTGTCGGCTTCGCCCGGCATGGAGACGTAAGGGCGCGTTTCCTCGACGCGGGTGACGAGGCCTTGCGCCTCGATCTCGCCGACACGCGTGGCAAAGCCGGCATCCCACAGCGTGTTCTTGACCGTCAGCACGATCACGCCGCCCGGGCGGCAGATGCGGATTAGCTCGTCCAGCCCCTCGACGCCGACATGGCCCGAGGTGAAGACGCCGGCCGAGATGATCCCGGCATAGGCATCATCGGCAAAGGGCAGATGACCGCCGAGCGCCAGGCAATGGAGCGCGGAATAGACGCCCTTGCGGGCCGCCTGATCCAGCATGCCTTGTGAAATATCGAGTGCCTCGACTTGCGGGTAACCAGCAATATCAAGCCATTCGCCGATGAGCCCGGTGCCGGCCCCGGCATCGAGCAGCGGTGCTGAACCGCGCGGCAGATGGCGGGCCAGCAAGGCAAGGCAGATCGTCGGATGGCGATAGCCGGCGGCCGACATGTCGGCGTCATAGGTTTCCGACCAGCGATCATAGAGTGCGGCCACCTCTTCGGGCCGCTTTGCCGCGTAGGCCGCGCCGAGCGCGCCATGATGTTTGCTGTCCGCCACTTTTATCCAGTCCGCCAATTTTTGATCTCGCAGTGATGATAGCCAAAGCGCGAAAATTGTGGAACCGTCGCTGCGACAAATAACGGCGTGGGGGCGCAGGCATGGTGACTGACGAGGCGCGTGCGGCACTGGACGCCATTCCCATGCTGGCCGGCTACAGCGGGCCGCTGGAACGGCTGGGCGGCCTCACCAACCTCGTCTTCAAGGCCGGCGACTTCTGCCTGCGCATTCCCGGCAAGGGCACCGAGGAATACATCAACCGGGCCAACGAAGCAGTGGCTGCACGCGAAGCGGCAAAGGCAGGGGTCAGTCCCGAGGTGCTGCATGTCGACCCCGGCACCGGGGTGATGGTGACACGCTACATCGCCGGCGCCGAAACGATGTCGCCGGAGAAATTCCGGACACGTCCGGGCAGTCCGGCCCGCGCCGGCGAGGCCTTTCGCAAGCTGCACGATTCAGGCGCGGTGTTTCCCTTCCGCTTCGAATTGTTCGCGATGATCGACGATTACCTCAAGGTGCTGTCCACCAAGGAGGTCGCCCTGCCCGCCGGTTATCATGACGTGGTGCGCGACGCCGAGAGCGTGCGCTCGGCGCTGGCCGCCTATCCGCTGCCGCTCGTTGCCTGCCACTGCGATCCGCTGTGCGAGAACTTTCTCGATACCGGCGAGCGGATGTGGATCGTCGACTGGGAGTATTCGGGCATGAATGACCCACTCTGGGACCTTGGCGACCTCAGCGTGGAAGGCAAATTCGACACGGGGCAGGATGAGGAGATGATGCGCGCCTATTTCGGCGGCGAGGCCAAGCCGGCGGAGCGCGGCCGCATCGTCATCTACAAGGCGATGTGCGACCTGTTGTGGACGCTGTGGGGGCTGATCCAGCTCGCCAACAACAATCCGGTCGATGATTTTCGCGCCTATGCCGACGGTCGGTTCGCGCGCTGCAAGGCGCTGATGGAGACGACGGAGTTTTCACGGCACCTGGCGGCGATACGTCAGGGCTGAGCCTACTAATTCACGCCCTTCGGCACGTTTTCGGGCGGCACCGCAGTCTCGACCACTTTCTGGCGGTGGAAGATGAACAGGCCGGCCAGAACGACGATGCCCGAGCCGATCAGTATGCGCGGGCCTGGCACGTCGCCGAAGAATGCCAGTCCGAACACCACCGCCCACAGCAGCAGCGTGTAGTGCAGCGGCGCCAATGTCGAAGCCGGCGCCAGCTTGAGCGCCCTGGTGATCATCAGATGCGCGCCGCAGGAGACGATGCCGAGCAGCAGCATGGCGCCGAGATCGAGCGCCGACGGCGTCTGCCAGGCGCCGATGGTCAGCACACCCCCGACCAGCAGCGTGCCGATAGTCTGCCATGTCACCAGATTGGTGTCGCTGGTGCCGCGCAGCCGGCGGTTGAGGATGATGGCGAAGGCGAAGGAGATGCTGCCCACCAGCGCAAAGCCCGACGACAGCGAGAACGCCGCCGAGGACGGTTTCAGCATGATCAAAACGCCGCAGAAGCCGAGCAGGATCGCCATCCAGCGGCGCCAACCGACCTTTTCGCCAAGCAAGAGGTGCGAGAGCGCCGCAACGTAGATCGGCCCGGCCATGTAGAAACTCATGACATCGGCAAGCGGCAGATAGACCACGGCGGCATAAAAGAGCGCGGTGTCGAGCGTGGTCATGACAACGCGCAGCAGCTGCAGCTCCAAGCGCTCCATGCGAAACAGCTTGGCCGTGCCTTGATGGGCAATCATCGGGCCAAGCACGAAAAAGGCGCCGATGGAGCGGATCAGCACCACCTGACCGACGGAGAAGCTGGCGACCAGCCACTTGCCCATGGCGTCGTTCAGCGCAAACAGGAAGTCGCCGGCCAGCATCAGCAGAATGCCGGCCAGAAGCACATTCCTGATCGTCGAATTCTGCGCCACGGGCTGCGTCATGCCGATCCCGATTCCTCCCTGGTAAGCCGCGTCGTAGACGGAAGCGGCGGCTTTGACGAGGAGAATTCGGGCAATGGGTAAGACCAGCGCCAGGAATCGGCTGTATCTAGCTGGATATGTGCCGCCGGTTCACCATTCCCGGCCTTCCGTCGATGGACAGCCTGGTTTCCTGCTTCGTCCGCTCCGCCACCACCTTGCCCCTGGCGATGACGCACAGGCGCTCGGCGCGCAAGCGCAGGGCTTCGACCGGATTGCCGGCATCGAGGACGACAAGGCTGGCGCGCTTGCCGACCGCCAGGCCGAGATGATCGAGGCCCATGATCGCGGCATTGACGTTGGTGACCATGTCGAAGCAGCGCGCCATCTCGGCCGGGCTCGACATCTGAGCAACGTGCAGACCCATGAAGGCGACATCGAGCATGTCGGCGGTGCCAAGCGAATACCAGGGATCGAGCACGCAATCCTGGCCCCAGCCGACGCGAATGCCGAGCGCCAGCATCTCCTTGACCCGAGTCAGGCCGCGGCGCTTCGGGAAGGTGTCGTGGCGGCCCTGCAGCATGATGTTGATCAGCGGATTGGGAATGACCGAGACGCCGGCCTCGGCGATCAGCGGCAGCAGCTTCGAGACGTAGTAATTGTCCATCGAATGCATCGATGTGAGATGCGAGCCGGCCACCCTGTTTTGCAGACCAAGGCGCTGCGTCTCATAGGCAAGCTGTTCGATGTGACGCGACAGCGGGTCGTCGGTCTCGTCGCAATGCAGGTCGACCATCAGGCCGCGTTTGGCCGCGATCTCGCACAGCTCCGTTACCGAACGCGTGCCGTCGGCCATGGTGCGCTCGAAATGGGGGATGCCGCCGACAATGTCGACGCCCATGTCCAATGCGCGGATGGTGTTCTCACGTGCCGTCGGCGAGCGGTAGAACCCGTCCTGCGGGAAGGCGACCAGTTGCAGGTCGATATAGGGGGCGACCGTCTTCTTGACCTCGAGCAGCGCCTCGACCGCCAGCAGCCTGTCATCGCAGACATCGACATGGGTGCGGATTGCGAGCAGGCCCATCGACACCGCCCAGTCGCAATAGGCCAATGCGCGATCACGCACCGCCTCATGCGTCAAAAGCGGCTTCAACTCGCCCCATAGCGAAATGCCTTCGAGCAGCGTACCCGACGCGTTGATGCGCGGAATGCCGTATGAGAGCGTCGCGTCCATGTGGAAATGCGGATCGACGAAGGGCGGCGAGACCAGATTGCCACGGGCGTCGATCTCGGTTCGCGCGGAACCCTGCATAACGGGCTCGATCGCTGCGATCGTCTCACCGCTGATGCCTATGTCGGCAACCCTGCCATCAGGCAGCGTGCCGCCGCGAACGATAAGGTCGAAATCCATCTGTCGTCATCCCGTCAAAAGAATCATCTGATATAGCCGAGGCTGAAAATCGCATCCCGTCGATGCCGCTTGCAACAGCGGTTTGTCCGCAGCGGCCGCGGATGGTTCCATCCGGCCGCAACTCCCTCTATAAGCCGCCTTCGTTGTCCCGGTTTCAAGGATCCGCCGTTTGTTTCGTTTCTTCCGCTCGACGGAAAACCAGCGCCTCGTTGCGAGGTTGATCCGGGAATCCTTTTACCAGCACAGGTTTGGCTACGGCGCCGCGATCTTGTCGATGCTTGTGGTGGCCGCCACGACCGGCGCCAGCGCCTGGATTCTCAAAGAGATCACCGACGAATTCGTGGTCTTCAAGCGGATTGACCGCGTCAACCTGATTGCGGCGGGGGTCGCCACGATCTTCATTCTCAAGGGTCTCGCCAACTTCATCCAGGCTTATTTCATGAGCCGGGTCGGCAACGCCATTATCGCCGATCGCCAGCGCAAGATCTACGACCGCATCCTGGCGCAAGGCATCGAATTCTACCATTCGACCTCGTCGTCCGACCTGATCACACGCATGACCAACAATGCGCAGGCTGCGCGCAACGTGCTCGACCTCGTTGTCACGTCCTATGTGCGCGACCTGTTGTCGCTGGTTGTCCTGGTAGGAGTCATGGTCTGGCAGCAGCCAGCCTTGTCCATAATCTGCTTTGTCGTCGGCCCCTTGGCTATCTACGGGGTCAACCGCATCCTCAAACGTGTTCGCAAGTTCGCCGCGATGGAGTTTCGCTCGGTCGGCCAGATCGTGCAGGTGATGCAGGAAACGGCAATCGGCGTGCGCGTCGTCAAATCCTTCAACCTCGAAGGCGCAATGCGCAACCGCATGTACAAGGCCGTGTCGGACGTCGAGAACCGGGCCAACAACATCGCGACGCTGGAGGCTGCGACAAGCCCGGTGATGGAGACGCTGGCCGGACTGGCAATTGCCGGGGCCATCTTCGTCAGCGGCTTCCTGGTCTTGCAAGGCGGCCAGATGCCTGGAAACATCATGGCCTTCATCGGGGCGCTCCTGTTCGCCTATGAGCCGGCAAAGCGCCTTGCGCGCGTGCGCATATCGCTGGAAAGCGGCATTGTCGGCGTGCGCATGATGTTCGAGCTCGCCGACCAGCCGCTGACTCTGGTCGAGAAGCCGGACGCGAAGCCGCTTCTGGCCGGACCGGGCGAGATCCGGTTCGACGCCGTCGACTTCGCTTATCAGAACGGGCCGCCGGTGCTGGACAGGTTCGATCTGACGCTTGCGCCCGGCAAGATGACGGCGCTGGTCGGGCCTTCCGGCGGCGGCAAGTCGACGATTCTAAACCTGATCATGCGCATGTACGACCCGAAGAGCGGCAAGGTGCTGTTCGATGGTCAGGATATTTCCCATGCGACGCTCGCATCGCTGCGGGAAAAGATCGCCTATGTCAGCCAGGACACGTTCCTGTTTGCCGGCACCATCATGCACAACATCCGGCTTGGGCGCGAGGGTGCGACCGACGAAGAGGTGATCGCCGCCGCCAAGGCGGCCAACGCCCATGACTTCATCAGCGCGCAGGCGAAAGGCTACGAGACGGATGTCGGCGAGAATGGCGGCCTGCTGTCGGGCGGCCAACGCCAACGGATCTCGATCGCACGCGCCATGCTGCGCAATGCCGAGATCCTGCTTCTGGACGAAGCGACCAGCGCGCTCGATGCCGAATCGGAAGCACTGTTCCGAGACGCGCTGCAGCAATTGACGGAAGGCCGCACGACGGTCGTTATCGCGCACCGTCTGTCAACCGTGCACCAGGCAGACACGATCGTGGTGCTCGAAGCCGGCAAGGTGGTGGAAAGCGGCCCGCACAAGACCTTGCTCAAGCAGGGCGGGCTTTACCAGAAGCTTTATGAGTATCAGTTGATGCCGTGATGGTGTTCCGGATGTTGGAGCCAGCCCCCCTTATCCGGCCCTTCGGGCCACCTTCTCCCCGAGGGGAGAAGAGATCGTCAGCGCCGGCGCCAGCCTCTTCTCCCCTGCGGGGAGAAGGTGGCCGCGTAGCGGCCGGATGAGGGGGCCTGGGCGCGAACCTTATTCCGGCACAAACCTGACCGCGCCCTTGGCCGCGCTGGTCGCCATCGCGGCATAGGCGCGCAAGGCGGTCGTCACCTTGCGCTTGCGCTTTTCCTCGGGCTTCCAGGCCAGGGCGCCCCTGGCCTCCATAGCAGCACGGCGCGCTGCCAGTTCGGCATCGTCGACAGCCAGGCGGATGCTGCGGTTGGGGATGTCGATCTCGATCGTATCGCCCTCCTGCACGAGCCCGATCAGCCCGCCTTCGGCGGCTTCCGGCGATGCGTGGCCGATCGACAGGCCCGAGGTGCCGCCGGAGAAGCGGCCGTCGGTGACCAGAGCGCAGGCCTTGCCGAGCCCTTTCGACTTCAGATAGCTGGTTGGATAAAGCATTTCCTGCATGCCTGGGCCGCCGCGCGGCCCTTCATAGCGGATGACGACCACATCGCCGGCCTTGATCTCGTTCGACAGGATCGCCTTGACGCTGGAATCCTGGCTTTCGAACACGCGGGCCGGGCCGGTGAACTTCAGGATCGATTCATCGACGCCGGCCGTCTTCACGATGCAGCCGTCGAGCGCCAGATTGCCTTTCAGCACGGCGAGGCCGCCATCCTTGGAAAAGGGATGTTCGGTCGAGCGGATGACGCCTTTCTCGCGGTCGAGATCGAGTTCGTCCCAGCGGCGGTCCTGGCTGAAAGCGACCTGTGTCGGCACGCCACCAGGGGCGGCGAGGAAGAAATCGCGCACACTCTGGCTGGTCGTGCGAGAAATATCCCAATGGTCGAGCGCTTCGCCCAGCGTTCGCGTGTGCACCGTCGGCAGGTCGCGGTTGAGCAGGCCGGCATTGTCGAGCTGGCCGAGGATGGCCATGATGCCGCCGGCGCGGTGCACGTCTTCCATGTGCACGTCGGACTTGGCCGGAGCAACCTTGCACAGCACCGGCACCTTGCGCGACAGCGCGTCGATGTCGTCCTGATCGAAATCGATTTCGCCCTCATGCGCGGCGGCGAGAATGTGCAGCACGGTGTTGGTCGAGCCGCCCATGGCGATGTCGAGCGTCATAGCGTTCTCGAACGCACCTTTGGAGGCGATGTTGCGTGGCAGCGCGGTTTCGTCGTCCTGCTCGTAATAGCGCTGGGCGAGATCGACGATCAGGTGGCCGGCCTCGACGAACAGCCGCTTGCGGTCGGCATGCGTGGCCAGCGTCGAGCCGTTGCCGGGCAATGAAAGGCCAAGCGCCTCGGTCAGGCAATTCATCGAATTGGCGGTGAACATGCCCGAGCAGGAGCCGCAGGTCGGGCAGGCCGAGCGCTCGATGACCTTGACGTCCTCGTCGGAAATTCTGTCGTCGGCGGCCGCCACCATGGCATCGACCAGGTCGAGAGCCTGCGTCTTGCCGGCGAGCACCACCTTGCCGGCTTCCATCGGGCCGCCGGAAACGAAGACGGTAGGGATGTTGAGGCGCAACGATGCCATCAGCATGCCGGGCGTGATCTTGTCGCAATTGGAGATGCAGACCATGGCGTCGGCACAGTGAGCGTTGACCATGTATTCGACGGAATCGGCGATCAGCTCGCGCGACGGCAGCGAATAGAGCATGCCGTCATGGCCCATGGCGATGCCGTCGTCGACGGCGATGGTGTTGAATTCCTTGGCGACGCCGCCGGCCTTCTCGATCTCGCGCGCGACCAACTGGCCGAGATCCTTCAGATGGACATGGCCCGGCACGAACTGGGTGAAGGAGTTGACCACCGCGATGATCGGCTTGCCGAAATCGCTGTCCTTCATGCCGGTGGCGCGCCAGAGGCCGCGAGCGCCGGCCATGTTGCGGCCATGGGTGGTGGTGCGGGAGCGATAGGCAGGCATGTTTTTTCCTTGGTGGCTGGCCACAGCCAGGCATGGCGCGGCGGAGCTGAATTCGGACCGCAGGCGTTATAGACGCGCAAGCTCGGTCTGGCCACAATTTTGCAATGCGCCAGATTCTCTCAAAAAAATGCGTGGCACTGTCGGATGGCGCACTGCATGCCCGTCCTTGGGCAGACGGCATGGAAATGGCACCGCGTTCGGAGTCAGCCGTTTCGCCGTAACGCAACCAAAACAACCCGAGGAGCACGACATGCAAAAGATCACCACCTGCCTGTGGTTCGACGGCCAGGCCGAAGAGGCCATGAATTTCTACGTCTCCATCTTCAAGAATTCGAAGGTGCTGAGCGTAATGCGCTGGCCCGAAGGCCACGCCGATGAAGGCAAGGTGCTGGTGACCACGTTCGAACTCGACGGGGTGCAGTTCCAGGCGCTCAATGGTGGACCGCAGTTCAAGCACACCGAGGCGATGTCGCAGTCGATCGACTGCAAGACGCAGGAAGAGGTGGATGACTTCTGGGACAAGCTCATCGAAGGTGGCGGCCAACCGTCGCAATGCAGCTGGCTGAAGGATAAATTCGGCGTCTCCTGGCAAGTTGTGCCGGAGCAGCTGCCGCACCTGCTGCTGGATCCGGACCGGGCCAAGGCCGGCCGCGTGATGTCGGCGATGATGCAGATGAGCAAGATCGACATCGCAAGGATCGAGGAAGCGGCCAGAGGGTGAGAAGCGGTCCGCGTAGCGGACGGAAAGCCAAATGCTTGGCTTTTCGAGCTTCGAACGCCCGGAGCCTGCGACGGGCCGGGGGAAGTTGGAGTCTATCAGCCCCAGGTCGCGCCGCCCCTCATCCGTCCTTCGGGCACCTTCTCCCCGTGAGCGGAGAGGAGGAAAAAGCGCGACTTACGCCGCTCTGTCGCGGACCTGATAGTCCTTGATCGTGGCAAATCTGATCGCCTTCCAGCGTTCCGCTTCGTAGTTCAGCGAGAAAGCGTGCTGGGCGAGGAACACTGGATCATTGTCGAGGTCGCGGGCGATGTCGCCGCGATGCGCCTCGATGAAGCGAAGCGTCTCGGCTTTGTCGTCGGCCGATATCCAGCGGCAGACCGAAAACCGCGACATCTCGAATTCGACCGGCAGCGTGTATTCGAAGTTCAGCCGCTCCTTCAACACGTCGAGCTGCAGGGCGCCGACGACGCCGACGATGGCAGGCGAGCCGTCCTCCGGCGAAAACAGCTGCACGACGCCCTCTTCGGCCATCTGGTGCAGCGCTTCCTTGAGTTTTTTCGCTTTCATCGCGTCGCCGAGGCGAACGCGGCGCAGGATTTCCGGTGCGAAATTCGGCACGCCGCGGAACAGGATTTCCTCGCCCTCGGTCAGCGTATCGCCAATACGCAGCGTGCCGTGGTTGGGAATGCCGACGACATCGCCGGCGAACGCCTCGTCGGCGGTGACGCGGGTGCGGGCAAAGAAGAATTGCGGCGCCGACAGCGACATAGGCTTTCCCGTACGCACCAGCTTGGCCTTCATGCCGCGCTCGAGCTTGCCCGAACAGACGCGGACGAAGGCAATGCGGTCGCGGTGGTTGGGATCCATGTTGGCCTGGATCTTGAAGACGAAGGACGTCATCTTCTCCTCGGTTGCCTCGACCTTGCGGGTGTCGGCCTCCTGCGCGCGCGGCGGCGGTCCAAAAGCGCCAAGCGCCTCGATCAGGTCGCGCACGCCATAATTGCGCAGCGCCGAGCCGAAATAGACCGGCGTCAGATGGCCCTCTCGGAAGGCTTCTATATCAAGGGGTCTGCACGCTTCCCGCGCGAGCTCCAGTTCCTCGATGAAGGCTTCGCGTTCGTTTTCTGGCAAAAGGCCAGCAACGCGGTTGGAATCGGGACCATTAACCGGCGTGCGTTCTTTCTCCGCGTCGCCCCTGCGCACGGCATTCAGCGCCAGATGATAGGTGCCGGCAAAATTCTTGCCGCGGCCGATCGGCCAGGTGACGGGGGCAGTATCCAGCGCCAGCTTCTGCTCGATCTCGTCCAAAATCTCGAACGGATCGCGGCTTTCGCGGTCCATCTTGTTGATGAAGGTGATGATCGGAATGTCGCGCAGCCGGCAGACTTCGAACAGCTTCAGTGTGCGCGGCTCGATGCCCTTGGCGGCATCGATGACCATGACCGCCGAGTCGACCGCCGACAGCGTGCGGTAGGTGTCGTCGGCGAAATCCTCGTGGCCGGGCGTGTCGAGCAGGTTGAAGACATTGTCTTCATACTCGAAGGTCATCACCGAGGTGACGACCGAGATGCCGCGCTCACGCTCGATCTTCATCCAGTCGGACCGCGTCTGAATCTTGTCCTTCTTGGCCTTGACCTCGCCGGCAAGCTGGATGGCGCCGCCGAACAGCAGCAGCTTTTCGGTGAGCGTGGTCTTGCCGGCGTCCGGGTGCGCGATGATCGCGAAGGTGCGGCGGCGCGCCACTTCTTCTTCTATTGCTTCGGGCATTCTCTGGGATTTCCGTGTGACAGGCCGGGCTTCTAGCAGCGCAGTGCCGGGCTGTCGACCGGTCCGACGGCTCGGAAGCTGCTGATCGCCGCCTCACCATCAGAGCATACAGCTCAGTCGTGCTGTGGCTCCGGCCAGTGCATTGCCGCATATTTTGCGCTGCGCGATGTTGGCAAGCGGCTGCCGGGATGGCACTGGATGAACATCCCTCCGGATGGCGAGGCAGAGGAGCAAGACATGACTGCGGCGAAACAAGTGATCGTCATCGGCGCCGGCATCATCGGCGCGTCCATCGCCTGGCATCTGAGCAAGGCGGGAGCACAGGTCACGGTCATTTCCGACAGCCCCGTCGGTGGAATCGCCACCCCAAACTCGTTTGCCTGGATCAATGCCAGCTGGGGCAATCCGGAGCCCTATTTCCGGCTGCGCACCCGCGCGATGGCCGAATGGTCGCGGCTGGCGCAGGACCTACCCGGCCTGCCGCTCAGCTGGTGCGGTGGCCTGTGCTGGGATCTGTCGGCCACCGACATGGAAATCTACGCCACGGAGCATTCCGCCTGGGGCTACGGCATCGAACGCGTCGACCGCGCCGGTGCCGCGCGCATCGAGCCCAATCTCGCCGAGCTTCCCGACTTTGCCCTGCATGTGGCTGAGGAAGGTGTCGCAGAGCCCGTGGCCGCCGCCCATGCCCTATTGGCAGACGCGAAGCGACATGGCGCGAAGACCATCTCCAGCACGGTGACGGCCCTGGTCCAGACCGGCGGCAGGATCACCGGTGTCGACACTTCGCACGGATTGATTGCATCAGACGAGGTGGTGGTCGCGGCCGGCGTCGGCTCGCCGGAGATCGCCGCGACCGCCGGGATCAACCTGCCGATCGAAACGCCGCCCGGCCTGATCGTCCACTCACGGCCTTACAAAAAGCTGCTCAACGGTCTGGTTCTGGCCGAGCGGCTGCACATGCGCCAGACGGCGGAAGGCCGCATCATCGCCGGCTCGGATTTTGGCGGCGCCGATCCGGGTATGAATGCCGAAGCCACCGCCCACGCGCTGTTTGCGGCCATGAAAGCCATGCTGCGCGACAGCGACGGGTTGGAACTCGATTTCCACACGGTCGGCTACCGGCCGACGCCGATCGACGGCTTTCCGATCATCAGCCGCGCCGAGGGCGTGGACGGTGTCTATGTCGCCGTTATGCATTCCGGCATCACGCTGGCGCCGGCCGTCAGCCTGTTCGCCACAAGGGAAATTCTCGACGGCGAGCGCGACCCCTTACTTGCCCCTTATGGATTGTCGCGCTTCGCTCAATAGGCGGGCGGACGGCGAAAGCCGCCGGTGAGTGGTTCGATTGCCTTGGCGATGCCGAGCAGCCGTGACTCCGACCAGCGTTTGCCGACCAGTTGCAGGCCGATCGGCAGGCCGGTGCTGTCCAGTCCGCACGGCATGGAAAGCGCTGGATGGCCGCTGTAGTTGAACACGGCGCCATAGGCCGGCAGCATCCAGTAGCTCTGCTCCTTGCCGTCGACCTTGATCGGCGTGCCCGGCTCGCAATGCGGGAAGGCGGTGGTCATGGCGACCGGGCAGATCAACGCGTCGTAGGCCTCGAAAAACCGGTCCCAGGCGAGAATGGATTTGTCGCGGCGGGCGAGTGCCTCGAACCAGCGCGAGACCGGTGTCGGTTCCTCCGGCGGCTCAGGCTGAGCGGCCTCCAGCATCATGCCGATCAGCGCGCCGCCCTGCTCCAGATCGTCATGCAGGTCGAGTTTCGGCAGTTTTGCTTCTTCGACGACCGCTCCTGCGGATTGTAACTGCCTTGCGAGACTTTCGACCGCGGCGCTGACGTCGCCCGCCACTGGAAACCCGGGAAAGAACGGCGCGAAGGCAATGCGCAATGTCTTGAGGTCGAGGCTTGGCATATCCTCGACCGGCACCGGCGCAAGATCGGTGTCGCTTCCATTAGGACCGGCAATGATTTGATAGATCAGCGCCAAATCTTCCACACTGCGCGCCAGCGGCCCAAGGCAGGACATCAGCCGCACGCTGCGCGCAGTACCGCCGGGATCGGGAAAGACGCCGGCCAGCGAGACGCGGTGCTCCGTCGGCTTCAGGCCATAGACACCGCAGAAACTGGCCGGCAGCCGGATTGAGTCCTGCATGTCGGTGCCGACATCGAACGGCGTCATCCCCGAGCAAAGTGCAGCCGCCGCGCCGCCGCTGGAACCGCCCGCCGTGCGCTGGAGATTCCAGGGATTGCTGGTGCGACCAAACAGCGGATTGTTCGACTGCCAGTCCGAAAGCATGGTCGCGACATTGGTCTTGGCCATCAGCACGCCGCCAGCCGCACGCAAGCGGGCGACGACCGGACTGTCCTGTTTGGCGACATAGTCGGCAAAGGGCGGAAAGCCGACCGTGGTCTTCATGCCGGATGTATCGTGCATGTCCTTCAGCGTGAACGGTACGCCGTGCAGCGGGCCGAGGGCCTCGCCGCGCGCCTGGGCCGCGTCGGCCTTCTTGGCGCACTCGCGAGCCCCTTCCCTGTCGAGCGAGATGACGGCGTTGACCGCATCGTTGTGCGCATCGATCTGCGCCAGATGCGCGTCGAGTGCCTCGACGGCGGAGATCTTCCGCGCGGCGATGGCAGTGGCCAGCTCGATGGTTGAGGAAAAGACGAGGTCCATTGACAATGCTCCGGCTTGGCCGCGTTCGCCTGATCGGATGGCGGACAGCGGCGCTGCTTCAAATGGAGTTGAGCATTCGAGGATTGGCTGCGTTTGATCGAAATTGTGCAGACTGGACTGTCCAAGTCTGCACTCTACGGCGCCCCCCTCTGTCCTGCCGGACATCTCCCCCACAGGTGGGGAGATTGGATGTCACGACAGCTTTCGCCAATCTCGGACGTTGCAAGGAATAGCGCGGCAGTCGCAGGTGCCAATCTCCCCCCGTGTGGGGGAGATGTCCGGCAGGACAGAGGGGGGGCTGTCCCGCGGCGTTGCCGCACTTTTGCAACTAGACGGCCAGTGCCAGCCTGGCCGATGCGGGTGCGAAAGGGCGAATGACCATGCCATCGCCAGTGATCGTCACAAAATTCGACGGCGGGATCGCCTGCCAGTCGCCGCCCTCGCGGTCGAACGGCTCGGAAACGATGCAGCGGCCGCCGCCCTTGCGCAGGACAGACGTGTAGAGCGTCGGTGCGTGAGCGTCGGTGGCGTAGCGCACCGCATGCAGCGCCTGCCCGTCGGAGAAGGCGGCGGTGAGTTTCAGCGCCGGTTCGAGGCCGGCGCGGCGCGAGGCTTCGAGCACGCGGCTGGTGGCGCGGGAGACGGCGCCTTGCGGATCGCCGGTCAATCCCTCGTCGATCATCAGCAGGAAAAACAATTCGGAATCGGTGGTGCCTTCGCGCTGGTCGAAGACAGCGTCGGACAGCGAATTCTCCAGCGCGCGGCGGATTTTTTCGAAGCCGCCGATCTGGCCGTTGTGCATGAACGACCAAGAGCTGGAGATGAACGGATGGCAATTCATGCGGCTGGTGGCGCCGCCGGTGGACGCCCGCACATGGGCGAGGAACAGGCCGGATTTGATCTGCCGGCACAGGCTCTTCAGATTGGGATCCGACCATGCCGGCAGGATGTCTCGGTAGAGACCCGGCTCCGGGCGGTCGCCATACCAGGCAAGGCCAAAACCGTCACCATTGGTCGGCGATTTCGCTTCCTGGGCGCAATGGCTCTGGGCGATCAGCGAGTGACAGGGCGCGGTGAGCATGTCTTCGAGAAAGACTGCTTCACCGAGATAGGCCGCCCACCGGCACATCGCTTCTGTCGCCCTCTAGGCGCGATCCATAAGAGCCGCAGGCTCCTTGATCGCGTGTGTGCCTCTGTTGTGCGTCCGCTCGTAAAGCTCACGAACGATTCGGCTGGCGGTAGTCTCAAACAGAAATGGCAAGAAAGCGTGAACGAGCGCGGCGCCAGCCGCCATCAGCAGCCGCGACGAGAACCAGCCGGCAAAGGCCATATGAGTGAAATAGGTTTCGCCGACCTTGGCCGGATGAGAGGTGAAAATCCTTGCGACCGACATGCTGGTCCCCTTCAGCGCTTGAAGTTCCTGATATGAGTATCCTGACACGCTTCGCCGGTTCATCGGTCTCAAAATATCCTTGTATTTGACCCGTTGATGGGACAAACATCCCACATGGCGTTGGAAATCGACGAAATCGACCGGAAATTGCTTGCCGAATTGCAACGCGACGGCACGCTGTCGGTCGACCAGCTGTCGGAACGGGTGGCGCTGTCGCGCAATGCCTGCTGGCGCCGGGTGAAGCGGCTGGAGGAGGATGGCGTCATCACCGGCCGCGTGGCGCTGGTCGATGCCGAAAAGCTCGGACTTGGCCTTTCCGTCTTCATCCTGATCCGCACGTCCAACCACGACCCGGAGTGGCTGCAGAAATTCCGCGCGGCAGTGACCGGCTTTCCCGAGATCACCGGCGTCTACCGCATGTCGGGCGACCTCGACTATGTCTTGCGCGCCCGCGTCGCCGACGTGAAGGCCTATGACCGGCTCTACCAGCGGCTGATCGCCAAGGTGGCGCTGTCGGATGTGTCCGCGTCCTTCGTGATGGAGGAGATCAAGGAGACCACCGTCGTTCCGATGGAACTGAGGTAGATTAGCTGAAGCCTCCCAACTTCGTCGTCCACGGGCGGAGCAGGAGCGAAGTTCCGTCGCGAAGACCCGAGGATCCATGCCGTGACCTTGGCCGAGGAGTGCAGCGGAGCAGAATTCTGCACCGCAGCAACGCTTTAAAGTCGCGGCATGGATCCTATGTTCTGCGCTGCGTCGCTTCGCTCCTTGCTTCGCCCGTGGATGACGAAGCGTTGGGTGGTCACAGTGCCGCCCAAAAGAAAGCCGTTGATAGAATTACAGTCGAGTTGACCGAATCGCCGTTCGCGCCGATAGGATCGATTTTATGCGCGCAGCCCTTCAAACTCCCTCCGTCATCGGTCCGACCGTCGGCTTCGTCAGGTTGCCGCATGCTGAAGGACTTCCCCTTCCTGCTTATGAAAGCACCGGTGCTGCCGGCATGGATCTGCGCGCCGCCGTGCCCGACGACCGGCCGCTGCTGATCCTGCCTGGCAAGCGTACTTTGGTGCCGACCGGGCTGATCCTGGAAATTCCGGAAGGCATGGAGGGCCAGGTGCGGCCGCGCTCCGGACTTGCTTTCAAGCACGGCCTGACTGTCCTCAACACGCCCGGCACCATCGACAGCGATTATCGCGGCGAGGTGAAGGTGCTGCTGATCAATCTCGGCGACGAGGACTTCGCGGTGACGCGCGGCATGCGCATCGCCCAGATCGTTTTTGCCGCGGTGACGCAAGCCGCCGTGGAAGAGCGCAACCTAGCTGGCGGCACGGCGCGCGGCGCGGGCGGGTTCGGGTCGACCGGCACCGCCTGATGCCTGAACTGCCTAAACTTGTCATCTTCGACTGCGACGGGATCCTGGTCGACACCGAGAACCTCGCCAATCGGCGCCTCGCCGAATGGCTGACCGCTGCCGGCTATCCGACAAGCTTCGAATATTGCCGCAAGAATTTCTCCGGCCGCAGCATGGCGTCGGTGCAGAAAGAGATCGAAGCAGAGACCAGCGTCAGGCTCGGCGTCGATTTCGTCGATCGCTGGAACGCCGGCCTGCCGGATCTGTTTGCCCACGGCGTCGAAGCGATCCCCTACGTCCGCGAGTTCGTCGAAGCCGTGCGTTCAGCCGGTATCGCCTATTGCGTCGCCACCTCGGCCCGAGTGTCGAAGATGCACATCACGCTCGGCCAGACCGGGCTGTTGCCGCTGTTCGAACACGCGATGTTTTCCTCGACCATGGTCAGCCGTGGCAAGCCGTTCCCGGACCTGTTCCTGCATGCGGTCAAGACCATGGGCTTCGCGCCCGCCGACTGCATCGTCATCGAGGACAGCGTCGCCGGCACGCAGGCCGGGATCGCCGCCGGCATGCGGGTGTTTTCCTATCATGCCGATCCCTATTCCGACCGCGCTGGCCTGATCCAGGCCGGCGGCATCCTGTTCGACGACATGCGCGAACTGGCCGGGCTGGTGCCGATCCACTAAGCTGATCTGCAGCCCGCGGCTGTACGCCTCGATCGTCCGTGCTAGCTTGGCCCCGCCAATTCGAGGCCACGCATGAAACCCGCCCTGTTCCGCTTCTTCCTTACCTTGACGCTGCTGCCGTTTTTGTGGACTGCGGCCGGCGCGCAAGCCGTCGGCTTCCCGGAACTCGGCAGTGCTTTGCCCGGCCGCACGGATGCCACCTATCTCGACCTCGCGAGGATGGTCATTCCAGATCTCGCCGCGGACCAGGACGGCTTCTACAGGGGCGGGTTACCGATCGAGATGCGACATATCGAGCGACCGGACGGCGGCGGTTCGCCGCCCGAAACTTCGGGCTTTTCCAATGCCGCGGTGCTTGCGATCAAGGCCGGCGGCAAGGACCGGCTGGCCATGCTGTTCGACCTCGGTGACTCTCCCGACAGCGCCGAAGGCTATGCCGTGCTGGCGCTCTACGACGTCACGGCCAAGCCAAAATTGCTCGACGCCGTCAATGTCGCGCTCGACCGCGGCACCTACTTCCGCGAACCGGGCAAGCTTTCCGTCGGCACCAACGATGACGTTCTCATCACCATGAGCGCGCATTTCAATTCAAGCCAGAACTATGTGATCACGCCACTGATCATGATCCGCAACGACAGATTCGAACTGATCGACATGATCTTTACGTTCGATGAGAACCTGTGCGCCTACAGCCGCAAGCAGGACGTGGCTTTCGAGACCATCGCCGACGGCCAACTTTATGCCGCCATCAAGGTGACCGTGACGGATGCCACGGTGCTCAACGGCGAAAGCTGCGACGACACTCCGCCCCGACCAGAGTCCCACGCGATTTCCGTCATCTATCACTGGGACAAGAAGACATCGCACTACATCAAGGATTCCGACACGCTGGACAAATTGGCAGGAGAGAACGCCAAACGCTTCTGAACCAACCGCATTCGTTTGCCCGGCCAAATGGGGCAGGATAAAATCCACTTAGCCACACCGCATATGATGGGGGTACTACCATGGACAAGGGCAAGATCTTCCGCGACCTGCATGCCTCGACCTTCGTCATGCCCAATCCCTGGGATATCGGCACGACGAAGCTGCTCGGCTCGTTCGGCTTCACGGCGCTGGCGACAACCAGCGCCGGCTTTGCCTTTTCGCGCGGCTTGCCGGACGGCGCGGTGACCTTCGACCAGATGATCCACCATTGCCGCGAGGTGTCGGGGGCGACCAGCCTGCCGGTCTCGGCCGACCTCGAGAAAGGCAAGGGCGACAGCGCCGAGCAGGCCGCCGAAACCATCTTCGCGGCCGAAGCGGCCGGTCTTGCCGGCTGCTCGATCGAAGACCACACCGGCGACCCCGACAAGCCAATCTATGATTTCGCGCACGCTGTCGAGCGCGTTGCGGCGGCGGTGGAGGCGGCGCGGGCGCTGAAGCGCGATTTCGTCTTCACGGCGCGGGCCGAGAATTTCCTGTGGGGCAAGTCCGACCTCGACGATACCATCAAGCGGCTGCAGGCGTTCGAGAAGGCCGGCGCCGACGTGCTCTATGCGCCAGGCATCGGCGACGTCGAGATGATCCGCACGCTCTGCTCGGCGGTCAGCAAGCCGGTCAATGTCATGGCAAAGCCTGGCTTCACCATCGCCGACCTCGCCATGGCCGGCGTCAAGCGCATCTCGCTCGGGCCGTGGCTGACCAATTTCGCCTATGGCATGCTGGAAACGGCGGCACGCGAGATCCAGCAGGACGGCACCTTCGGCTTCACCCGCGCCGCCATGCCGTTCGGCAAATTGCAGGCCCTCTTCGGCAAATCTTCGGATTAATGGGGCCCGTCGCATGACGCTGACCGTCGTCGATATGCATACAGGCGGCGAGCCGCTCAGGATCGTCACCGGCGGCTATCCCGGTATTCCCAAGGGCACGATCCTAGAAAAGCGCGCCTATGTGCGCGACCATCTCGATCATCTCAGGAAAATCCTGATGTTCGAGCCGCGCGGCCATTACGACATGTATGGCGCCTTGCTGGTCGAGCCGGACCTGCCCGGCGCCGACCTCGCCGTGCTGTTCATGCACAATGAGGGTTACTCGACGATGTGCGGGCACGCCATCGTCGCGCTCGGCCGCTACGCCGTAGATGAGGGATTGGTGGCGAAACAGGAACCAATCACGACAGTCAATATCGAGGCGCCGTGCGGGCTGGTCGTCGCCTCGGTCGAGGTCAGGGACGGCAAGGCCGGTGCGGTGTCGTTCGAAAGCGTGCCGGCCTTCCTGTTCGCCGGCGGGCAGACGATAGAGCTGGCGGGCCATGGCACGATCGGCTTCGACGTCGCCTATGGCGGCGCCTTCTACGCGCTGGCCGATTGTCACCAATTCGGGCTTGAATTCGGCAGAAGCCGGGTGCGCGATTTCGTCGATGCGGCAACCGCGCTGACGGACAGGCTCAAGGCCGAATTGCCGCTGTCGCATCCCGACCATGCCGACCTAGCCTTCCTCTACGGCACCATCCTGACCGATGGCCGCGATGCGTTTTCCAGCGAGGTGACTAAAAACATCTGCGTCTTCGCCGAGGCAGAGGTCGACCGCTCGCCGACCGGCTCCGGCGTCACCGCAAGGCTGGCGGCCATGCATGCCAAGGGCGAGATCGCGATCGGACAGACGCGCACATTCGAAAGCATTGCCGGCTCGCGTTTTTCGGGAGCCGTGGTGCGGACGGCGAAGGCTGGCCCGCATGAGGCGATCATCGCCCGCGTCGGCGGCCGCGCCTATTATAGTGGCAGGACTGAGTTTATCGTCGAAGCGGACGACGAGCTCGGACGCGGATTCCTGTTGCTCTGAAGAAAATGCTCAGTGGCGCGAGGAGCGAGCCGCTTCCCGCATCGAGATCGCCTTGTGCAGATGCACCATCATGGCGGCGGCGAACAGCGGCGTCAGCAGGTTGAGCAACGGCACGGCGAGGAAAGCCGCGATGAGCAGCCCGGCGAGAAACACCGTGCCGGCATAGTGCCTGCGCAAGACCCTGGCCTCGTCTTCCCCGCGAAAGCGCATGGCGGCGAATTCGAAAAACTCGCGCCCGAGCAGATAGCCATTGACGATGAAGAAGGCGGCGATGTTGACGCCCGGCACCAAGAGAAGCAGCAGGGCGACGATGTTGCCAAGAATGACGACGCCGAGGAATCGCGCCGACAGCACCAGCGAGCGCAGCGCCGGCATGGCGCGGCCGGTCGGATCGCCGGGATAGTCGGTGCGCTCGACCACTTCGGCGATATCGTCGAGGAACAGGCCGGCGACAACAGCCGTCACCGGCGCGATGAGCAGCGCCATGCCGAAGGCAAGCGCTATCGCGGCGATGATGCCACCCAGCCAGCCCGCCCAGGACGGTATGCCGGGCAACAGCGTCTGCAGCCACGGCAGGGCGAGCCACTCGACGAGGCTGGTCAGGCCGAACCACAAGGCGACAAGCGCCAGCAGCGTCAGACCCAATGTCTTGAGGAACACGGCCCGAAAGGGAGGCGAGAGCAGCTCGAGGGCCGCAGTGCGGGCAGCGTCGAAAATCACCTTGTCACACCCCCGGTTAGCGGACGCCGCCTAAAAGGCGGATGCTTCCGAGATAGGCAGCGCAGGCCATGAGCACAAGCGGGCTGGTTCTTTGCTTTGACGCAATTCCCAAGGGAAAGCGCTATGCGCTTTTCCCGGGAAAACCGCTTCACACTTTTCCTGGAATTGCTCTACCGCGCAAGCGCCGGCCTGCGAACCGGGATGGCCATGGCAGCGACCCCAGCCACGACAAACGCCATGCCCAGCCATGCCGTCGAACCAAGGCTTTCACCGAGGAAGACGGCGCCGATGCCGACGCCGATCGGCACGCGCAGATAGGCCTGCGAAGTGGTGCCGACCGAGCCCAGCGTGTGGATGAGGCGGAAATAGATGACGAAAGCCAGTGCGGTCGAAAACACCGACAGGCCGAGCAAGGCCAGGATCGATGCGGTCGACGGCGCCAGCGTCCACGGCTGGTCGAACACAAGACTGAGCGGCACCAGGATGATTGCGCCGCACAGCATCGATCCGGCGGCCGGCAGCATCGGGTCGAGGCCCTTGAAGCCACGGCCGAAAATGGCCGCACCGGCATAGCAGATTGTCGCTGCGACGATGGCAAGCTGCGCCCACAATTGGTGACCGATGCCATCAAGCGCCTGGGTTCCGATGATCAGGCATATTCCAGCTATACCGGCGCCGACGCCAATCAGCTTGCGCACCGTGACCGGCTCATGGCGGGTGATGAGCGCGGTGAACAGGAAGGTGAAGATCGGCGAGGTCGCGTTCAGGATGGTGGCGAGGCCTGCATCGACCGAGCGCTCGGCCGCGGCGATCAGGGTGAACGGTATGACGCTGTTGAGGCATGCCTGGAAGGCAAAGCGGCGCCAGCTTGCCGCATCGCCAGGCATGGCGAGCCCGCGCCAGCGGATGATGGCAAACAGGATGCCACCGGCGATCAGGGTGCGGGCGGCAATGAAGGTGACCGGCGGGATTGTCTCGACGCCGATCTTGATGAAGGTGTATGAGGCGCCCCAAAGCACTGCCAGCACGGCGAGCAGTGCCAGGTCGGTGGTCATGTCGTTCTTTGCAGGCTCGTTCTTTGTCGAGATCTTCTTTGTAGACATGGGGCTGGCTCGCCTTCGAAACGGGATCGGCTGAACCAGGCTTGTAGGCGGTGCGGCGAAGAAATGCTTCGGCCACGGTCGAATTGTCATAGCGCCTCGCGGCTGAGGCGCCTTTTGCCTGTTCCGCCAAAGTTGCGTGTCTCGCCCTAGGCAAACCGGTTTCAAATCGCTAGACCCGCGCCGGGCCGGCGTGGCAAGAAGCCGGCTCGGGTTTTTGGCGGAGATTTTGATGCCGGATTATGACGTGCTTTGCATCGGCAATGCCATTGTCGACATCATCGCCCAGTGCGACGAGGAATTCCTCGAGACCAACGGCATCATCAAGGGCGCGATGAACCTCATCGACACAAAGCGCGCCGAACTGCTCTACAGCCGCATGGGGCCGGCGATCGAAGCCTCCGGCGGTAGCGCAGGCAACACGGCGGCCGGCGTCGCCAGTTTCGGCGGCCGCGCCGCCTTCTTCGGCAAGGTCTCCAACGATGCGCTGGGCGAAATCTATGCCCACGACATCCATGCGCAGGGTGTCGCCTTCGACACCAGGCCGCTCAAGGGCGAGCCGCCGACAGCGCGCTCGATGATCTTCGTCACCCCCGACGGCGAGCGCTCGATGAACACCTATCTCGGCGCCTGCGTCGAGCTTGGCCCTGAGGATGTCGAGGCCGACAAGGCGTCCGGTGCCAAGGTCACCTATTTCGAAGGCTATCTGTGGGATCCGCCGCGCGCCAAGGAAGCGATCCGGCAGACGGCCAAGCTGGCGCACGCGGCGGGCCGCGAAGTCTCCATGACACTGTCGGATTCGTTCTGCGTCGACCGCTACCGAGACGAATTCCTTGAGCTGATGCGTTCGGGCACGGTCGATATCGTCTTTGCCAACAGCCACGAGATCAAGTCGCTCTACCAGACATCGTCGTTCCACGAAGCGCTGGCGCAGATCCGCAAGGATTGCCGGATCGCCGCCGTCACCCGCTCGGAAAAGGGCTCGGTCATCGTGCGCGGCGACGAGACCGTGGTCATCAAGGCGACCGCGATCAAGGAACTGGTCGACACGACAGGTGCCGGCGATCTCTATGCCGCCGGGTTCCTGCATGGCTACACGCAAGGCCGCGACCTGCAGACCTGCGGCGACCTTGGCTCACTGGCGGCCGGATTGGTGATCCAGCAGATCGGCCCCAGACCGCGGCAGAATTTGCGCCGCGAGGCTGAGCAGGCGGGGTTGCTGTAACCTTAAAGCCCGGCGCTTGTGCCGTAGGCGGCCGGTCGCGCCGCTGCCCTTCGCAGGCTCAGGGCGTTCGAAGCTCGAAAAGCCAAGCAATTGGCTTTTCGTCCGCTGCGCGGACCGCTTCTCACCGTCGCGCGGCTGTCATACATCGCACCTACACGCAATCCGGGCGTCCCGCGACTGACATTTCGGTGCGCCCTCAGTCCGTTGGGGTGTCAAGAAATGCTAGACAGCATGCTGTCGGGCGGCCGGATTCATTGCCGCCGCGATTTCCGCTTTCCGCTCTAGAGATTCAACAATCGGCCGCAGCTGAGGGGAGCGCGGCCCGGAAGACAGATGCATGAACAGATTTCAGATCCAGGCCCTCAGGCAGGACGACTTCGCGGAGATGGTCGCGGAGGAGGTCGAACGCGCGCTTGCCCACTATGATGAGGCCATCAACAAGCCAACCATGGTCTCGGTCGGCAAGATCGCCGGCAGCATAGCGTCCGCCGTCACCTTGCTGTCGCCGAAGCACCAGCGCGCCATCGACGCCATCCATGCCGACCTGCCCGGCCTGGCCTCGAAATTCGTGCGCGCGCTGGCGGCGGAAGCCGCGCGCCGCAGCGAAGCCGGTATTGCCGGCGTGATCAATCCGCCGATGACCCCGTTGACCGATGTCGAGCCCCCCTCGCTGCCAAAGTCCGACGATCTCGAATCGATGCTGATCGAGGACTGGGCGGGCCGCGTCGCCGGCTCGACCTATCTGGAAGAGCATTTGCGCATCGCCCGCTCGACCCTGCACCGTTGGCAGAGACGGGGTGAGGTCATCGCCTTGCGCAAGGGCGGCCGCAAACATGTCTTCCCGCTGGCGCAGTTCGTCGACGGCCGGCCGGTTGCAGGCATTCGCGACGTGCTGTCGCTGATCACCAATCCAAGGCTCGCATGGCTGTGGCTGACGCGGCCCTCGGCGCAGCTCGACGGCCGCATTCCCGTCGACCTGCTTCGGCAGGATCAGGTCGACGAGGTCGTTGAGGCCGCGCGCGTATTCGCGCCGCGCTGAACGCCTCGCGACCTCACCGCTCAGGCTCGCCCCTCAAGTCCCCGCCGTATACGCCGCGATCGCCGCCATGTTGACGATGTCGCTGTCCTTGGCGTTGAGCGACACGATCTGAACCGGCTTGTTCAGGCCGACCAGCAGAGGACCGATGACCGTGGAGCCGCCGAGTTCCTGCAGCATCTTGGTCGAGATCGAGGCCGAGTGGAACGCCGGCATGATCAACACATTGGCCGGGCCGGTCAGCCTTATGAACGGATATTGCGCCATGGCGCGGGCGTTGAGGGCGACGTCGGCGGCCATTTCGCCGTCATACTCGAAGTCGACGCGGCGCTTGTCGAGGATGCGCACGGCTTCCTGGACGCGTTCGGAGCGCTCGCCCTGCGGATGGCCGAAGGTGGAATAGGCGAGCATGGCAAGGCGTGGCTCATAGCCCATGCGGCGGGCAAAGCCTGCGGCCTCCTCGGCGATGTCGGCGATCTGCTCGGCATTGGGCATATCGTGCACGGCGGTGTCGGCGACGAGCACGGTCTTGCCCCGCGCCAGCACGATCGAGACGCCGATGACGCGGTGGCCGGGCTTGGCGTCGATGACGCGGCGGATGTCGTCGAGTGCGGTGGAATAGTTGCGGGTCACACCGGTGACGATGCCGTCGGCGTCACCCAGCGCCACCATGCAGGCGGCAAAATGGTTGCGGTCGTTGTTGATCAGGCGCTGGCAGTCGCGGAACAGGAAGCCTTTGCGCTGCATGCGCTCGTAGAGATAGTCGGTGTAGATGCCGTTGCGGCGCGACAGCCTGGCATTGATGATCTCGATGCCTTGCTTGTTGAGGTCGATGCCGGCGTGCTTGGCGTTTTCCTTGATGACGTCGTCGCGTCCGAGCAGGATGGCGGTGCCGAGCCGCTGGTTCACATAGGAGACGGCGGCACGCATGACCTGCTCCTCCTCGCCCTCAGCGAAGACGATGCGCTTGGGCTGGCGGCGCACGCGGTCGTAGATGCGCTGCAGGGTCGAGGCGATCGGGTCGCGGCGGGCCGACAGCTCCTGCGCATAACGGTCGAGATCGAGGATCGGCTTGCGGGCGACGCCTGAGTCCATCGCCGCCTTGGCGACCGCGATCGGGATGGCCGAGATCAGGCGCGGGTCGAACGGCACCGGGATGATGTAGTTGGGGCCGAATTTCGGCCGGTTGCCCTGATAGGCGGCGGCGACGTCGTCGGGCACATCCTGGCGTGCCAATGCCGCCAGCGCCTGCGCGGCGGCGATCTTCATGTCGTCATTGATGGTGGTTGCCCGCACATCCAGCGCACCGCGAAAGATATAGGGGAAGCCGAGCACGTTGTTGACCTGATTGGGGTAATCAGAACGCCCTGTGGCCATGATGGCGTCGGTGCGGATTTCGGCGACCTCCTCCGGCGTGATTTCCGGATCGGGATTGGCCATGGCGAAGATGATCGGGTTCTTGGCCATCGACTGCACCATGGCGGTGGTCAGCGCGCCCTTGGCGGAGAGGCCGAGGAAGACGTCGGCGCCGTCGAGCGCCTCGGCGAGGCTGCGCGCCTCGGTCTTGACCGCATGCGCCGACTTCCACTGGTTCATGCCTTCGGTGCGGCCCTGGAACACCACACCCTTGGTGTCGCACAAAGTGATGTTTTCGGGGGCAAAACCCATCGCCTTCATCAGCTCGATACAGGCGATGCCGGCGGCGCCAGCGCCGTTGCAGACCATTTTTGTGGTCTTCATGTCGCGGCCGGTGATCTCCAGCGCGTTGATCAGGCCGGCCGCCGAGATGATGGCGGTGCCGTGCTGGTCGTCATGGAAGACCGGGATGTCCATCAATTCACGCAGGCGCTGTTCGATGATGAAGCATTCCGGCGCCTTGATGTCCTCGAGATTGATGCCGCCGAAAGAGGGCCCGAGGAAACGCACACAGTTGATGAACTCGTCGGCGTCCTCGGTATCGACCTCGAGGTCGATGGAATCGACATCGGCGAAGCGCTTGAACAGCACCGCCTTGCCCTCCATTACCGGCTTTGAGGCCAGCGCGCCGAGATTGCCGAGACCGAGGATGGCCGTGCCGTTGGAGATGACGGCGACCATGTTGCCGCGCGTCGTGTAGTCGAAGGCACGGCTGGGGTCTTCGGCGATGGCCAGGACAGGAACCGCGACGCCAGGCGAATAGGCGAGGCTGAGGTCGCGTTGCGTCGCCATCGGCTTGGTGGCGACGACCTCCAGCTTGCCGGGGCGCCCCATGGCGTGGAATTCGAGCGCTTCCTGCGCGCTGACGGACGGACCGCTGTTCTCGGTTTTCCTGGCCATGATGTTCTTGATTTCCTCGCCGGTGCAGCACCTCGTTGAAGCGGGCGCTTTGTGTCGGTTCGAATTAAGACCACGCGCCGCCGCGTGTAAACCGCCAGCGCGCTGGAATCGCTGTTCGCATGGCCATTGCGGACAAGCTGCCGTCCCGGTCGTCCCCTGTTTTTCGAAGCCGCGGCATTAAACCGCGCGATCACATCTGCTAGCGTGCCGCGCATGAACATGCATAGCCCGAACGAGCCGGACGCCCCCGAGGCGATGACGCCGGCGCCGACCGTCCACTCCGGCGCCACGCCGATGATCGAGCAATTTATCGAGATCAAGGCGGCGAACCCCGATTCGTTGCTGTTTTATCGCATGGGCGATTTCTACGAATTGTTCTTCGACGATGCCGAGAAGGCAAGCCGGGCGCTGGGCATCGTGCTGACCAAGCGCGGCAAGTATCAAGGGCTGGACATTCCGATGTGCGGCGTGCCGGTGCATGCGGCCGACGACTATCTGCAGAAGCTGATCGGCCAGGGTTTTCGCGTTGCCGTCTGCGAGCAGATCGAGGATCCGGCCGAGGCCAAGAAACGCGGCGGCAAATCGGTGGTGCGCCGCGACGTCGTGCGGCTGGTGACACCGGGCACCATCACCGAGGACAAATTGCTGGCGCCGTCGGAATCGAGCTTCCTGATGGCGCTGGGGCGGGTGAAAGGCGGAGCGGACCACTCCTTTGCGCTGGCCTGGATCGACATCTCGACCGGCGCCTTCCGCGTCACCGACACCACCGCCGACCGGCTTTTGGCCGACATTTTCCGCGTCGATCCGCGCGAGCTGATCGTCGCCGAGCCGGTGTTCCATGATCCGGAGCTGAAGCCGGTGTTCGACGTGCTCGGCCGCGTCGCCAGCCCGCAACCGCCGTCACTGTTCGATTCGGCCTCGGCCACGGGACGCATCGCCCGTTTCTTCGATGTGGCGACGCCGGATAGCTTTGGCGCCTTTTCGCGCGCCGAGCTATCGGCGATCTCGGGCGCCATCGCCTATGTCGAGAAGACGCAGAAAGCCGAGCGTCCGCCGCTGTCGCGGCCGGAGCGCGAGGAGCAGGGATCGACCCTGTTCATCGACCCGGCAACACGCGGCAATCTCGAACTCTTACGCACGCTGTCGGGCAGCCGCGAAGGCTCGCTGTTCAAGGCGATCGACCGCACGGTCACCGGCGGCGGCGCAAGGCTGCTCGCCGACCGGCTGATGGCGCCGCTGACCGACCCGGTGGCGATAGGCGCCAGGCTGGATTCGGTGTCGTTCTTCCGTTCCGAGACCCGGCTCTGCCAGGCGGTGCGGTCGAGCCTGAAGAGCGTCGCCGACATGCCGCGCGCGCTGTCTAGGCTGGCGCTCAACCGGGGCGGGCCGCGCGACCTCAGCGCGCTGCGCGCCGGCTTCGAGGCGGCAGGCGCGATCGCCGAGATTTTCGCCGCGACCGCCCTGCCGCAGGAATTGACGGCCGCACTCGCCGCCATCCATGCACTGCCCCAAGCGCTTTCGCAGCATCTGACGCAGGCGCTCGGCGACGAGCTGCCGCTGCTCAAGCGTGACGGCGGCTTCGTGCGCGGCGGCTACCATGCCGATCTCGACGAGATGCGGGCGCTGCGCGACGAATCGCGAAAGGTGATCGCCGGGCTGGAACGCTCGCTAATCGATGAGACCGGCATCCGCTCGCTGAAAATCCGGCACAACAATGTGCTTGGCTACTATATCGAGGTGACCGCCAACCATCATGCGGTGATGACCGGCAGCGACGGCGCCAAGGCGCGCTTCATCCACCGCCAGACCATGGCAAACGCCATGCGCTTCACCACGACCGAGCTTGCCGAACTCGAGACCAAGATCGCCAATGCCGCCGACCGGGCGCTCAGCATCGAGCTTGCCGCCTTCGACGCGCTGACGGCGGAAGCGGTCGGCGAAGCGGAGAAGATCCGCGCCGGTGCGGACGCGCTGGCCGTGCTCGATGTCTCGGCGGCACTTGCGCTTCTCTCGGAAAGCGAAGCCTGGTGCCGGCCGGTGGTGGATTCGAGCCTTGCTTTCGACATTTTGGGGGGCCGGCATCCGGTGGTCGAGCAGGCCTTGCGCCGTTCGGGCGAAGGCCCGTTCGTCGCCAATGATTGCGACCTGTCGCCGGAGGGCAGCGCCAAGAATGGCGCGATCTGGCTTCTGACCGGCCCCAATATGGGCGGCAAGTCGACGTTCCTCAGGCAGAACGCACTGATCGCCATCCTCGCCCAGACCGGCTCGTTCGTGCCGGCGACATCGGCCCATATCGGCGTCGTCGACCGGCTGTTCTCGCGTGTCGGCGCCTCGGACGATCTGGCGCGCGGCCGCTCGACCTTCATGGTCGAGATGGTCGAGACGGCGGCGATCCTCAACCAGGCCGGCGAACGCGCGCTGGTGATCCTCGACGAGATCGGCCGCGGCACCGCCACTTTCGACGGCCTGTCGATCGCCTGGGCGGCGGTCGAATACCTGCACGAGAAGAACCGCTGCCGGGCGATCTTCGCTACTCACTTTCACGAAATGACCTCGCTGGCCGGCAAGCTGGCGCGGCTCTCCAACGTCACCATGCGGGTCAAGGAATGGGAAAACGACGTCGTCTTCCTGCACGAGGTCGGCAAGGGTGCCGCCGACCGCTCCTACGGCGTGCAGGTGGCGCGGCTGGCCGGCCTGCCGGAGGCGGTGGTCGACCGGGCTAAGGAAGTGCTGCATCAGCTCGAAGAAGGCGAAGTCTCCGGCAAGACCAACCGGCTGGTGGATGACCTGCCGCTGTTTTCGGTGGCGGTGAAGCGCGAAGCGCCAAAGCCGGCGAAAAACGATGCGCTCGGCGACGCGCTCGGCGCGATCAATCCCGACGAGATGACGCCGCGCGAGGCGCTGGAGGCGCTTTACCGGCTTAAGGGACTGGCGTAGCCAGTAAAGGTCGGCGGGACAGCACCCCCCTCTGCCCTACCGGGCATCTCCCCCGCAAGGGGGGAGATCGGACGTCACCTTGGCTTTCGCCAATCACCATGCAAGGAGAGCGGAGCGCGGAAGCTGCCTATCTCCCCCCTTGCGGGGGAGATGTCCGGCAGGACAGAGGGGGGTGTGACGGAACGGGCCTTCGCTATCTGCGCGCCTAAATCATCTCCAGCCCGCGTTTGCGCGTCGGTGGCGGAAAGCCACGGTCGAGATCGGCGATGTCCTGAGGCGTAAGCTTGATGTCGAGCGCGGCGACATTCTGGCGGACGTGCTCCTGGCTGCTGGCCTTCGGAATGGCGATGACGCCGGCCTGATGCATCACCCAGGCCAAGGCGATCTGGGCGGCCGTGGCGTTGTGGCGGGCGGCGACGGCGTCGAGCCTGGCATTGCGCGCCAGCGCGCCCTGCTCGACCGGCGAATAGGCCATCAAGGGAATGTTGCGCTGCCGGCTCCAACGCGCCAGGTCGAATTCGAGGCCACGCCGGACCAGATTGTAGAGCACCTGGTTGGCCTGGACACTGCCGCCATCGGGCAAGGAGGTCAGCTCTTCCATCTCGTCGGTGTCGAAATTGCTGACGCCCCAGTGGCGGATCTTGCCGGCCTTTTTCAGGGCCTCGAAGGCCGCGACGGTTTCCGTCAATGGCACGCTGCCGGGCCAATGCAGCAGATAGAGATCGATGCGGTCGGTGCGCAGGCGTTTCAGGCTGTTTTCGCAGGCGCGCTGCACGCCCGCGCGCGAAGCATTTGATGGCAGAACTTTCGAAACCAGGAAGGTCTCGTCGCGGCGCCCGGCAATGGCTTCGGCCACCACCTCCTCGGCGCCGCCGCTGGCATACATTTCGGCGGTGTCGATCAGTGTGATGCCGAGGTCGAGGCCGAGCTTGAGGGCGTTGACCTCAGAGGTGCGGCGATTGTTATTCTCGCCCATCTTCCATGTGCCCTGGCCAAGCACCTGAACTGCTTCGCCAGAGGGCAGTTTGGTGGTTCTGATGGTCGATGGCATGGCGGGCTCCAGTTGGGGCTGGATCGCATCATAGGCTGGACGAGAAATCCAGAGGCGTTCTCGCCGCGCTGGCGATGGCTGAAGACTTACTTCACCGGATGGGCGGCGAGCCAGGCCTGCATCTGCTTGATCTCGGCTTCCTGCGCGGCGATGACGCCTTCGGCGAGCTTGCGGATTTCCGGGTCCTTGCCATTGGCAAGTTCGACCTTGGCCATGTCGATCGCACCCTGATGGTGCGGGATCATGCCTCTGACGAAATCGACGTCGGCATTGCCGGTATAGTCGGACGCCATCATGTCGGCATGCATCTTGTCCATCGCCGCCTTGTAGCCTTCGGTCGAAGGGCTGGTCGCATCCGCCGCCATAGCGCCCATGTCGTGTTTCATTTCCTCACTCTGCGCCGGAACGCTTTCGAGGAAGACGGCAACCAGCATTCCGGCCGCCATCAGCAGCAGCACGAGTTTTTTGGCCAAGGTCATTCATGGTCTCCTGTTGAGTGGTTTCGTATTTGGGGGCTTGGATCAGAGTTTCAATGTTCTCAGCCGCAATGCGTTTGCGATCACCGACACCGAAGACAGACTCATCGCCGCGGCCGCCAGCATCGGCGACAGAAGCGTGCCGGTGAGCGGATAGAGCACGCCGGCGGCGACCGGCACGCCCAGCACATTGTAGAGGAAGGCGAAGAACAGATTCTGACGGATGTTGCGGATCGTCGCCTGCGCCAGCGTGCGGGCGCGCACGATACCGTTGAGGTCGCCCTTGACCAGAGTGATACCGGCGCTTTCGACGGCGACATCGGCGCCGGTGCCCATGGCGATGCCGACATCGGCGGCGGCAAGGGCCGGTGCGTCGTTGACGCCGTCCCCGGCCATGGCAACGCCGGCGCCTTTTGCGCGCAGTTCCTCGACAAGGGCTGCCTTCTGTTCCGGCAGCAGGCCGGCGCGGACCTCGTCGATGCCGAGGCTTCTGGCGATCGCGTTGGCCGTGCGTTCATTGTCGCCGGTTGCCATGATGATCCGCAAGCCGCTTTCATGCAGCGCCTTGATCGCCTCGGCCGTCGTTGCCTTGATAGGGTCGGCGACGGCGACGATGCCGGCCAGTTTTTTGTCGACAGCGACGAACATCGCCGTCTTGCCTTCGAGTTGCAACGCCTCGGCCTTGGCCGAGATGGATGCGATGTCGACGCCAAGGTCGGCCATCATCGCGGCATTGCCGAGCGCGACCGTCTTTCCCGAGACCGAACCGGACACGCCCTTGCCGGTGACCGCCTCGAAGGCGCTGGCCTCGGCAACTGTCACGCCGCGCGTAGCGGCGCCGTCGACGATGGCTTCAGCCAGCGGATGCTCCGACCCCTTCTCCAGACCGGCGGCAAGCGCCAGCAATTCCTCCTCGGAAAAACCGTTTGCCGCAACGACATCGGTCAGCTTCGGCCGGCCTTCGGTCAGCGTCCCCGTCTTGTCGACGATCAGCGTGTCGACGGAAGCGAAGCGTTCGAGTGCTGCGGCCTCCTTGATCAGCACACCGGCATGCGCTCCGCGCCCGGTGGCGGTCATGATCGACATCGGCGTGGCAAGGCCGAGCGCACAGGGGCAAGCGATAATCAGCACCGACACCGCCGAGACGATGGCAAAGATCAGGCTGGGCTCGGGTCCAAACACGGCCCAGGCGGTGAAAGCGACAATCGCGACAAGGACGACGGCCGGGACAAAGTAGAAAGAAACGCGATCGGCCAACCCTTGAATCGGGGCGCGCGAGCGCTGCGCCTTGGCGACGAGCTCGACGATGCGCGCCAGCGTCGTCTCGGCGCCAACCTTCTCAGCGCGCATGATCAGCGCACCATTCTTGTTGAGCGTGCCGCCGGTCAGCGCATCGCCCTCGACCTTCTCGACCGGCAACGGCTCGCCCGTGATCATCGATTCGTCGATCGAGGACCGCCCTTCCAGCACCGTGCCATCGACCGGCACGGCGTCACCGGGGCGTATGCGCAGGCGATCGCCGGCCTTGACGGCGTCGAGGGGCACGTCGTTTTCGGAACCATCGGCGGCAATCAGCCGCGCGGTCTTCGGCGCCAGATCGAGCAAGGCGCGGATCGCCGAACCGGTCTTTTCACGGGCGCGCAGCTCCAGCACCTGACCAAGGAAGACCAGCGCAACGATGACGGCGGCAGCCTCGAAATAGACGGGCACCGCACCGCCATGGCCGCGGAACTGATGCGGGAAAATGTCCGGAAACAGCGTGGCGACGACGCTGTAGAGATAGGCAGCGCCAACGCCGAGCGAGATCAGCGTCCACATGTTGGGGCTGCGGTTGACCAGCGAGTCCCAGCCGCGGTGGAAGAAGGGAAAGGCGGCCCAAAGCACCACCGGACTTGCCAGGACCAGTTCGATCCAGACCTTTGTCCGGTCCTCGACCAGGCCTTCAAACATCAAGCCGATCATGGGCGCCATTGCGATGATCAGAAGGGGGACCGAAAGGACAGCGCTCACCCAAAACCGCCTGGTGAAATCGACCAGCTCGGGATTTGGCCCTTCATCGCCCGTCGGCACGCCCATCGGCTCCAGCGCCATGCCACAGATCGGGCAGGATCCTGGCTTGTCGCGGATGATTTCGGGATGCATCGGGCAGGTGTATTGCGTGCCTTTGGGCATCGGCTGCGGTGCCGGCCTGTCGCCGAGATATTTTTGCGGCTCCGCCTCGAATTTCGCCTGGCAGGCGGCCGAGCAGAAGTAAAAGCCCTGGCCTTCGTGGCGGGCAAAGTGCCTGGCTGTCGCGCGATCGACGCTCATACCGCAGACCGGATCGGTGGCCGTCAGGAATTTTTCCGGCTCGGCGACGAATTTCGTGCGGCAGCCCTGGCTGCAGAAATGATAGGGATGGCCATCATGCTCGGTCGTCGGCTTGCCGGCGACCGGATCGACAGTCATGCCGCAGACCGGATCGCGGACGACGCTCTTCGTGGTGGGCACGGCGCCTTTTGTCGAGCAGCAGCTACTATGCGCGTGATGATCGTGATCGGAATGCGTCATTCGAAAATGCCTTGATTTATCGGCGTGTGACGTGGAGATAGGGCTTCCAGTAACTGGAAGGTCAAGGGCTGTTTCGACTTTTCTTCTCCGGTCCACGGCGCGTCCATCCTCCCCCAGAAAAAGTCTCACGCGGCAACACCACGCCTGCTAGAGAGCGAGCGTCCCGGGGGTGAGATTTTCTTTGGCAATGAAGCGTCTGGTCATCAATCTCGATCGGTCTCCCGATCGCCTTGCCCGTGTGACGGCGGAGTTTGCCCGCATCGGCGTCCCGTTCGAACGCGTTCAGGCCATCGACGCACGGGATCGGCCGGACCTGGACCAGCTGCCGCAAAATGTCGGATATCGGAACAGGCTGCCATTGACTGACGGCGAGATCGCCTGCCTGCTCAGTCACCGGGCCTGCTGGGCCGCCATAGCGCAAGGCGACGCTCGCTACGGGGCAATCTTCGAGGACGACATCGTCTTTGCCGCGAAAGCCGGCGCATTGCTTCGCGACAGCAACTGGATTCCAGCCGATGCCGAAGTCGTCAAGCTCGAAAGCTATTTTTGCAAGACCGTGATCCGACGCAAGCGCATTGACATCGGTCACGGCTTTTCCACATCCAAACTCGACGCTGGACATATAGGAACCGCCGGCTACATCATCTCCAGGCAAACCGCGCTCGACCTGATCAAGGCCACCGAGGAGATCGGCATCGCTGTCGACGACCTTGTCTTCAACCCCGAGTTTTCGGTTTTGCGAGGCGAGACAATCTATCAGCTTGTTCCTGCGCTCTGCGCGCAAGATCAGTTCCTTGGCGACAGGGCGCTCCAATTGCCAAGCCTGCTCAGGGAAAAGCGGGATATCCAGTGCGCCGCCGGGACCGGGAAACGCAGAAAGACAGCCATAGCGAAGGTCAAAGCCGAGGCTCGGCGGATAGGCAAGCGCATTGTCGATTTCTGTCGACTGAAGCGGAGAATGGTTATTCCATTTACTTATCCGAGCCAAAGCTCAACCGGGTCTTGAACCGGCTTTCAACGCCCCATACCCAGCGCCACGAAAACGCGCTATAGACGCCGCCGAACGGCAAGGCCGACTGGATATATGGCAAGAATCTCCCTGAAGCTCGACGAATTGATCGACGGCGAAGCCTTGCGCCGCGAGATGACCGCGCTGACCGCGGCCACGGCGGATGATGGCTCAGGGCAGGCCGCGCGCAATGGCGTGCTCCAACTGCTCAAGGGACGACTGGCGGAAGGGCGCGCCATTGCCGAACGAATGCTGATGGACGATGGCGGCGGCAGCGCCTGCGCGGCGCGGCTGTCGCATCTCATGGACGAGATCATCCGGGCGCTTTACGATTTCGCCGTCACCCATGTCTACCGGGTCAAGAACCCGTCCTCGGCGGAGCGCATGGCCGTCGTCGCTGTCGGCGGCTACGGCCGTGGAACGCTGGCGCCCGGATCCGACATCGACCTTCTGTTCCTGCTGCCCTACAAGCAGACGCCGTGGGGCGAACAGACAGTCGAATACATGCTCTACATGCTGTGGGACCTGGGGCTGAAGGTCGGCCACGCCACCCGTAACATCGACGAATGCCTGCGCCTGTCGCGCACCGATGTCACCATTCGCACCTCGATCCTCGAAGCACGTTTCCTGTGGGGCGAGGAAAAGCTCTATGATGAACTGATGCTGCGGTTCGATCATGAGGTGGTGCGCACGACCGGCCCCGAATATGTCCAGGCCAAGCTTGCCGAACGCGATGACCGCCATGCCAAGGCCGGCGAAAGCCGCTATCTGGTCGAGCCCAACGTCAAGGACGGCAAGGGCGGCCTGCGCGACCTGCAGACGCTGTTCTGGATCGGCAAATATTTCTATCGGGTGCGTACCGGCGAGGAACTGGTCGACAAGGGCGTCTTCACCGAGGGCGAATACCGCGAGTTCCAGAAGGCGGAGGATTTCCTGTGGGCGGTACGCTGCCACATGCATTTCCTCACCGGCAAGGCCGAAGAGCGGTTGCATTTCGACATCCAGCGCGAGATCGCCGAACGGCTCGGCTACACCACACACCCCGGCCTGTCGGCGGTCGAGCGCTTCATGAAGCACTACTTCCTCGTTGCCAAGGACGTCGGCGACCTGACCCGCATCTTCTGCGCGGCGCTCGAGGAGGAGCAGGCCAAGCACGTTCCTGGCTTCAACCGCATCTTCCTGACTTTCTCCAGGCGCAAACGCAAGCTGGCCGGCACCTCCGATTTCATTGTCGACAACCACCGCATCAACATCGCCGACGACCAGGTGTTCGAGCGCGATCCGGTCAATCTGCTCAGGCTGTTCTGGTTCGCCGACAAGCACGGTCTGGAATTCCACCCTGACGCGCTCAAGCTGCTGACCCGTTCGCTCGGCCTGGTCAACAAGTCGCTGCGGCGCGACGAGGAGGCCAACCGGCTGTTCCTCGACATATTGACCTCGGATCGCAATGCCGAACTCAATCTGCGTCGCATGAACGAAGCCGGACTGCTCGGCAAGCTGATCCCGGATTTCGGCAAGATCGTCGCCATGATGCAGTTCTCGATGTACCACCACTACACGGTGGACGAGCATCTGATCCGCTGCATCGGCGTGCTGGCCGAGATCGAGCGCGGCGACGGCGAAAAGGTCCACCCCCTCTCGCACACGCTGATGCCGAGCCTGAAGAAGAGCCGCGAAGCGCTCTATGTCGCCGTACTGCTGCACGACATCGCCAAGGGCAGGCCGGAGGACCATTCCGAGGCGGGGGCCAGGATCGCCCGTCGGATCTGCCCGCATATGGGGCTGTCGCCTGCCGATACCGAAACCGTGGCCTGGCTGGTCGAGAACCACCTCGTGATGTCGATGACGGCGCAGACCCGCGACCTCAACGACCGCAAGACCATCGAGGATTTTGCCGCGATCGTGCAGTCGGTCGAGCGGCTGAAGCTGCTTTTGATCCTCACCGTCTGCGACATCAGGGGCGTCGGACCCGGTGTCTGGAACGGCTGGAAGGGCCAGCTGCTGCGCACGCTCTACTACGAGACCGAATTGCTGCTGACCGGCGGGTTTTCGGAAGTGTCGCGCGCGCAGCGCACGGCGGCGGCGCGCGAGCGCCTGGCCGAGGCGCTTGCCGACTGGCCGGACAAGGCCCGCAAGCGCTATGTCGGCCAACACTACGAGAATTACCTTTTGACCGTCGATCTCGCAGACCAGTTGCGCCATGCCGAGTTCATCCGCGAAGCGGACGTGTCAGGCAACAAGCTTGCCACCATGGTCAAGACCCACCAGTTCGAGGCGGTGACCGAAATCACCGTGCTGGCGCAGGACCACCCCCGCCTGCTCTCTGTCATCGCCGGGGCTTGCGCCGGAGCCGGCGGCAACATTGTCGACGCGCAGATCTTCACGACGTCGGATGGCCGCGCGCTCGACACGATCCTGATCAGCAGAGAATTCGATCGCGACGAGGACGAGCGCCGGCGCGCCGAACGTGTCGGCCGGCTGATCGAGGACGTGCTGTCGGGCAAGAGCTGGCTGCCGGAAATGATCGAGAAGCGCACCAAGCCGCGGCGCGGCTCCAAGGTGTTCAAGATCCCACCGCGTGCCGAAATCCGCAACACGCTGTCGAACCGTTTTTCGGTCATCGAGGTCGAGGGCCTCGACCGGCCGGGACTGCTGTCAGAGATCACCGGAACGCTTTCCGACCTGTCGCTCGACATCGCATCGGCCCACATCACCACCTTCGGCGAAAAGGTCATCGACACTTTCTATGTCACCGATCTCACTGGCCAGAAGATAGATAGCCCGGCCCGCATCGCCACCATCCGCAATCGGCTGATGGCAACGCTCGAAGGCATCGTGCCCGAACGCGGCGGCAAGCCCAGGGCGGCGGCCGAGTGACAACGACCATCACTTTGTCCCAATTGCGCAGGCAGTTCCCAAAAGCATGAGCCTCGTCAAGAAATTCGCAACGGTCGCTTCCGGCACGCTGATGAGCCGCGCGCTCGGTTTCGGCCGCGAGATGCTGATGGCTGCTGCACTCGGTACCGGACCGGTTGCCGATGCCTTCAACGCCGCTTTCCAGTTTCCCAACACCTTTCGCCGGCTGTTTGCCGAGGGGGCCTTCAACGCCGCCTTCGTGCCGCTGTTCGCCAAGGAGATCGAGACCCACGGTACCGAAGGCGCCAAGCGCTTTTCCGAGGAAGTGTTCGGCGTGCTGTTCACGGCGCTGCTGGCGCTGACGATCATCATGGAACTGTCGATGCCGCTGATCGTCCGCTATCTGGTGGCGCCGGGTTTTGCCGGCACGCCGGGGAAGTTCGACACCACGGTGACGCTGGCGACGATCATGTTTCCCTATCTGATCTGCATGTCGCTGGGCGCGATGATGGCGGGCATGCTGAATTCGCTGCGCCGCTATTTCGCCGCCGCGGTGGCACCGGTGTTCCTCAACATCATCCTGATCGGCGTGCTCGCCTATGCCTGGTACAAGGGCTCGGATGCCCTGACAGTCGGCTACGGGCTGTCCTGGGGCGTGCTTGCCGCCGGACTGGTGCAGTTGGCGATCGTCTGGGTGGCGGTGCGCCATGCCGGCATCTCGATCGGCTTTCGCCGTCCCAAAATGACGCCCGCGGTCAAGCGGCTGCTGATCCTGGCGCTGCCGGCGGCCATCACCGGCGGCATCACCCAGATCAACCAACTGATCGGTACGGCGATCGCCTCGGCGCAGAACAGCGCGGTGTCCTCGCTCGCCTACGCCGACCGCATCTACCAGTTGCCGCTCGGCGTGGTCGGCGTTGCGGTGGCGATCGTGCTGTTGCCCGAACTGTCGCGGGCGCTGAAGTCGGGCAATCTGATCGAGGCGGCCAATCTGCAGAACCGCTCGGTCGAGTTCACGCTGTTCCTGACCTTGCCGGCAGCCGCGGCACTCTGGGTGATGTCGGAACCGATCGTGCGGCTGGTCTATGAGCGCGGCGCGTTCGCCGCCAACGGATCGACGCCGACGGTGGCGGCGATCCTGGCCATCTTCGGCCTCGGCCTGCCGGCCTTCGTGCTGATCAAGGCGTTCACCCCAGGCTATTTCGCCCGTGAGGATACGCGCACGCCGATGATCTTTGCCGCCATCTCGGTGGCGGTGAACGTCACCACGGCGCTGACGCTGTTTCCACGGATGGGGGCGCCCGGCATTGCGGTGGCCTCGGCCGTCGCCGGCTGGGTCAACGCGGTGATGCTGCTCGGCGTCTTGATCCGGCGCGGCCATTGGGGCCGCGACGTACCGCTGATGAAGCGCATTCCACGTCTGGTGCTGTCCGCCGTGGTGATGGGCGCTGCGCTCTATTTTGCCGAACACTGGTTCGCCATCAGGCTTGGGCCGGGCTCGCCGCTGGTGGTCAAGGCGGCGACGCTGCTGTCGCTGGTTGCCGGTGGGGCGCTGCTTTATTTCATCACCGCGTTTGCCACCGGCGGCGCCGATTTCGGGATGATCCGGCGCAATGTCGGACGGAAAGGATCGCCGCCGACTAGGGAACAGTCTCCAGATCCGTGAGCCGGAATTTATTGCAATGTCCCACCCCTCATTGCGACGATAGCGGCTGCTTCGACAAACATTAGTCTTCTCCAGACAATTCGTCGTAGACGGAGGGTGGCAAGGTGTTGCGCGCCCGCCCCCTCAGTTCAATTCCGAGTTCGGCCCGAAGCCGTGCCGCGGTCTCCAGCGGCGTCTCGCGGCTGCGCCTGCGCTGCAGTGCCTCTTGCATACCGACCACGCCGGCGGGGCGCTTCTGACCTTCAGATCCGCTGGGCATTCAAGGCGTCTCCTCCAAGGTCGCTATGTAATGCACCCGGCTGCCGCTCGCGTACATGATGAAGTGCTTGTTGCCAAAGCGGTCGTTTTTGACAGTGAGCGACGTAGTGAACCGCGGAGCGTTTCGTGGCAATGGGGTCGTGGCGACGGGTGGCAGATGGCTCGCGGCTAGCCGCGATAGAAGCACGACTAATTGCCCTTCGGCCAGCGACTTCTCTGGGATGGAATCCTCCCATTGATCGGGCGCCCCGTGGCGTACAATCTTCCAAACTCGCGCCAAGTCTCCGGCCCCTGCTTTCCGCGAAGCATATAGGTGCTTTCGCATATTTCAAATTTCAAACCGAGACACTCCCGGTTTCTTGTCCCTGTTCCTTATAGTCTGCTCCAAGGCCCAATGGCCTCTTGATCCTCTCACCGCTCTCGTCCATAAGCGCGCCGTCGCAAGACTTTCGCCGCGCGCGGTTTCCAGCCGCGTGATTGGCTCCGAAAAGTCTGCAACTTTTCGGAATCACGCTTATACGGCCCTCCACAAGCCATGAGGACAATCATGACCGCCTTCAAGCCACTCGTCTTTTCCGGTGTCCAGCCGACCGGCAATCTGCACCTCGGCAACTATCTCGGCGCCATCAAGAAATTCGTCGCCCTGCAGGACACCTCCGATTGCATCTATTGCGTCGTCGACCTGCATTCGCTGACAGCCCAACTCGTTTATGAAGACCTAGCCGACCAGACGCGGTCGATCACCGCTGCGTTCCTGGCCTCGGGCATCGACCCGAAGAAGCACATCGTCTTCAATCAGTCGCGGGTCATGCAGCACGCCGAGCTTGCCTGGATCTTCAATTGCGTGGCGCGCATCGGCTGGATGAACCGTATGACGCAGTTCAAGGACAAGGCCGGTAAGGACCGCGAGAACGCGTCGCTCGGCCTGCTAGCCTATCCTTCGCTGATGGCTGCCGACATCCTGCTCTACCGTGCCACCCACGTGCCGGTGGGCGAGGACCAAAAGCAGCATCTGGAACTCACACGCGACATCGCGCAGAAATTCAACAACGACTTCTCCGACCGCATCGCGGCCCTTGGTGTCGGCGTCGAGATGCAGGTCGGCCAAGAGACCGTGAACGGCTATTTCCCGCTGACCGAACCGGTCATCGGCGGGCCGGCGGCGCGCATCATGTCGCTGCGCGACGGCTCCAAGAAAATGTCCAAATCGGACCCGTCGGATTTGTCGCGCATCAACCTGACCGACGATGCCGATGACATCTCGAAGAAGATTCGCAAGGCCAAAACCGACCCGGAAGCGTTGCCGAGCGAGCTGGACGGCCTGGCCGGCCGGCCCGAGGCGGAGAACCTGGTCGGCATCTATGCGGGTCTCGCCGAGATGTCGAAGGCGGATGTACTCAAGGAATTCGCCGGCCAGCAGTTTTCCGTGTTCAAGCCGGCCTTGGCCGATCTTGCAGTGGAAAAACTGGCGCCGATCGCCAGCGAGATGCGCCGCATTTCGGATGACCGCGCCTATGTCGACGCGGTGCTCAAGGATGGCGGCGAGCGCGCCGGCGTGCTGGCCGAAGCGACGATGAAGACGGTGCGCGACATTATCGGCCTGCTGCAGGGCTGATCGCGACATCGGGTGCACTGGCACAAGGCCGGCGGCTTGCCGCCGGTCCCCCGCAGTGGCAGATTGCGGCCGCACGACACCGAGTAGATAGACATGGTCTCCAAACGCCTCAGCCGCGAAGCCGGCCATCGCAGGAAATTCCTGACGATCATCGACGACACGCCGGAATGCGAGCGCGCCGTCGCCTATGCCTCGAAACGGGCGCAGAGCACCAGCGGCACGCTGGTGCTGCTCTATGTCATCGTGCCGGACGATTTCCAGCATTGGCTGGGTGTCGAGAAGATCATGCGCGAGGAAGCCAACGCCACGGCGCGCGCCGCACTCGACAGCTATGCCAACAAGGTGCGCCAGAAGCTCGGCATCGAGCCCGAGATGGTGGTGCGCGAAGGCAAGCCGACGGAAGAGATCCACAAATTGATCGAGGAAGACCAGGACATCGCCATCCTGGTGCTGGCCGCCGGTGCGGGCAAGGAAGGCCCGGGGCCGCTGGTCGGCGCCGTGGCCGGCAAGGGTGCCGCCTTCCCGATCCCGGTGACTGTCGTGCCGCAGAACCTGTCGGACGAGGAAATAGACAGCCTGGCCTGAGATTTTGCTCTTCAGGTGATGCCGCTCCGATTTTGGGCGCGAAAAAACATTCCGCCAGCCAGCCGTTCCGGCGATGCGTTTCGCTTGAATGTCCATCCAATTGAGCCTATTTAGAATTGTTCCAAACTAGATGCCCAAACGGGCACGGAGACGGCCATGTTCATCCAGACCGAATCGACGCCAAACCCGGCGACGCTGAAATTCCTGCCCGGCAAGGAAGTGCTTCTGGAAGGCACCGCCGATTTCCGCGATGCCGACAGCGCCGCCGTCGCCTCGCCGCTGGCCGGCCGGCTGTTCGAAATTCCTGGCGTCACCGGCGTTTTCTTCGGCTATGACTTCATCACCGTGACCAAGGATGGCCCCGACTGGCAGCATTTGAAGCCGGCGATCCTCGGCGCCATCATGGAGCATTTCATGTCCGGCGCGCCCGTCATGGCCAAGGCCGGCCCGGCCGCCGAGACCAGCCAGACCGGTGAGTTCTACGACAAGGCCGACGAGGATCTGGTCATCACCATCAAGGAACTGCTCGATACACGGGTGCGCCCCGCGGTCGCCCAGGATGGCGGCGACATCACCTTCCGCGGCTTCGAGAACGGCACGGTGTTCCTGCACATGAAGGGCGCCTGCGCCGGCTGCCCGTCCTCGACGGCGACGCTGAAGCACGGCATCCAGAACCTTCTGCGCCATTTCGTGCCGGAAGTGCAGCAGGTCGAGCAGGTCTCGTAGAAACCTCCTTCTCGAGGCATTAGAGGCAAACAACAAAAAACCGGGCCGAATTGCCCGGTTTTCTGCTTGGGACGTCCGTTGTTGCCTAGACGGTCCGCGTACGAAATCTAGAGAACGATGACCTTGGCGCCGACCGAGGCGCGGTCATAGAGGTCGATAATGTCCTGATTCATCAGGCGGATGCAGCCAGACGACATAGCCTTGCCGATCGAATTCCACTCCGGGCTGCCATGCAGGCGATAGCCTGAATCACCGCCCTTGTTGAACAGGTACATGGCGCGCGCGCCGAGCGGGTTCTTCAGGCCCGGCTCCATGCCGCCGGCAAACTTTTCCAATTCCGGCTGGCGCTGGATCATCTGCCTCGGCGGCGTCCAGGTCGGCCATTCGCGCTTGAGCGCAATGTGGGCGGTGCCATGCCACTCGAAGCCCTCGCGGCCGACGCCGATGCCGTAGCGAATGGCCCTGCCGTCGCCCTCGATGAAGTAGAGGAACTTGTTCTGCGTATCGACGATGATCGTGCCCGGCTTTTCCGGGCTGTCGTAGTTCACTTCCTGCCGATGGTACTTCATCGGCACTTTCTCGATCGGGATGCGCGGCAGCTGATAACCGGCGTCGGTGACCGCGCCGTAGTCGTTGGAGAAGATCTGCGAGCCGATGGTGCTGCAACCGGCGATAGCAGTGGAGAGCGCCAGTGCGGCGATGATTGCAAATGACTTCATGCGCATCAGGTGATCCGGTGCCCCGCCCAACTTCGGCGGCACGAGTCGGCCGCTCTCTCATCATCATTCATGCTGGCATTTGCTTTGCTTGCCAAGCGCGCGATGCCTATATGCCTGCCTTGAAGTACCGGTAAGCGTATCACTATGGCATTTTGGCAACAGGACTCACAGGATTGTGAAGCAAATTCAAGGGGCCTGCTCCATGGGCTCTTGGAAATCGAGGAGAACCGTCATGAATGTCGGTGACGCCGCCCACCGCTCCGGCCTGCCGGCCAAGACTATCCGCTACTATGAAGAGATCGGCCTGATCGCCCCGGCGCGCGCCGCCAACGGCTACCGCGATTATTCCGGAGACGACATCCATCGGCTGGCCTTCCTGCGCCGCGCGCGCAATCTCGGCTTTTCCATCGACGATTGCCGCCAGTTGATGGCGCTTTACCAGGATCGCAGCCGCGCCAGCCACAACGTGCGCGAAATCGCCGCCGCCCATGTCACGGCGATCGAGGAGAAAGTGCGCGAGTTGCAGTCGATGCGCTCAACGCTGCAGAAACTGATCCATGCCTGCCACGGCGACGAAAGGCCGGATTGTCCGATCCTTGATGACATGGCGGGAGCGGCGTTGCTCAGCGACAGGGGCACCTCTGCGCCTGCATAATGACCCTACGTCGACGAGGCCCGCGCCCGGTCGACTCCTGCCGGGAGGACGTCCACAATGGTTTCGATGACCGTCGAACTGCGCAATGTTGGGGACACGCAGGCGGCCATGGGCTGGGCAGGCGGCCACACGATCATCGTCGACCGGCCCGAAGGCAAGGCCGGCGGCATGGGCCTGGGCTTCAATGGCGGCCAGCTGCTCGCCCTGGCGATCGGCGGCTGCTTCTGCAACGACCTTCGCTACGTTGCCGAGGAAATGGGCATAACGCTCAACAAGATCGCCGTGACCGTGACGCTGAACCTCGAAGGCAAGCCTTTGCTCGCGACTTCGTCAACCATGACGGTTTCCTGCACGACGCTGGACGGCTCCGACCCGGCGGAGATCATCACAAGGGCCGCGGCGATTTCCACGGTCAGCAACTCCCTGCGCCAGGGCGTGCCGGTGAGCATCGAAACGGACGCAACGGCGACCGGCTTGTCGGAGGAATGATCCCCGGGAACAGGCGCATTTGGCCGCGTGGATTGTCAGAGATCGCTAAATAGGCCCACCGCCGGCACGGCAGAGCGATTGATCCAATTTTCTTCGGCATCTGGGCGCGTCAATCTGACGCGCTATGTCTTCCCTTGTTGCAATGATCAACGATGGAGGTTGGCATGGATCGGCGATTGTTTCTGACTGGAATGCTTGGGCTGGCAGGGGCCGCGACCGTCGTCGCAATCGCGCGTCCTGCCACCGCCTTGGCCGGCATCCCGAATACGGGGCCCGGCATTCTCGATGAGCTCGACAAACCGTCCGACGACATTCTCGACCCGGATGGTCCCGATGTTCAGGACGGCGTCGAGTTCGTGCGGCACCGCAGGTGGCACCGCCGCCGTCGTCGACGCGGGTGGAGGCGGGTTTGCCGTCGCTATTGGCGCCACGGTTCCTGGCGCCGCAGGTGTTTCCGCAGATCCTTCTGGATCCACTTCTGACGAGACCTGCAACGCGAAGGTCCCGGAGTCCGCCGGCGCCTTCGCTATCGCTGCAGGCTTGAACCCAATCGGCAAAAAAAGCCCGCCGCCCCTCGGCAGCGGGCAGGTCCTGGAGTGCCGGGGGATCAACCCGGCATGGGATCAACGAGCGGGTCACCGGTTGGTTGCAGGGATCGGCCCGGTAGCCTTCCTTTGGGTGGACCGCCACCGGGCCTGGCCGGAGCGGGGTGTATTGGGGGAGCCCCGGCTGCTTCCAAAATATCACCTTTCACTTATATTATCTCTAGCTAATTAACAGGAGCGACGCAGCCCGGAGTGTAGCTGGGTGGGCCTCATCGGACAGGCGCGCGCCCTTGCAATCGACGAGACCCTGCGCCGCTCGCGGCGAGGCACGATCACGGGAAAGTGAACGTGACGCCATCGTAGCGTTCTGATCATTAGATGCCTCCCGCCACTGGAGGTTCATCAAATGCCTGCTTATGCCATTCTTGCCCTGGCTATTGTCGGTGAGGTCATCGCGACCAGCGCGATGAAGGCCTCGGAAGGCTTCACCAGGCTTGGCCCGTCGATGTTGGTGCTGCTCGGTTACGCCACGGCGTTTTTCTTTCTGTCCCAGGTGCTGGACCGCATACCGGTCGGCGTTGCCTATGCAGTATGGGCGGGCGGCGGCATTGTTCTGGTCGCGCTGGTCGCTTGGATTGTCTACGGGCAACGGCCCGACGTGGCAGGTTTTGTCGGCATGGGCCTGATCTTGGCTGGAGTGCTGGTTTTAAACCTGCTGTCCAAAACGGGCGTTCATTGAGGTCCGACAACTACACGATCGCCTACATAAAGGCGGTTATATATTTGACAGGCCTAACGCCAAAATGGCCGGCGCAGGTTGCCGGATGAATGATGATCCGCGCCGGCCACTGCGGCTTCTTTGAGGGGTTGCCGCCTGCCGGGAGCTAGAGCGCGCGAATTGGCCGGCAATTGAGGCCCAGCCGCTTGGTTAAAAACGTACAGTAAATCCTTATTGAAGCCACCTCACAGCGTATTAAAATCCCAAGGTCACCGGCTACGGGTTAACGGCGCACCGGTGGTTGAGAGTAACGCTAAGCTCCCGCCCTTATGGATGGGAGGTTGGCCATGTCTCAGTTCGATAGCTCGGTATCGGCTTTTGACTGCGATATTTTGCGCAGCGCGTTCATAAAAATCGTCATCCAGAAGAACATTCCAGAGGACAAATGGCGGGCCGAGGCCGAGCTTTTGATCCGGGAGTATACGGATAGCGACGACATTGAGCCCGGTTTAGCGGAATGGATCGCGCGGAAGTAGCCCGCGATGAAAGAGTGGAAGCCCGACGATTACCTGAAAGCGCCCACATAAAACAGGTTCAAACCGTGAACAGAATCTGGCATGGTGCCTGGCATGCCGATCATCTCCCCCATCCCCATCAATCCTCTCATCGACGGCCGCCAGTCCGAACGCGCCATGCTGGTGCGGCGCGGCGTACAGCGGCTGCTCATGGATATGGGCGCACATGTGTTGCCCGAACTGTCGCTGGCCACGGGCCGCCGCGCCGACCTCGTCGCGCTGACCCGGCAGGGCGATATCTGGATCATCGAGATTAAATCCTCGATCGAGGATTTCAGGGTCGACCGCAAATGGCCCGACTACCGGCTGCATTCCGACCGCTTCTTCTTCGCCACCCATCCCGGCGTGCCCTCGGAAATCTTTCCGCAGGAATGCGGCTTCATCCTTTCCGACGGCTATGGCGCCGAGATCCTGCGCGATGCGCCCGAGCACCGCATGGCAGCGGCAACGCGCAAGGCGCTGATGCTGCGGGTCGCGCGGGCCGGCGCTTCGCGGCTGCTGGCGGCAGAGCTTGCCGGCGTGTCGGTGCCGGCGCTGGAGGGTGAGAGCGAGTAACGGCCCGTCCTTCAGTCTATGACCGGCTCTGCTCTTCATCGTCCTCCACGCCACCCTTGGCGGGCGCCATGAGCAGCACGGCAGCACCCAGAATGGCGGCGATGAAGGAGCCGGCGAGGATGCCGACCTTGACCGCGTCCTGCAGCGCCACGTCGCCGGCGAAGGCGAGCAGGCCGATGAACAGGCTCATGGTGAAGCCGATGCCGCACAGCAGCGATATGCCGATCATGTGCGTCCAGCCGGCATTGGCGGGCAGGTCGGCAAGACCGAGCCGGATCGCAAGTGCCGAGGAGCCGAACACGCCGACCAGCTTGCCAACCACCAGGCCGGCGGCGACACCCAGCGTCAACGGCTCGATCAGCGCACTGACGCTGAGGCCGGCCAGCGAAACGCCGGCATTGGCAAAGCCGAAGATCGGGATGACGACGAAGGCCACAATCTTGTGCAGGCCGTGCTCGAGCCGGTGCAGCGGCGAATGGTCGAGATCGTGGCCGATGCCGGCGGAGCGCTCAAGCGGGATGGTCAGCGCCAGCGCCACGCCGGCGAGCGTGGCATGGACGCCGGATTTCAGCACCAGCATCCACAAGATGACGCCGAGCACGAGATAGGGAACCAGCGTCATCACCCGCATGCGGTTGAGCACGACAAGCGCGGCAATGACGGCGAAGGCAGCACCCAGATAAGCCAGCGACAGGCCGCTGGTGTAGAAGATGGCGATGATGATGACGGCACCGAGGTCGTCGATGATCGCCAGTGCTGTGAGGAACACCTTCAGCGAAGCCGGCACGCGGCTGCCGAGCAGCGACAGCACGCCGAGCGCGAAAGCGATGTCGGTGGCGGTCGGGATCGCCCAGCCGGACAGGGCGGCCGCATTGTCGCGGTTGACGGCCACATAGACGAGTGCGGGAACCACCATGCCGCCGGCGGCTGCAATGCCGGGCAGCACGCGCCGGGGCCAGGTGGAGAGCTGGCCGTCCAGCATCTCGCGCTTGATCTCCAGTCCGACGAGCAGGAAGAACACCGCCATCAGCCCATCATTGACCCAATGCGAGACGCTGAGCGGGCCGAGATAGGCGTGGAGCGCGGAGAAATAGGTTTCGGCGAGCGGCGAATTGGCGACGATCAGGGCCAGTGCCGCCGCCACCATCAGGATGATGCCGCCAGCCGCTTCACTATCGAGGAATTCGCGGAAGACGGAAACCGGCCGATGCTTCAAGTCCTGCATGTCGCCTCCGTCATGCCGTCTGTTTTGGCGGGCTTCGATCCCGCAAGATGGCAAACGGCGGCCTTAACGCGGCGCCCGCTTGGCCAGTATGCGCTGCAAGGTGCGTCGGTGCATGTTGAGCCGGCGCGCTGTCTCGGAGACGTTGCGCTCGCACATCTCATAGACGCGCTGGATATGCTCCCATCGAACGCGGTCGGCTGACATCGGGTTTTCCGGCGGCGCCGCGCGCTCGCCGGCGGTGCGGGTGAGTGCCGCGAAGATATCATCGGCGTCGGCGGGCTTGGAGAGATAATCGACCGCACCGAGCTTCACCGCGGTCACCGCGGTGGCGATGTTGCCGTAGCCGGTCAGGATGATGGTGCGGGAATCCTCGCGCTTTTCGCGGATGGCCGCGACCACGTCGAGGCCGTTGCCGTCGCCAAGCCGCATGTCGACCACGGCGTAGGCGGGTGGATTGGCGCGCGCTTTGGCAACCGCCTCCTCGACGCTCTCGGCCGTCTCGACCACGAAGCCCCTGGCTTCCATGGCGCGGGCCAGACGCGTGAGGAACGGCTTGTCGTCATCGACGACAAGCAGCGAGGTGTCCTCGCCTTCAACCATTGCGCCAATATTCTCGTCGCCTGTCATAGTCTCAAAATTCCTGCTGCCTTAATTTTACGCAAATATAGTTCCTGAGCCTCCTTGTCCAATTTTTAGAGGTCCTTCAAGGCTCTCAGGCGGTGTCGAACATGCTGGCCGAAGTGATTTCCGGATTGAGGAACACACCACGAGGCCACGATATCTGTACCATGGCGCCCTCGCCCAGGCCGCTCGAATTGCGGAAATCGAGCACGGCACCAGAGCGTTCGAGCAGGGTCTTGGCGATGAACAGGCCGAGGCCCAGACCGCCGCCGGCTTCATTGCCCTGGCGCGTCGACATATAGGGCTCGCCGATGCGGTCGATGATCTCGGCCGGAAAGCCGGGCCCGTCATCGATGATCGAGAAGGTGACGGTGGCCTCGTCCCAGCTCCAGCGCACGGTGACGCTCTTGCGGGCGAAATCGACGGCGTTCTCGACCAGATTGCCGAGGCCGTAGATGACGCCAGGATTGCGGCGCCCGACCGGCTCGGGGCCGATGCGTTCGCCGGGCCGAAGTTTGATCGAGATGCCGAAGTCGCGGTGCGGGGCGGTGACTTCCTCGACCAGTGAGGTCAATGGCAGCCGCGAAAGATGCGCTTCACCCTCGGACGACAGGCTGGTCAGCCGCTTGAGAATCTCGCGGCAACGCTCGCTCTGCGAACGCAACAGCGTCACGTCTTCCCCGTATTTCGGATCCTTGCCGAGCGCCTTTTCCATCTCCTTGGCGACAAGCGCGATGGTGGCGAGCGGCGTGCCGAGCTCGTGCGCGGCCGCGGCGGCCAGCCCGTCGAGTGCCGAAAGGTGCTGCTCGCGCTGCAGCACCAGCTCGGTTGCGGCGAGCGCATTGGCCAGAAGCCGGGCTTCGGCGGCCACCCGGAAGGCGTATATGGCGGTGAAGGCGATCGAGGACAGCACCGCCATCCACATGCCGGCGACATAGAGAAAAGGCATCGCCAGCGGCGCGTCCTCATGCCAGGGCAGCGGCAGACGGACAAAGACCAGAAAGGTCGCCGCCGACATGACCAGCCCGCCGAGGATGGCGGTCAGGCGCAGGGGCAGCGATGTCGCCGAAATGACGACAGGCACGGTCATCAGCAGCGAGAACGGATTGGTGAGGCCGCCGGTCATGTAGAGCAGGCCGGCAAGCTGCAGGCTGTCGAAGATGAGGATGCCGAAGGCCGCAAGCGGCGTGAGCCGGTGCGCCGCCGGAAAGCGAAAGGCGAGAAACAGGTTCATCCAGGCCGAACAGGCGATCAGGGCAAAGCAGAGGCTGACCGGCAGCGGAAACTTCAGCCCATAGGCGACGACGAGCACCGTCAGGCTCTGCCCGACAATGGCAAGCCAGCGCAACCGGATCAGCGTGTTGAGGCGCAGTCTCTGGCTCTGCTGGAAATCGGGCGAACGCAAAACGTTGATCATGGCCATGAATTACAGCCGTAGGACCAGGAACGCTAGGTCCCGCGCGGTTTGGCGCGGGCGGTGGCGGCGGCGAGCAGCGGGTTTTCCGGCCAGACATGCTTGGGATAGCGGCCGCGCATGTCGGCGCGCACATCGGCCCAGGAGCCGCGCCAGAAGCCGGGCAGGTCGCGCGTCGTCTGGATTGGCCGGTGCGCCGGCGACAGGAGTTCGAGCGTCAGCGGCACGGCGCCATTGGCGATCGAAGGATGGCGGTCGAGGCCGAACAGCTCCTGCACGCGAACCGCCAGCACCGGCCATTCGCCGTCATAGCGGATCGGCACATGGCTGCCCGACGGGGCATCGAAATGGGTCGGCGCCAGCGTATCGATCCTGCGCTGCAGATCATGCGGCACGAGGCTGGTCAGTCCGGCCGAGACAACGCCCGCATCGATGGCGGCAAACGATGCCGCGCCGGCGAGGTAAGGCAGCAGCCAGTCGTCGAGGCGCTCGATGAGGGCGGCATCCGCCATGTCGGGCCAGGGCGCGCCAAGGCCGCGATGCAGCCAGCCAAGCCGCTGGCGCAGCGTTTGCGCCTCCTTGCTCCAATTCAGCAGCGACAGCCCGTGCTGGCGCACCGCATCGAGGACGGCGCGATCAGCGTCAGCACCGATTGGCGGCGGCAGCATGCGCTCGGCAAGCGTGATGGCGCCAAGGCGCACTGTTTCGCGGACGCGCACGGCGCGCTTGTCGCGGTCGAAGCTCGTTTCACGGCGGACCTCGATCCTGTCCGCCAGCGCAGCGCGGACATCGTCCTCGCCGATCGCCGCCGCCGCCGTGATGCGCGCATTCTGTGCCTTGCCCTGCAAGTCGGCGACGACCAAAAACGGCTCGCCCGCCAGCGGATCGGCGGCGTCGAGCACGGCGCCAGAGCCGTTGGCCAGCACGAAACGGCCACGCTCGCCACGCGCCTTCGCCACCCGATCCGGCCAGGCGTGGACGAGCAGGGAACCGGCTGACTTACCCTCCCCCTTGTGGGGAGGGTCGGCGAGCGCGCCTTGCGCAGCAAGGCGAGGGAGACGGGGTGGGGGTGCAGCGCTCGGCCAGGGGGGCGCCCCCCCCCCCCCCCCCCGCCGCGACCCCACCCCCCCCCCCGACCGGGCAGGGAGCCACGCGACG
>NZ_JAMYLI010000016.1:0-158255 GCF_040317955.1 Mesorhizobium sp. M1342 | reverse complement strand
CGTGCCGTCCGTCAGCACGTTGCCGCTCACGATGCCGCCCTCGACAACGCTGTTGGTGTCGGCATGTGCCGTCGGAATGTCGTCGATAATTTTCACGGAGAGCGTGGCGTTGGCGCTCTGCAGATCCTGGTCGGTCAGCGTGACGGTGAAGTTCTCGAAGAGGTTGTTGGTGCCCTGGATGGGGTCATGCCCCTCGTTGTCGAGCAGTGTGTAGGTGTAGCTCACCTCACCGGTGGCGGCATTGTAGCCTGTCACCGTCAGCGTGTTGCCGAGCGTCGTCGTGAACGAGCCGCCCGTGAACACGCCATCGGTGATGAAGGCGTTGCCGTCGATCGCCAGCGAGTGGATGCCGTCGGGCGAGGAGACGGTGAAGGTGCCGGCGCCGGCCTCGGCCGTGCTTGCCGGATCGGACCCAGGCCCGCCCGGCGTGCCGATATTCAACGCCGCCTCGTTGACGACGACGTCGCCGCCGGTGGCCTCCGGCGTCAGGTCGGTGATCACAGGCGTCGAGTTGCCGATCGAAATCGTCAGCGTGGTATGCGAGGTGTCGCCGTCGCCATCCTTGATCGTGTAGGTGAACACGTCGTTGACGCCGCCGGGCGTGCCGGCAGCGCGCACATAGCTGTAGGAGCCGTCCGCCAGCAGTGTCAGCGTGCCGTAGCTGCCCTGGATCGGCGCGTTCAGCGTGGCCGCATTGTCGACATCGGTATTGGTGTTGCCGGCCTGCACGCCAACCACAGTCGCGCCATCGGCGCCCTTGGTGTCGGCAACGCCGTCCGTCGCGTTGGCGTCGCCGGCATCGGTTCCGCCAGCCAGTACATTGCCTGTCGCCGGGCCGAACTGGCCGGCCGCGATGCTGTCGGTGTCGGCGTGCGCCGTTGGCACATCGTCGACGATGGCGACGGCGAAGGTGGTGCTGGCAGTATCGCCGTCGACATCCGTGACAGTGATGGTGAAATTCTCAGGAACCGTGTCGGTGCTAGGATCATAGCCGGGTGTCTGATCCGTATGGGAAACCGATTCGGTCACCGTATAATTGTATTCGATGGCACCGGTGCTCGGATTGAAGGAGACGATCGTCAGGTAACCGTACTGCCCTGGGATGTGCTGATCGACGCCGGTGACGGTGACACCGTTGATGACGATCGAGCCAATTCCATCCGGCGCGTCGATGCTGATCGTTCCAGTGCTGGACGTTTCTTTGTCGGTCGGCGCTTCGCTACCCGGAGTTTGCGCCCCACCGCCATCGAGGCCAGTTTCACTAGCCGCTTCGGTCGGGGCAAGCAGTGACGTGGCCGTCACTGAAACCTGCCTGTCGACGATCGAGGGAAACAGCTCGCGCCGCTCCAGAAGCCCGAACTGCAGAGCCGTCGGGGGCAACAGGGCCGACAGGTCGAACCCGTCGCCGATGCCGCCGGGGGGAACCGAGAAATCTCCGCCTGCGCTTGAATTCGAACCGCCCGGGCCGGCCGACATGGAGCCGTCGGCGCCGAAGGCGACATCGACATGGCTGGCTTCGAGTGCCGCCAGCAAAGCAACGCGCGGCACCTCGACGTCGCCGATGATGAAGGTCGGCACGTTCAGGGCGCCATCCTTGACCACGATTACCGAGCCGTCGGCCTGTTCGAGCAGAAGGTTTTGGCCATCGACCTTGATGTTGTCGATGGAGGCGTTGGCGGGAAGCCTCACCACATGGCTGGCGTCGGCTACGTATTCGTGCGGCGCAGCTGCCGGCGGTGCCTTTGCTTCCGCGGGGGCTTCTGGCTTGACAGGCGCTCCGCCGCCGACATCGACCGGCACCGGTTCGGACGCTGCCGGCGCGGGCTGCGTCGAATTTGCCTGTGCGACCCGGATCTCCGCCGGCGACGCCTGATCGGCGTGTTCATTGGACGCGGAATGCTCGTTCAAGGAAGCCGAAAAGCTGTCCAACTCGATATTGTTCGTCATGGCTGAAACCCCTCCGATATTTACCGGATAGAGACAGCGGCCACTTCTACTTTGCAACTGCCCCCTAATCTATTTCATATATTATGATATGCATTGCCCGGCATTTTTTACACGTGGTAAACCGCAACAATATAACCTGATATATGTTGGTTTCTGGAGGTCTGGTTGACGGATGACTAGTCGGCATCTTTTTGGTGAACCAAAGTATAAATTTGAATAAAATTTTAGACAAACTGGATAAAGACAGTTGCTGGATATTTATCCACCTTCCTTTCCAATAATTTGAGACAAGATTGGTAGCGTCCACAGTCAAAGGTGGGCGTTATGAAAAAGCAAAAAACAGTTCCGGGAAAAACCCGGCTCCAGATGCTCCTGCTGGCAATCGGGCTTGTCGGCCTGGCGGGGCCGTCATTCGCGAGCGATATCGCCGCATCCGGCTGGCCTCAGGAGAAGGTCCAGACGCCGCCCTGTCTCGGCGGTGTTTCGCTGGCGAGGCCCCAGCCCAGGCAGCCTGCGGGCGCTTACCGGATCGGTCAGGTCATCAGCAGCTATGGCCCGGCAGATGCTGACCGCGGGGATGGCTCGTCAACGGCGCGAGATGACGCCGGGATAGATCCGGTGCAGACCGCGTCGATCATTCCGGGGGTCTTCGGATCGGTTGCCTTGTCCATGCGCAATTTTCCCGTCGCGGCGCGCTGGGCGCCCGTGTACCGGGCAATCACCGCTTGTTCGGCGGGCAGCCCCTGCGAGCGCAAGAGCACAGCTTTTGCCGGCATGGTCGCCGCCGCTCAAGGCAAGGGATTCAGCGAGAAGCTGTCCTTCGTCAACAGCAGCGTAAATCGCCTGATCGCCTACAGGAAAGATAGCGTCGTCTACGGCAAGCTCGACTATTGGGCGAAGCCTTCGGAGATTCTCGAGCGGCGAGCCGGCGATTGCGAGGATTTCGCCATTCTCAAGATGACGGCCCTGCTGAGGGCCGGCATCCCGACGCAGAGCATGGCGCTTGTCGTCCTCCAGGATCGCAAGCGAGGCTTCTTTCACGCAGTGCTGTCGGTGAGCACAGGCAGCGGCACCTTCATTCTCGACAGCCTCAGCAACACTGTGGTGCGTGACAGCGATCTCCCGGATTATGTTCCGCTTTATTCGTTCAGCACGGACCGGGCCTGGATCCACGGTTCAAGACCGGGCGGAGCCCAGATGGCTGACATCAAAGGCGGTTTCGCAACCGTCGCACCTGGCGAAGGTTTTCAGCCATAAGTTCTCGTTGGATTGGTGGTGATTCAACCGCCGAAGACGAACGCCATCAGCAGCTCTGGCTCGAGCACCGGAGCCCGCACCGCATTCAATTGCCCCCGGTAACGACGGTCACCCGCACCGATGACAAAGCCGGTGGCCACCGGCGATTCGCCATTGGCATCGAGCCGCGCGAAGATGTCGGCTACGTTGAGGTCCAATGCCAGCTTGAGATCGTGCCGTGCGTCATCGCTTGGGGCTATCGGCAATTGACGTTTGACCAGTTGCTGGAACGGCGCGTTGAACGACAGGATCTTCTTCGACGATGCCAGGGCAAAGGCCGGGGACGGGCAAGCGACGAGTATGGCGTTGATGGTGTTGATCGATGCAAGCCTTCGCAAGGTCAGGTTTTCATCCGCCAATCCACGCATGCAGGCCACCCGGATCGCGGATGTCAAATTGCCTGTCTGTGCCTGGCTTTCGGCGATCTCGTCGATGAGCATGCCGATCGTGCATTTCCTGCGTTCGGCCATCTGCTTCAGCGACAACCAGAATGCCCGCTCCAAGCGGATGCCGCGTCTTATGCCGCCACGCGCCACGACCCGAAATTCAAGCCCGAAATCCTCGGCCGCGACTGGCGGAAGCAGTCGCTCGCCATCAGGATGAGGGCTGGCGCTACCGCTCACTCATCGCCTCCTCGCGCGCCTTGTTGATCGGCTTCAGGAGGTAGTGCAGGATCGTCTTGCGCCCGGTCTTGATGTCGACCGAGCAGATCATGCCGGGAATGATCGAATAGGCCTTGCCGTCTCTTTGAAGGGTCGATTTGTCCGTCGCCACGCGCACCTGATAGTAGGGTTCCCCCGTTTTCTGATCGACCAGGCTGTCGGCTGTGATGTTGGAGACCTTGCCCTCGATGCCGCCGAAGATCGAGAAATCATAGGCGGTGACCTTGATAAGGGCCTCCTGGTCGGGACGGATGAACGCGACATCCCGTGGCGAGACCCGTGCCTCCACCAGCAACGTCTCGGAGGTCGGCACGATGCCGGCGACGACGGCGCCAGGCTGGACGAAAGCGCCGACCGTGTTGAGCTCCAGCGTGTTGACGATGCCATCCACGGGAGACCGGATGTCGGTGCGCGCGACCTTGTCGGTGGCCCCCCTTATGGTTTCATCCACTACCGAAAGTTCCGCCAGCGCCTGGGTAAGGTCGTCCAACGCCTCCTGCTGCAGTTGCAAGCCGAGTTCCTCGACCTGCAGCTGGGCTTCCGTGATCGACGATTTGATCTTCTTTATTGTTTCGCCGGCCAGGTTCAGCTGGCCGTTGAGCTCGGTCTGTTCGCGCTCTACCCGGAGCTGCTCGGTCCTTGCCATCAGGCCTTTCTTGACCATCGCGTCGACCAGTTTTGCCTCCTGGTCGCTGACGACCAGGTTCTTGGTCAGACGGTCGGAATTGGCCACCGCCTCGGCCAGTTCCCTCTCGCGCTGATCGAGGCGTGACTTGAGCACGGACAGCTTGTTGTCGAAGTTCCCGCGCCGGGCAATGAGCAGCTTCTGTTCATTGTCGCAAATCTGCGGAGCGACCGACTGAATGTCCGGCGGGCACGGAAATGGGCCTGAGAGATTGCCGGCCTGTTCGTATTTCAGCCTTGCTATGCGCACTTCCAGCGCGCGCGCCTTGGCCTGCTGCTCGCCAAGGCTGGATGTGTTGAGCGTGTTGTCCAGGCGGATGATGAGATCGTTCTTCTTGACGATCTGGCCAATCGTGACTGCGATTTCCTGAACGACGCCGGCCTCGCTCGCCTGAATGATCTGGGTCTTGGAAGCGGGTATGACCTTGCCATCGCCGCGTGCGATCTCATCGACCTCGGCAAAGGACGCCCAAGCGACAAAAACGACGAAGAGCGCTCCGATGATGAATATGGACGCCGACGCAAACAGCGGCGGTCGATCTTCCCTGGCAAGCATTTCCCACGCCCCAACGCATTGGATGCAGCAATAATTGTTTTGTCAGGCGCTTGTTTTCTGCAACGCCTGTATGACTTGGTCCTTCGGTCCGTCGGCAACGATCTTGCCCCGTTCGATAACGATCAGGCGGTCGGCCAGCTCAAGCATGCTGAACCGATGTGTGGAGACGATCAGCGTCGTGTCGCGGTCGAAAGCGACTTTGAGCTGCTTGATCAACTGGCGTTCCGAGGCAAGATCCATCGAGCCCGACGGCTCATCCAGAAAGACGATTTTCGGTTTGGTCAAAAGCAGGCGTGCGATCGCCACGGTCTGCCTCTGGCCGCCGGAAAGATTGGTGCCGCGCTCGCCGACATTCATGTCGTAGCCGCGCGGGTGGCGTGAAACGAAATCGTCGACGCCGGCCGCCTTTGCAGCTTCGATGATCTGTTCGTCTGTAGCCTCGGGGCATGCCATCAGGAGGTTTTCCTTGATGGTGCCCGAGAACAGGTCGCCGGCCTGCGCAACGATGCCGACCGCGGCGCGAACCTCGGACGGGTGATACTGGCGAATGTCGATCCCATCCAGCAGCAACTCACCGGAAGTCGGCAGGAAGAGCCGGCCGATCAGCCGCCCCATCGTCGTCTTTCCCGATCCTATGCGGCCGATGATGCCGATCCGCTCCCCTGGCTTCACCGAGAAATTCAGGCCGGTCAGAACCTCGTTCTCCGAGCCGGGATAGACGAACCCGACGTTCCTGAACACCATCGCCCCCTTGCGAATGGGGCGGTTGACGAAACCCACCGTGTCAGGTCGGTCTTCCGGTTGAGCCATGATCGAATTCACCATTCTCAGCGAGAGCATGGCCTGGCGAAACCGGGACAACGTTATGGCGATCTGGCCGAGCGGCGCCACGGCCCTGCTCGCCAGCATCACCGTTCCTATGATTGCTCCTGTCGAAACATGCCCTTCCGAGAAGGCATAGGCGCCGGCCACGACCAGGGCGACGGTCACCAGCTGTTGTATGGACTGGGTGATGTTGCCCGCCGCCGCCGAAAGCTGCTTGATCTTCTCGGACGTGTTGGCGGCGTTCTTGGAGTGCTCCCCCCATTTTCGCAGCAGATACGCCTCGGCGCGCAGCGACTTGATCGTCTCCAGCGTCGAGATGGATTCGACCAGCAGTGCCTGGCGCTGCGATGCTTCGTTCATCGAGGCGGCGACGCGCTTGCCGATGCGGCGCTGGGTGACCAGGCCGACGATGACGGACATCACGAAGGCCAGCGCCGGTATGATCACCAGCCAGCCGCCAATTGCATAGATCACAAGGAGAAAGACGAAGACGAATGCCGTGTCGATGAACACGCTTATGGTGTTGGAGGTGAAGAACTCCCTGACGAATTCATATTGCGTGACCCTGTTTGCGTATTCACCGGTCGAACCGGGGCGCGCCGACAGCGACGAGTTCAGCACTTTCTCGAACAGCAGATAGGATATTCGGAGATCCGCCTTGCGCCCGGCATAGTCGATGAGGGAAGCCCTGGCCGTCTTCAAAAGCAGGTCGAACAGGATGACCGCACCGATGCCGAGAGCCAGCACCCACAGTGTCGATATTGCCTTGTTCGGCAGGATCCTGTCGTAGACGTTCATGGTGAAGATCGGCGAGGCTATGGCCAGCAGATTGATGAACACCGCCGCCAGGACGACTTTCGAATAGGTGCGCCAGAAAGCGCCCATCGTCCCCGTGAGCCAATGTCTCCGCTCGATCCTGGCCGCCGAGCCGACCGACATGGTCTCGGCGGCATTGGCGTAGGTGATCGAGAAGGAAGCGCCGCCGCTGATGTAGCTGGCGGCCAGTTCCGATCGGCCGATCGCGGTGCGGCCGTCTTCCTGGGGCGCGGTGATATACGCATCGTCTTCGCCTAGAGCGAGCAGGGCAACGGGCAATTGGCTGACGCGAAAGACGATTGCGGGCAGATCGATACGCCCCCTGAGAAAATCCCGGTGGTTGAACTCGGTGACTTCCAGGCCGATGCGTTCGGCAAGGTGCCTGATGTCGTCGACCGCAATTCGCGTGTCCGAGAGCGGCACGCCGGCAAACAGCACGGTCTCCGCGCTCGGCCTGCCGAGATATCCGGCAACGGCTGAGAAACAGGCCTTGAACGCCTCCTTGGGGGAGAGGATGTTGGGTTGCTGGTTCACGATCTGCCCGTCAGGACGCTCGCTGGACCTTGCGTCGTCTTATTTCTTCCTCACCGGAGCGAGGATGTCGAAAGGCAGGTCGCTCTTCTGCTCCGACGGCGTCCGCGCATAGGTCTCGGTGTCCGCGGTTTCCGGTGCTGCGAACTCGGTGCGTGCATAGGCTGTCGCCTGCTTTGCCGGCTGAAGGTTCATCGTTTTCAGCAACTGTCCGGTCGCGGCCAGAAGCCGGTACTGGGCAAACAGCGATGCGTAGGACGCGGTATCCGCCAGCGTTGCCGTGTTGAACCGCGTATTCTGCGCGTCGAGCACGTCGAGCAGCGAGCGCTGTCCAACCTTGAACTGCTCGCGATAGGAAGCGACCAGCTTCTCATTGGCGGCGGCTTGCTGCCTCAGGGTCTTCGCCAGATCGGCTTGTCGGAAACGACGATCCCACGACGTGCGAACGGCTTCCTCGATTTCGCGCTGCACCTGATGCAGCGCCAGACGCTGTTCGCTGGTGCGGCGGATCTGCTCCTGCTCGTTGGCCTTGTCGATACCACCGCGGTAGAGATTCCACCGCAGGACCACGCGTGCCTGCAGGTCGCTGGTGTCGCCATCGTCGCCGTCAATGTCAGTTCCCGCCCGGGCGCGACCTTCAGCGATGATGGAGGGGCCGAATTTAGCCCGTGCGGCATCCACGAGGGAAGCCGCCGCGTCGATGTCGCTGTTGGCCATGTGCACGCGCGGATTGCTTTCGCGCGCCAACCCTATTGCCTCGTCAAGCGATCGCGGGAGCGCAGCCGAGACATCGCCCGGCCTCGATGGGCTGGTCAGTGGCTTTCCGACGGTCTTGAAGAAGCGGATCTTGGCCGCTTCCAGTTCCTCGGTCGCCTCCTGCATGCGCGCCTTGGCGGCAAACAGCCGTTCCTCGGCCTGCTGCCGGTCGGCCTCGTTCAGCGCGCCGCCCGAAATGCCTTGCCGGATGTCGCCGAGAATTCCCTGGTGGAAGCCGAGATTTTTCTTCGCTTCGACAACGATCGAAGCCTGCAGCATGTATTCCAGATAGTCCTGGACAACGGACAGCCCGATGAATTCGGACCGTTCCAGCACCCGGAACGAAGCGCCATCGACGCGCGATGCCTGACGGTTCAATTCGGCCCGCCTTGCGCCGCTGTCATAAAGCGTCTGCGAAACGGTAAGATCCGTTTCAGCCGGATAGAGCGCGTCGTCTTCGATGGAAAGGGAGCGCCGGGATGAATTGTCGAGCCGGCGAACGCCGGCCGATGCCTCGACATCGACACTGGGAAGATAAAGGCCCTTGGCCTGCCGCAACTCGAACTCGATTGCTTCGCGATTTTCGATCGCCTGTCCAATCTCGGGATTGGATTCCACCGCGACAGCCATCGCCTCCTTGAGCGTAAGCGCATGAGCACTCCCGCAGGTCAGCATGGTGGCCGCCATCAAAAGACCAAGGCGCCTGCCTATGGTCGACATGTTTGTCGTATTCATCAATCCCACCCTAACGTTTCCCCAGCGTCCTTTTCAGAGCGCTAACCAAGCCAAGGCCTGCCCGTCGGTGGATTATTCACAAATTCACGAAATATGTGAGCGATTATTGATTTAGAGGTCGCTAAATAGCCTTTTTGGGCAACAAGGCTGCGAGATGTAGCAAAAATAGCACATAACGTCGGCTCGCTCCGGTTGTATCCGGACGCCGCACTCTGCGGGATAGCCCGAAAAACGGCAGGTCAGTGGGCCGATATGGCCAGAATCATGCCATGTGGGTATGGCGGCTGTTGATGACCCAACCTGAAGTTGAGCCATTTTCAGGTACGCCCTCTCGGCAGCCGCCCCAAAATACTCCGTCGCGGCGGCCGGCGTGCGCGTCATGTCGCTGATTGCGGCCAAAAGCTGGGTCAGCGCGCACCCTAATTTGCGCTCAACGCCACCATGCGGTCGAGCGCCGCGGTCAGGCCGCGAAGCGAGACCGGGAAGCTCAGCGGGGTCTCGGCGTCCGTCGTCACATTGAGCTTCAGCACCGAGCCTCCCCTCAGCTTTCCGAGCGTCGGCCGATCGACGGTAAAGACCGAGACGCAACCCGTCGGCAGGCAGGTCCTGAAGCGCTGCGGGGACAGTGGCGGCTGATCGTCGATCTGCAGCGTCACGCCCGGGTCGAGCAGGATGCCGAAGGGCAGAAGCAGGGTAGCCGTCGTCGAGCCGTCCGGGCGTGCCGCGATCTCCACGGCAAGAAGCCTCTGCCCGTTCTGCTGGACCTGATCTTGCGCGAGCGAGCACACTCTCGCCTTCTCTCGAACCGAGCAGGTCACACTCCAATCCTGATAGACTTCACGCAGCGATGAGGGTCCATCCGGGACAGCCGCCACCTGTTGCTGGGCAGACACCGGCGACATCAACGAGAATAGAATTGCCCCACATGCGGAGACGGCCTTCGGGCCAGGCTTCATGTGCAGACCCACTCGCGGATCTTGCATTTCTCTCCCGCCGCCTCGCAGGCCTGCAAAGCGAGATCCTCCGCTTCGCGACGGGTCTCGGCCGAGTTCACGCCCCAGGGCGTGAAACGGTTCTCCACCTTGTCTGCCACGGCGAGTGCACCGCAGTGCTTGTAGGGAAAGCCGGTCTCGTCGTCATCATTCCAATGGCGGTGGTTGCGGAAGACGGTGACGACGTTGCAGGCCTTTCCGCCCGCGTTCTCGCAATATTTCTGTGCGATGTCCTTCGCTTCCTGCCGCTTGTCGGCGCCCCAGAAGAAGCCGTATTTGCTATCGGCCTGCGAATAGGCAATGGCCGCCCAGATGCCTTTTTCCTCCTGTTGCGGTTCCGATGGGGCCACAAGGTCGGCCGAGACGACTTGTCCGCTCCACAACAGGGTCAAGCCCAAAACTGCCAAAGCCTGCAATCTCATGGTCGGCATCCTTTCCTTAACCTCAATCGCTTCGCGTCCTACTTCGCCGCCGAAGCGAGGGAGATCACCACACAGCTTTTGCCCGTCGGCAGGAGAAGCGCTTCACCGGCATTGCCGCCGAGCTCGTAGACCTCGACCTGCCCGAGATGGTCGGTAATCTTGCTGCCCTGCGGCAGGATGGATGCGATGTCGGCGCACGGGCTGGCGAATGGCGCCACCCGCACCATCGCCCCTTCGCAACCCGTGGCGGTGGGCGATGCGAAGACGATGCCGGCGGCCGGTCCGCTATAGCGTTCCGACGCATAATCCATGCCGACAAAGGCCTGGATGGCGTGCTTGTCGGCGGCCTGGTCGTTCCACAGGGATTTGACGCTGTATTTCGTGCCGTTCGTCAGAATCTGTCCGAGCGCCGGATAGACGGTCGAGCAGGCCTGCACTCCGGCCTGCTTGACATGCTCGAGGAAGGGCGTGTCCGGAAGCACGGGGGCCGCCGCAGTTTCTGCGGGTGCGGCCGTCGCGCCGCCGACCAGATTGGCGATGGCGGCATAGTTCCCTGCGGCGAAGCCAAGGCCCGCCACGACCAATCCCAGAAGTGAATATCCGGCCACGCGTGGCCAGCGCCGCCTTGGGGACTCGGCCCGCCTCTGCCGATCCGCCTCGACGGTCGCAGTGCGTTTCGCGGACGTGAACTGGTCCTGCTGGCTCATGGTGATGCCCCGGTTATTTGAGTGGTGAAAGGGCCTCTGACAGCCCCTTGAGCGTTGCGGTCACGGTGATCGTCTGACCGTCGACCGTCGAATAGGAGATCGCCGGTGTCGCATTCTGCGAGATCTGTCGGCGCATGACGGGGCCTACCGGCAACATGCCGACGCAGACCATTTCGTTGCAGCCGTTCAGGTGCACGTCGATCGGCTGCTTCTGTCCATCGAACTTCAGTGACACCAGGCCATCGCTCCTGGCGTTCGGAGCGGTGCGCAGGATCATATACGGCTTGCCGTCCTGGGTGGCGGCGAGCGACCAGCTGAAAGCCATCTTGCCTGATGCGTCCTCGATGATCTGCGAGACGTTGCAGACCTTCTTGCGAGCCTTGAGGTTCTCGTCGCAGATCAGCGTCCAGTTATCGAATGGGCGGATGGTGCGCTGATAGTCTCCGAGCTTGACCTCGGGCGGCACCACTACGTCCGATGGCTTGATCCTGTAGGTCGACGCGACCTGCCCGGCGGACGGCACGAGGCCGCCGCAGAGCGCCAGGCAGGTCAGGGCAACAAGTCCTTTCATTCCTGCCTCAGTTCAAGGTGAAGCTGATGCCGGCGCCGACACCGACATGCCCACCCGCGGCCGTGCCCGACAGATTGCCCCGGATGCGGCCGTCTTCACTGGTGTAACCAGCGCCGAAGGCGAACGCGCCTGCGTCCCGCCACAAGCCGCCACCCGCCGCGACGCTCAGCTTTCCGGGCCGGTCGTCATAGCGCAGCGAGGCGGCCGCAAGGCCTATCGCGGCCGCCTGCCGCGCCTCGTCGCGGATGCCGCTGATGTCCGAATTGAGCTGGCTGAGCTTCTGGTCGGTATAGTCGTTGGCCTGCTGCAAGGTCGTGACCGCCACCTTGTCGGTGTAGTCGTTGGACGTATCGATAGCGTAGGCCACGCGGTTGTCCGTATAGCTCTTGCCCGCGGTCAGGCCCTGGTTCATCTGGTCGACGTTGACCGCATCGGTCCCTTTGACGCCGGGGCCGACATTGGAGATGACGACCGGCGCGTTGACGTCGCCACCTTGCAGCGTGATGGTGTTCGTCTTGTTGCCGCCCTGGGTGTCATAGGTCACCGCGTTCTGGGTAAGGTTTCCGACGCCGGCTTTCAGATCCTCGATCGCCGTGTTGGTGGCGTAGAGCTGCGAGCCGTTGATCGCATCGGTGCTGCCGGCATCGACGCGGCCGGCGGCGACATTGGTGATCGTCCGCTCGGCGCCGGCGTCGCCGACGCTGACGGTTCCGGTCGGCGTCGTCCCGGCATAAGTGTAGGTCTTGCCGTTGATGACGGTGCTGGAGGTCCCGACGGCGGTCTGTGTCACCGAACCGGAACCGAGCGCCACATCGTTGGCGTTGTTGGCCTTGGCGCCTTGGCCGAGCGCGACGGCGCCCTGCCCGGTGGCCGTCGAGCCATGTCCCGCAGCCAGGCTGTCGGTGCCGCTCGCCACACTCTCCGGCCCGATCGCCACGGCGTTGGTGCCGCCGGCGATGCTGTCGGCCAGCGTCGAGTTGGCGTGGAAATATTTGATGCCGCCGCCATTGCTGATGCTGGTCAGCGCATTGTCGACGGCCGTGAAGCCGTCATAGACGGTGGAATAATTGTTGCCCTGGATGGTGTAGGTCGGGCCGGTGATGGAGCCGTCGGGATTGACGGTCGTGCCGCCGCCGAACAGGTTGCTGACGTTTTGCGTCACGCCGCGCAATTGCGAGACGTTGACGCCGTCGGTATCGGCCGAGCCCGCCGCGACGTTGGTGAGCTTGCGTTCGGCCCCGGCGGCGCCGATCGACACCTCGCCGACCGAGGTCTGCGAACCGGCGAGCGCAAAGGCCGTGTAGCCGGCCTGCGCGCCGACGCTGGTGATGGACTGCGCGCCGAGCGCAACGCTGTTGATGAAGGTGCTCTGGGCGCCGGCGCCGAGCGCCACCGACTGGATGCCGGACGCCAGCGAATTGGTGCCGAGCGCCAGGCCGTCGGCCAGCATCACGTGGGCGCCTTGGCCGATCGCTGTGCCGCCGGGTGCATCCTGCTCGACAGTGGCGCCATTGCCGATGCCGATGCCGTTGTCGCCGTTGACGACCGTCGTCGGGCCGACCGCGACCGATTCCGCGCCGACCGCCAGCGAGTCGCCCGCCGCCGAATTGGCATGGAAGTATTTCGTCGACGTCACCGAGACGGAGGCGATGGCGCCCTGCAGCTGCCGAAGCGTTACCGCATCCTGAGATTGCGTGCCGTCGGCCACATTGGTGATCTGCCGATACGAGGTAGCGTCGCCGACCGAAACGGCGCCGAGCAGCGTCTTGTCGGTCGTGTTGTACTGGATGAAGTTGGCTGGGCCGGCGGGCAGTTGCCCGGTAAGCGGAGCGATCGCGCGATCGGAGACCGAACCCGAGCCAAGCGCCACGCCGCCGTCGATGCTGACATTGCTGTCGCGGCCGAGCGCCAGTGCGCTGACGCCGGTGGCGGTCGCCTGGTAGCCGACGGCGGTGGAGCCGACGCCTTGTGCGAAGGAATCGGTTTGCGCCAAGCCTGCCTCGTTGGTGCGGGCGTAGCGGATGCCCACACCATTGGCGTCGGTATAGGCGGTCGACGTGTCGCCGGCGATGTTGTTGATCGTGTTGCCGAGATCGGTCACGCCACTGCCGATATTGGCGATATCGGTCGTATTCTGCGTGACCTGCTGGTTGGTGGCGAAGAGCTGCGAACCATTGACCGCATCGGTCGAACCGCCGTTCAACTGCCCGGCCGCGACATTCTGGATCTGGCGTTCGGCGCCCGCCGAGCCGACCGAGAAGGCACCGGCCGGTGTGGCGCCGGCAAAGGTGTAGTTGACGCCGCCGATCGTTGTGCCACCGACGGCGGTCGTTGCGCCCGATGTCGAATTCAGGCCGATCGCCACGTCGCCGTCATTGTTGGCCACGGCGTTCGGGCCGACCGCGACGGAATCCGTTCCGAGAGCCTGTGAATCCGCCAGGGTCGAGTTGGCGTGGAAATACTTGATGCCGCCGCCGACATTGATGTTGCTGAGCGTGACGCCAATGGCGTCGACGGCCTGGTTGGTGGCGAAGAGCTGAGAGCCGTTGATCGCATCGGTCGAGAGCGCGCTGACGCGCCCCGCCGCCAGGTTGGTGAGCGTGCGTTCCGCACCGACCGCGCCGATGCTGACGGTCGAGAGCGGGTTGGTGCCCTGGAAGGCGTAGGTCGTGCCGTTGACCACGCCGCTCGCCGTGCCGACGGCCGTGGTGGTCACCGAGCCGGAGCCGAGCGCCACGTCGCCGGAGCTCGCCGCCGCTGTCGCGCCATTACCCAGCGCGACATTGCCGGCGAGGCCGGCCGCACCCGCGGTCGAGCCGTTGCCCAGTGCCACCGAGCCCTGCCCGATGGCCTTGTTGTTGTTGCCGATGGCGACGGCGCCGTTGGCCGTATTGGCCGCGGTGGCGCTCGCCGTGCCGTCACTGTTGGCGATGTTGTTGGCGCCACCGGTGAAGGCGCCGGTGCCGCTGGCATAGCTCGGATCGCCTATGGCGACCGCGCCGTCGCCATAGGCAACGTTGCCGTAGCCGATCGCGACCGCCTTGCCGCCATCGGCGGTCGCGCCCGTGCCGATGGCGACGGAGTCGGCGGAGATAGCGCCGGCGGCGGTACCGATGGCAATCGCATTGACGTCTTGTGCCACAGCGCCCGCTCCAACTGCTGTCGAGCTCGCCGCTGTCGCGATGGATGTCGTGCCTATGGCAATGGAGTCGTCGCCTCCCGCAGTGGACGAACGGCCACCGGCGAACGCACGGGCACCGGTGGCCTTGGATGTGGAACCGAGCGAAGTGGCGTACACTCCGCTGGCCGTGGCGCCCAATCCCAGCGCACTGGCATTTGCGGCGGTCGCCGCGGCGTTGTTACCCAAAGCCGTGGTGGAGACGTCCGTGGCCTGGGCTCCAGAGCCCGCCGCGACCGAGCCTACTCCGCTCGATACGGCCGAATTGCCCAGGGCCAGCGCGAATTGGCCCGAAGCCGTGGCGACGTTGCCGAACGCTGCCGAGTTTATCGCCGATGCATTTGCCTGGGGACCAACGGCTGCGGCATTGGTGCCGGCGGCCTGGGCCTGGAAGCCCACGGCTGCCGAACTGGCGCCGCCAGCCGACGTACCTATGCCGAGCGCGGTGCTGCCGACGCCGCCGGCGTTGGCACTGACGCCGGCTGCGAGAGAATTGTCTCCTATCGCATTTGCACCCGTCCCGAATGAGGAGGCGTTTATGCCGCTGGCAGCGGACGCGTTGCCGACCGCGGTGCTGGCAGAGCCGCTCGCAATCGAGGTCGCGCCCATCGCTATGGCGGACGTTCCCGTTGCCTTGCTCGCGCGCCCGATCGCAGTGGAGTCAACCTGAGACGCCGTCACATCCGTACCGATGGCGATGGCACTCTGGGCCAGCGCTCCGGTTCCGGCGCCAGTACGCGAGCCGAGATAGACGGCATTTATCGCGGTTGCGGTCGACTGGAAGCCGACAGCGATGGCATTCTGGCTGTTTGCAATGGTGTTGGTACCTTGGGCAACGGTGTCCAGTCCCGACGAGACCGCCTGGCTCCCGATCGCGATGGCGCGCGTCCCGGTGGCCTGGGACCCCCAGCCTCCCGCGAACGATATGTTGCCGCTGGCCAGGGAGCTGACGCCGACTGCGGTGGAGTTGCCACCCGAAGCAACGGAGAAGGTGCCGAGCGCGCTGGCGCCGGCACCGGTGGCATTGGCGTTGACGCCGATCGCTACCGTATTGATGTTGTTCGAGACCGTGGCGGAGCCCAGTGCTATCGCGCCGCCGGTACCGGTAGCCGATGCTGTGCGACCGATAGCGATCCCGTATTGCGCCGACGAATTGGCCTGGAAGCCGAGCGCTATGGCCCAGTTAAGGCTGGCGGTTGAGCCGTTTCCGATCGCCACGGCCTCGGGAGCGGTCGCCGACCCGCCGCCGGCCTGATATTGTGCCTGCGCGGGCGTGGCGAGGCCGAGCGCGGCGATCGCCGCCAGGCCACCGATGATGCTGGCCGGGCTGACGGATGAGGCCAGCGCCGAACGCACACTGCCGCCGACGCCCAATGTTCCCAGTCCCATGTTCTTGCGGCCGAGGCCCAGCACCCGATGCGCCATGCGCAGCACCGCCATCAAGCGGCGGCGCGTCGAGCGTGAGCCATGATCGGCCCCCGCGATCCAGTGCCCGGCGAAATGCGCCGCGCGACGCTGAACAAGAAGCGAGCCGTTCGAAATGTGATTGTCGGTCATGGTTCCCTCTCCGCTGGCCGGCACGAAATGTCTGACAATTCCGCTCCACCGCAGGAAGACATGATTCCTGCCCACGGTATTTCACGAAATTGCTGCCTTGTGAGAAAAGAGCGTAGCAAACCTACAGAGGTTAACGGCTTGTTACCTTAGCCAATGCTTTAAAACCAAGAAACCAAGCAATGAAATAAGCGTCGCCTCACCTAACCTTGGCGTTAAGCTTTCCCACCCGTGCCTGCAACGGCGTCCTCTGCCGGTATTTCTTCATCACGGTGGTAAAATGACTCTGACTTGAAAACCCGCTCGAGTGGGCGATATCCGCGATCGTCATGCGGCTGTCCGCAAGCAGTCTTTCAGCGAAATCCAGCCGCAGGTCGAGGACGTACTGGTGCGGCGGCATTCCGAACGTCATCGAGAAAGCCCGCACAAAATGATAGGGGGAAAGCCCGCAAACCGCGGCCATATCAGCCAGCGCCAGCTTGCGCGTAAAGTTCTCGTCCAGGAATTGCTGCACGCGGCGCGCGGCGCGGACGGAAAGCCCGCCTTTCGCGTTGAGCGTCGGCTGTCGCGAGTTGGTTCCGGAAACCGGTCCGGGGAAACCATCATCGCCCGGCATTTTTCGGCCTCCCGATACGTCCCAGATGAGGTTCAACCCAAGGCTTCCTTCCATGTTCCCCTGAAAAACAATTCGTGATTGATCGAAGCTGACCGGCATCGCCACTCATCGGATCGTTCCGGCCGGACGGCGAACAATGCGCGGACTGCATGACATTCCAGAGGACTCCTGCGGAGCTTGGGGCAGATTTGCAGCGGGACGTATTTTGAAAAACTCAGCAAGCCTTGTAGAAAATTCCGGTCTTGCGTCGCGGGCGAGCAGGCGTTGCCATTTTGCCATGGCCGGGCCCTCAGTTCTTGAGGGAAGCATGCCCGGCCCCGGTCGGCGTTCTCACAGGCAGATGGCTCCGATCCGAAGAACCGGCGAGACAGGCGACTTCGGCAATCGGCAACTCACCGCAATGCGGCGGCACGCCGAACGTTGCTATGATATGGTTGGATGAAACCCCTGCGAAGGATGCCAATTCGGCGATGACTTTTCGCACGACGTTTTCGTCGAGATATTCCCGCACGCGCCGCGCCACGTATTCCGTGATCTTGTCGCTGCCGGGCGAGGCTCTCATTCCGCGTGCGGGCCTCAGCACAATTCCGGTGGAATGCTTCTTGGCCAGGAATTTCTGCGGGACGGGATCGCGGACGGAGTATATGACACTCCTCCGCGTGGTGGCCCTCCTGGGACCTGCGCTTTCAGGAATTATGTCCAGGACATATCGAGCTGTCCGTTCTCGATTGACGCCCCGGGAATCGCCGCTGTCCCGAGCATCGTCCGTATTTTTCATGCCTGGCCTCTGCCGCTTTGTCCGCTGCCTGAAATCCCCCTTAGCCCGACCCGGACCCAGCGTAACGCACATGCCGCGGATAGTGAATAACATCCGTACGCAAAGAAAAAATTTTGTTCGGGATAAGAGGAACCAGTCACAAGGGAGGGACTGGAACATTTTTCGACACCTTCGCCGGCGCATTGGCTGACGGAGCATCAACGAAAAACCCGCCTGCGCGGCGGGTCACTGGCGCAAATCAGCACCATGGGCGAATATGTACTATAGCTGAGGTCATCGAGTCAAGAAAAAATTCCTATCGTGAAAAGCTGCGTGCGCAAAAGTTGCCAACTGCCGCGAGGCCTCTGGTTGACCTGAATTCGGGGCCCTGCTTCAGGGGACAGTTTGGCCATTTCGGCGGCCATTCAACAATGTAGAGCTACCGGATTTGCCGCCGGTCATTGCAGATCGTCGCGACGATTCTCATACAAATCCCATGTAAGTTCCACAAAACCCAGAAGAACGTCTTCCTCGCTCCACCCGGCAGCGACGGCTGCCTGAACGATCTCACGGACGAGAGGCAGCAATTGGCGTTGGCATTCTGCCGACGTGTCGGCAGCTGCGTCATCGCCGGGAGGTCCATCGAAGTTGAATTTCATCATTCGGCGCCCCCCTCGCCATCAATCAAAGTGTTTATATCACTAAAATCATTCCTCCTGATATACAATAGAGGTGGTACCAAAGCATAAGAGGCTTCGGAGGCCCCGGGCAGAACAGGACGATGCCAGGCTCTATGCTTCCTCTGGTCAGGTTTGTCCTTCTGAACAGGATCTATCGGGGTGCTTCAACCCATCGATCTCTGCGGCTGGTCGAACTCTTCAGCCAGGGCCGCATGCCACCATCCACCGAATGCGCGGCACGAGCGGCTGCATTGCCTTCTGCAACCGCTCGCTGGATAGTCTCGGCATGTTGGAGACCCTGGCGACTCACTGGCCTCAAATTCTAGCCATCATCTCCGTGGTGATGGCGACGGTCGGCATCGTCCATGCCGTCATGACCAAGGAAGATGTCCGCGCCGCCACCGGCTGGGTCGGCGTGATGGTGCTGTCCCCCATCCTTGGCGTGCTGATCTATGCCATCGCCGGCATCAACCGCATCCGCCGCGCCACGATCACCGCCCAGCGCCCGTTTGCCGACGGCGCGGTGTCCGCCAAGCACGAGCGCAACGTCGCTGTCGAAGAGGCCCTGATCGTCGAGCGCTACGGGCAACGGTTCACGGGCTTGCGGACACTGGGCGACAGGGTGGCGCGGCGCACGCTCAATCCTGGAAATGCAATCGATGTGCTGGAGACCGGCGACGAGGCCTATGCCGCCATGTGCGCGGCGATCGATGGCGCCGAGCGCAGCGTCCTGCTCGAGACCTATATTTTCGACAATGACGCCGTCGGCCTGCTCTTCGTCGAGGCGCTGGCCGGCGCCGTCCGGCGCGGCGTCACCGTCCGCGTGCTGATCGATGCCGTCGGCGCCCGCTACTCGGTGCCGAGCATCCTGGGGCATTTGCGCGAGGCCAACATCCCCGCCGATGTCTTCAACGGCAACATCGTCATGGGCCTGCGCCTGCCCTACGCCAATCTGAGGACCCACCGGAAGATCCTGGTGGTCGACGGCATCGCCGCCTTCACCGGGGGCATGAACATCCGAAAAGGCTTCTCAGCCGAATTCGCCGGCTCCAACAGCGCCAGGGACACACATTTCCGGGTGACCGGTCCGATCGTCGCCGACCTCTTTTCGGTCGCCGCCGAGGACTGGCGCTTCGCCACCAACGAGGCGCTGAAGGGCGACGCCTGGCGCATCGCCCCGCTGTCGCCACCGCCAGGCGCACCGATGATGGTGCGGGCAGTCGCGTCCGGCCCGGATGCCAGCAACGAGACCAACCACAAGCTGCTGATCGGTGCATTCTCGGTCGCCCGCAAGTCTATACGCGTGATGTCGCCCTATTTCCTGCCGGATCGGGAACTGATCAGCGCGCTGATCACCGCCGGCAGGCGCGGGGTCGAAATCGACATCGTGGTGCCGGCGGTGAACAATCTTTTCCTCGTCGACCGCGCGATGATGGCGCAGTTCGATCAGGTGCTCAAACACTATTGCCGTGTCTGGCGAACCGAGGGACCGTTCGACCATTCGAAGCTGCTTTCGATCGACGGCGTGTGGGCCTATGTCGGATCTTCCAATCTTGATGCCCGATCGCTGCGGCTGAATTTCGAGATCGACCTGGAGGTGCTCGATGCCGGCTTTGCCAGCGAGATCGAGACGCGGATCGGGTCGGCGATTGCCTCCGCCGTGCCGGTGACGCTGGAAGCCTTGCGAGCCCGGCCGTTTCTTATCAGGCTGTTCGACCGGGTACTATGGCTCGGTTCACCCTATCTCTAAGGCGGAGGTGTGCTTGAGGAACTCGTCTGTCATGGAACATACGCCGAAATTGCCTATTTTCACTTTATCCCGCTTCTGAATTGAAACCAGCGAGGACGAGCAGCACAGAGATGCACAGAATTGGACGCAGCCTCCCGGCAAGCATGCTTCTGTCCCTTCGTGACCGCCGGATGCAGAAGGCTAACGCCGCAGCACTCAAGACGACAGCCACCACCGGCACGCTGGTTGCCTCCTACAATGTCCACAAATGCATCGGCGTCGACAGGAAATTCGACCCGGAGCGGATCATCCGCGTCATCCGCGAAATCGATCCGGATGTCATTGCGCTGCAGGAAGCCGACAATCGCTTCGGCGACCGTGTCGGGCTTCTCGACCTGCCCCGGCTCGAGCGGGAAACCGGCCTGATTCCGGTGCCGATTTCGGCCACCGGCAAGGGCCATGGCTGGCATGGCAACGTCCTGCTGTTCAAGAAGGGCGTCGTTCGCGACGTGCACCAGATCAAGCTTCCGGGACTGGAGCCGCGCGGCGCGGTGGTGGCGGAAATCGACCTCGATGGAAGCCGGACGCTGCGCATCATCGCCGCCCATCTTGGCCTGCTGCGCCGCTCGCGCTCCCAGCAGGCGCGCGTCGTGCTCGACCTGATGAACAGCCCGGACGAAAGACCGACCTTGCTGCTCGGCGACCTCAACGAATGGCGGCTCGGCAACCGCTCCGCTCTCAACACGCTGCATGCGACGTTCGGCCCGCAGCCGCCGGCGGTCCCCACCTTCCCGTCGAACCTGCCGCTGCTGGCGCTCGACCGGATCATGGCCAACAGGCACGGCATGATTGCCGCCATCAACGCGCATGACACGCCGCTTTCGCGCGTTGCCTCCGACCACCTGCCGCTGACGGCCTTCGTGCGCCTGGAGCGGGTGGACGATAACGCCTTGATGTCTTCCGCGTCGCAAAGCGTGTAAAATTAGGCGGAACGCCCGGTTCTTCCGCGAGTTAACATGTCTTGAATACGCAGGAGGACGAGATGAAAAAGCTGATTCTGGCTTCCCTGTTGGCATTGGCCGCGACCGCGGCGATCACTGCGCCGACGCAAGCGGCAAGCGTGACCATCCAGTCCGACGACGGCGACCGATATTTGCCGGATGACGATTCCGATAGTGGGATCGTTATTCGCCGTCATCACCGCGATCGCTATTATGACGATCAGTATGATGGCGACCAGAATGTTCAGTATGACAATGGCGAATACCGGTACGGCGAATATCGCCGCCATCACCGGCATCATCGCTGCCATATCGAACTGGTCAAGCATTGGCGCCACCACCACAGGGTGATCGAAGAGGTCCGCGTCTGCGGCTGATCCCGATCGGAGCAACCGGCCGGCGAAAGCCGGCCGGTTCATCGTGCATGATCGGCTGACGAAATAGCGCCGATGTGAGAGGTGATAATTGACCGCGTCAAATCGTGGTCGCCCGCACGCTCACCGGACCGTGGCAAACGCGGCAAGGACGGCCGGGTCCCAGGCGGCCATGGCATTAGGTCATAGGTGATATCGCCGTTCGGATTGGCGGCGTTGGTGATGCCGCCCTGGCGATGGGATAGCTGCCCGACAGTCTCGCCGGCAACGCGGTCAAGGCGTCCCCATTTTCTACCGGACCGAGGCAACGCTGCAGACGGAAGCTGCGTCCGCCACGCCCTGGCAGAAGGCGGGACCGTCAAGCCGCGGGTCTTCGACCAGCGTTTGCGCATCGCCATCCACCGGCTGCCCGGTGAAGAAAACCCGAGCCGGCCCGCCGGCAGTATGGGCATCGGCGTTGTACGCGACCGTGCTGGCCGCATCCGGTGCCGGCACGGTGTTGGGCGGCGAGACCACCAGATCGGCACCGACATAGGTCAGCTCATAGTTGGCCGAGAGGGTCAGGCTCCCCTGTTCGATGGCATAGTTGCCAGCAGGGCTAGCGGGTGTCGCCTCAGTCGAGAGCGCGCCAAGGAATGTATCCCCGTTGACCAACCCCAGACCGCCGATCGAATAGGTGAGTGGCGGATTGGGCATGCCTTGGGGCCGGCTCTGCGCATCCGCCACCACAGTGATCGCCCGCTTGCCGATGCTGAAGTCGGCACCGGCATAGCTGATCTCGTAGTTCGCATTGGCGTTGTCGGTGAGCGTGCCCTGGCCGATCGCGTAGGCTCCGGCGTTCTCTCCCAAGGCGCGATCGAGAGCGCCGACCAACGCCACACCACTGCCGAGATCGGTGCTGGTGTAGCCATAGGAGGACGGGTCGGCATCGCCGTAAATCTTGCCCTGGCCCGAATTGGCCGTGACTGTCACGGCACGCCTGCCGATGCTGAAATCGGCGCCGACATAGCTGATGTCGTAGTTCGAGTTGGCCGCGTTGGCGAGTGTGCCCTGCCCGATCTGATAGGCGCCGACATCTTCGCCGGTCGTGCGGTCGAGAGCGCCAACCAGCGCCGCACCATTGCCGAGATCGGTGAAGGTGTAGCCATAGGACGACGGATCGGCATTGCCGTAGGTCTTGCCCTGACCCGAGCTGGCAGTGACGGTCACGGATCGCTTGCCGATGCTGAAACCGGCACCGACATAGGTGATGTCGTAATTGCCGTTGGCAGCATCGCTGAGGGTGCCGCGGCCAATGTCATAGGTCCCGACATTCTCGCCCTCGGCGCGATCAAGCGTGCCGACCAGCGCCGTCCCGCCGCCAAGACGGGAAACCGCATAGCCGTAGGACAGCGGATCACTGTCCCCATAGATCTTGCTCTGGCCCGCATCGGCCGTGACCGTGATCGCGCGCTGTGTCACCGAAAGGTCCGCGCCGATATAGCTGATGGCGTAATTGCCGTTGGCAAGCGTGCCTTGCGTGATGCTGTAGCCGCCGACATCGGATGATGCCGTGGCGGTCGTTGCCAGCGCACCGCTCAGACTGTCGCCATTGGCGAAATCGCCCGAGGTCAGCTGATAGGTCAGCGTTGGATTGTCATCGCCATAGACACGGCTCTTGGCATCGGCCGTTAGCGTAATGGCGCGCTGCGTCACCGCCAGATTACCGCCGACATAGCTGATCGCGTAGTTGCTGTTGGCGAGCGTGCCCTGCGTGATGCCGTAGCTGCCGACATCGGATGCTGTCGTTGCCGACGTCGCCAGCGCACCGTTCAGGCTGTCGCCATTGACGAAATTGCCTGATGTCAGCTGATAGGTCAGCGCCGGGTTGGCATCGCCATAAATGCGGCTCTTGGCATCGGCCGTCACCGTGATCGCGCGCGGGGTCAACGCGAGATTGCCGCCGACATAGCTGATCGCATAATTGCTGTTGGCGAGTGTGCCTTGCGTGATGCCGTAGCTGCCGACACCGGATGCTGTCGTGGCCGTTGTAGCGAGCGCACCGGCGAGACTGTCGCCATTGACGAAATTGCCCGAGGTCAGCTGATAGGTCAGCGCCGGATTGGCGTCGCCATAGATGCGGCTCTTGGCATCGGCCGTCACCGTGATCGCCCGTTTCGTCACCGACAGATTGGCGCCGGCATAGCTGATCGCATAGTTGCTGTTGGCGAGTGTGCCTTGCGTGATGCCGTAACTGCCGACACCGGATGCTGTCGTGGCCGACGTCGCCAGCGCGCCGCTCAGGCTGTCGCCATTGACGAAATTGCCCGTGGTCAGCTGATAGGTCAGCGTTGGAATGGCATCGCCATAGATGCGGCTCTTGGCATCGGCTGTCACCGTGATGGCGCGCTTCGCCACCGACAGATTGGCGCCGACATAGCTGATCGTATAGTTGCCGTTGGCGAGTGTGCCCTGCGTGATGCCGTAGCTGCCGACACCGGATGCCGTCGTCGCCGTTGTTGCCAGTGCGCCGCTCAGGCTGTCGCCATTGACGAAATTGCCTGATGTCAGCTGATAGGTCAGCGCCGGATTGGCGTCGCCATAGGCACGGCTCTTGGCATTCGCCGTCACCGTGATCGCGCGCGGCGTAACCGACAGATTGGCGCCGACATAGCTGATCGCATAGTTGTTGTTGTTGAGTGTGCCCTGCGCGATGCCGTAGCTGCCGACACCGGATGCCGTCGTCGCCGATGTCGTCAGAGAACCGCCCAAGCTGTCGCCACTGACGAGGTTGCCTGTTGTGAGTTGATAGGTCAGCGTCGGATTAGAGTTGCCATAGGTACGGCTCTTGGCATCGGCCGTTACCGTGATCGCGCGCTTGGCGATGGTGAAATTGGCGTCGACATAGGTGATGTCGTAGTTCGAATTGCTGGTGTTGGTGATGCTGCCCTGGTTGATGGCATAAGTCCCGGCGCTGTTCCCTGCCGTGCGGCTAAGGCTACCGACCAGAGCCGTGCCGGCGCCGAGATCCGAAACGGTGTATGCATAGGATGATGGATTGGCATCGCCATAGATCTTGCCCTGGCCCGGCGTCACCGTCACCGTCACCGCGCGCTTGCCGATGGTAAGCAGGCCCGCGCTGTTGTAGGCGAAGCCATAGCCGCTCAACGCCGCGAGATTGCCGGCGCCGACGGTGATTGCATAGGATCCTGCTCCGACCTGTGTATTGCCCGGCGGGTTGACGGACGTGACGCTTGGGCCACCGCTGAAGGTCGTGGCGGCGGTGTCGCCGAGATAGGCGCCGATCACGCCTGCCTGGTAGCCCGCCACTGAATAGGTCAGTGCCGGCAGGGCGGTATCGCCATAGGTTTTGGTCGCATTGCTGGATTTGAAGGTCAGTGTCGGCTGATAGGCAAAGACATAGCGGTTGCCTGTCGCACTCACCGGACCACCCGCCGACGTGTTCCAGACGGCCGTGTTGCCACTGTCCAGATTGCCGAATGTATTGCCGGTGGGATTTGCCGCATAGATCAGCCAGCGTCCGCTAGTGGCGGCGACGGCGTCACTGCCCCGGTTGTTGACGAACAGGCCAGCGGCCGAGAGCACTGGATCCGTTCCGCTGATTGTCGCATTTGCCGCAATGGTCAAATCGCCCGTCGTCTGAAGCTTCACCGAACCGGTGGTGTTCACCCCGGTCGCCGTAACCCCGCGGGCGCTGGAAGCACTGGCGATCGTCAGGCTTGCGCCATCGCGCAGATCGACTGGAACCGGCGCTGCCGGCGACGTTGCCGACCTGGTTGCCGGCGTTGGTCAGGGTGAAGCTACCCGTGCCACCGAGAACCAGCGACGCCGCCGTCAGGCCACTAGTCTGCGTCACCACGCCGTTCGACGACAGCGCCAGCGTGCCGGTGCCGACCGACAGCGCCTGGTTGAGGGCGAAGGTGGCTGCTGCGGTTTCAATCTGGCGATTGGCGAAGGACAGGCTGCCGACAGAGGCTGACCCAATCGCCGCGCTATAGGCGCTGCTCAGCGCCGACAGCGAGGCGATCGAGCCATCCGCCTCGTCGAGCCGCCAGTCGCCATAGACGTTGAGGTTCGAGACATTGCTGCCGGACAGGCCGGTCCGGAAGGTCACGCCATTCTTGGCGCCCGAGTCCGCTTCGGCAACGGTGTAAGCGAGCACCGAGTTCGAGACCGCGCCGGCCGGCAGAGCGAGATAATAGTAGCCGTTGACGCCGGTCGAGACTGTGCCGAGGTTCACGCCGCCGGAGACGACGGACACCAGCCCGGGATTCTTTGTGTAATAGGGTTGGCCGGTACCGGAAATCAGCGGCGTGTTGCCGGCATCCTTGTAAGCAATTCCGGAGATCGCCTGAACGCCATTGGGGTAGAAGCTCTTCAGATAGGGATAGAGGCCGCCAGTCCCGCCGCCAAAGGCGGCACTCAGTCCATTGGCGCCGCCATTCTGGAAGCTGGAGGTCGACAGGCCGACGACATTGACATTGGGGCCGGTGGTGCCACCGCCGATCGCAGGCTTGGCGCTGGATGTGGTGTTGTAGGGGCCGGATGTCGACGTGTCGTACGCGCCCGTGACCACGCCATCGTAAAGGTTGTTGCCGATGAACGCGCCGACATTCCATCCGCCGCTGACCGCGCCGGTCGAATAGCTGTCGGTTATCCTGCCGCCCTCGCCGACAAACGAATAGCCATAATTCGATCCGACGAGGCCGCCGACGGCCGCGCCGCCGCTGCCGATATCGACAGCGCCCATGGCATAGACGCGATCGATGGTGCCGAAATTGTTGAAGCCCACCGCGCCGCCCGCGGCATTTGTGTCGCGTGCGTTGATGACCACTGTCGAGAAGCTGTCGGAGAGTGCGCCATCGTTCTCGCCGATCAGACCGCCTGAGGTGGACCCGTATTGCGTGGTGAACAGCTGACCAGTCGAATAACTCTGGGCCACCGTGCCGGCATTGAACCCGGCGATCCCGCCAAGGGTCCTAAACCCCCGGACCGTCACATTGGTGACGCCGACATTCTGGACCAGGCCGCCCGCGCCGATATAGCCGAATAGGCCGACATACTGGGCAGCGGACTGCGTCACCGACAGGCTGTCGACGGTGTGGCCGAGCCCGTCGAACGAGCCGGTGAAGCCGTTGCCGCCGTTCTGGATGTTGCTGTTGCCGTCGGTGCCCAGCGATATGAAGCCGAGACCGCTATTCCAGCTGGACGTGGAGCTGGCATCGATATTCTTGGCCAGCGCGTAGCTGCCGGTGAGCCCGCTGTTGATCGCCTGCAGGCCGTTGACATCATAGATCAGCGTGTAGCTCTGGCCGTTGACCGACAGCGCCTGCGCACCGGGCGTGCCGGTGAAGGTCGCCGATGCGCCCAAGGCATAGGAGATCGTGCCGCCGGTGCCGCCATTGTTGGTGATGAGCGCCAGTCCGCCGACGCCGCCGATCGTGGCGTTCGCATTGAAGACGATCGAATGAGAGGCGCTGAGCGTCAGCGTGTTGGTGTTCCAGGCGATCGGCGCGGCAATGGTGATGTCGCCGGCCTGGGAACCGCCGCTGCCGGTCGAGATGGTGACGTTTGCCGTTGCAAGAAGGTTCTGCAGCGTGGTGACGTTGATGACGCTGTCATTGGTGTTGGCGGACATGCTGCCGCCGGTGTTGCCGGCAGCGTTCGATATAGTGACGTTGTAGGGATCGAGCAAAAGGTCGCCGGTGTCGCCGAACCGTGCCCGCAGGTCGACCTCACCGGTGAAGTCGAGGCGCTGTTTGCCGGACACTTCCGCGAAGCCACCATTGCCGCCGTCATCGCCGCCGCGTGCGGAAATCTTGCCGGCGAATTTTGTTTGCGCGTCGGACCAGACGATGACCGTGCCGCCAGTGCCGTTGCCGGTCGCATCGGCACTGATTGTCGTCTTCGCATCGATCTCGGTTGCGACCGCGCGTTGCAAGGTGCCCTTGCCCTGCTTGTCACCGCCGATCCTGACCGTGCCGCCGCCATCCTTGCCCGAGGCATCGACCTTGGCCGCCCTGAGCTTCAGTTTGCGGCCGGTGACCGTGACCTTGCCGCCCTTGCCGCCGGTCTGGGCCGAAGCGTCGAGCATGCCGGTGATTTCGACCGAGCCTTCATCGCCGCCGAGCACGATGGCACCGGATTGGCCAGACACCGTGCGTGCCTCGATGACACCGGACATGTTGACGGCTTGGCGTGCGGCATCGCGCACCGCAGCCGCCTTGAGTTCGACCAGCCCGCCATCGGCACTGATCAAGCCGGAATTGCTGACCAGCGCATTGCTGCCGTCAGCCTTGCTCGGCACGGAAACCTGCAGGAAGCCGTCGCCGGACAAATCAAGTGTTGCCTTCTCACCCGATCCGAGCCCGACCTTGCCAAGCGGCACGGTGATCGAGCCGGCATTGTCGACGCTGCCGCCGATCAATGCGGCATAGCCGCCACGCCCGATGCTGACCGCACCCTGGTTGGAGACGGCGGCTGAAGCTCCCTTGCCCTCGAATTCCAGCTTTCCGGCCCCAAAATCCTCGTCGCTGATGCCCAGCGAGGACGCGACGAAGCCGGCGGCACTAACCTTGCCGGTCTTGGAGATGGCAATGCCGTTGGGATTGACCAGGAACACCTGGCCATTGGCATTGAGCTGGCCTGCAATGGTCGATTTGGTACCGCCGGTGACGCGGTTCAGCATCGTTGCCGAGGATGATGGCTGGTCGATAGTGACTGTCGCGCCGGCACCGATCGAAAAACTCTGCCAGTTGACGATCGCCGAACTGGTCGACTGCCTGATGTTCAGTTGCGACGACGATGGGTTGGCGATGGTGACGCCGCCGGATGCTACGCTGCCGCCGGTCGGCAGTTCCTGTGCCCGCGCCGACGTGAAGCCGACAAGCGCCGTCGACGTCAAAAGCAGCGCCATCAACGGCGCGCCGGTGCGGTTCAGGTGCCGCCGTGGGAGGTGGGCTTTGCGCTGCATGGTCATCTCTCTAGAATTGGACGGCGCCGCTGAGCGAAAAGCGATCGCTTGTCGGCAACTGGTCGTCACGATGCTGGCGGCCCCATTCCAGCGTCAGGCTGGCGTTGGTCGCGTCGCCCGCCAGCGCGGTGCCGACCTTCAGGCCAAGCCCGTATGACGCGCCGACGATGTTGGCCGTCTCGAGCGCGGTCGGCATTTCGAGATGCACCTGGCCGACAGCGCCGAACACGTAGGGCGACACCGAAACGATGCCGCCAGTGAACGGCACGTACCAGGGTGAGGACAGCTCGCCGCGCAGCACATAGCCGGAATCGCCCTGCAGCGCGCCGGCGTCGAAGCTCGACAGGCCGCTCGCCCCGACCAGCCCGATCTGTTCCGACTGCAGCAGCGGCTTGCCGAACGAGGTCTGCGCGCGGGCGTAGAGGTCGAGGCCGAGATGGGTAGCCAGCGGCTGGCTGTAACTGGCGGAGACCTCCAGCTTCTGGAACGCCGCGTCGGCCCCCTGGCGCGACAGCGGCAAAAGCGGCGTGGCATCGGCGGCCGAGCGCGCGCCGAGCCCGTCGATGCCGAACGACGCAACGACATTGCCGATGAAGACACCGCCAAGCGGTGTGAACCAGGTGCCGTCGAGACCGAGCCGGGCAATGCGCAGCCGGTCCTCGGCGATCGGCAGCGAAATCGGCGTCACCGCGTCGAGCGTGTCGTTCTGCACGTCGAAGGACAGTTCGGTGCTGATCGTAAGCGCACGGCTGCGGATCCAGGGATATCGAAGCCGCGCCGAATAACGCTCGAAGGCGCTGCCGAAGCCGAGCGTGCCGGGCTCGGCTGTCGGATTGGCCTGCGTGCGGCTGGCTTCCAGGTTGAGCGTCAGCCCGTCATAGCCGATCGGCACGACGATGCCGGCGGCATAATTGCGATTGCGTGGGCCATCCGTGAACAGGCCGCTCTCGCCGCCATCGGGGTAGCCGCCTGCCCTGACATAGACGAGTTCGCCGAGGCCGAGCAATGAGTTGAAATCGACGCCGATGCCCGTAGACCAGCGCTGCAACGACGGCGATAACGAGTTGTCCACGGTCGCCTGGCCGCCGATCGGGCGATATTTGCCGTCGATGACAAGCACGCTGGCGCCTTTGGCTGTCCCGGCCTGCAAGGTCGAGCGCAGCCGGGCGCCGGGCGTATCACCAGCCAGCAGCAGCTTGCGTTCGATCGCCGACAGCTTGATGCTCTTTTGTCCAACGAGCGGCGCCAGCGTTGCCTCGACCCGCCCGCGTATGCGCTCGGGCAGATTGCTGGTGTCGATCCGTTCGAGAAAGCCGTCGACGACGACCAGCCGGAGCCCTGCGCCGTAGTTGAGCTTCTGCGCCGGCAGCACCACCCGCACCAGCGCATAGCCGGCCCGTCCATATTCGGTTTCGAGTTTTCGCGCCGCAGCAAAGATTTCCGCCGCCGTCACCGTGCGGTGCGCAAGGCCGGCAACGATCTTGCGTGTTGCGTCAGCCATGTCGGGCAAGCCGCCTTCGACCCTGACATCCCCGAGCTTGACCCTGAGCTTCCCGGCGCCCGCCGGCGCCTCGAGGCCCTCACCTTCGGGAATGGAAACACCTGCCGTGTTGGCTGCCGGCGGCGGCCGAAAGCTGGGCGGCGTGATCTGGCTGGCTGTCTGCGCAAACGCGCCGGCTTGAAGCCACAGGCACGCCGAGACGGCAAACAGGATCAACCATCCCTTACGGGCTGCCAGCCCGCCGAAAACTGGGTGACAGTCGTTATCTCTGCCAACCGCGATCTTGCTTGTATACTTCACTCAATCACTCGTCCTTCGAGGTAGAGTTCGGCAAAGCTTCGCCACCGCGCGAGATTTCATCGCTCGTTAATTGGCTTCTGCTTTCGAACTCACTTCCGGGAAGGCGTGCCCCCGCCGCTCGGATGTCGCGGAAACTATGCCGGGCCCTGGTGAAGGTCAATTCAACGGGCGGCCCTCCGGCTGACTATTATTGGGAGGGGTTTTCCAAGCCATAGCAATCGGTTAGCGGATCCCATGAACCGATCGTGGCCGGCCCCATGTTCGGGTTGGGCTTGCTCTTCGCATTTGGTGCCTCTGGACACAGCTATCGAAGGCTGGAAAATGTGGACGCGACTCCGCTGTTGGAGTTAACTCGGAACATGAGGAGGATGGCGCTGAATCTGGAAGACATTGCCGGCCATCCGGCCCTGCATCGCTGTGTCCAGGCACAGTCGTTGGCGCTGATCAACATCTATGAAACGAGCCCGCGACTGGCTTCCATTTTCGCCACGCAGCAGCGTTGGCTGATGGGTCATGTCGGCCTTGCCATGCATTTCAGGCGCGATCCGCACGACCGCCGCAAGGAGCTGACGGTATCGCGTTTCATCGAGTTCGTACACCAGCACGCGGTGGCCAGCCGCAACACGGCGGACGCTTTCATCAAGGAGATGCTGCACTATCATGTCGCCGAGTATGTTTCGGGTGGCGACGGGCGCACGCACCCTTTGCAGCCAACGGCGGCAACCGTGCAGACTTTCACCGGCTGGGTCCTTGCCCATCTGCAGACGCTGGATCATCTCGACGGTGGCAACCGGCTGGCCAGGTTCCTGGAGCGGCCCGACATGGTTGTCAGGCTGCAGCCTCTGGTGGCGGACGGCCTGCTTGCCTCCAAGCCGGTGCGCGAGCCCAACCAGACTTTTTCCCTGTTCATCTGGCTCAACAATGGCGGCATCGTCATGGACTGGCTGATGTCGGGCATCGACCCCGATCATGCCGGCCTGGACCGGATTCCGACCAGCGTGGTTTCGATCGGAGATTTCGCCAGATGGCTCAAGCTGTCGCGGACCCACCTCGCCCGCAAGCTGCGCGCTGCCGAGGAACTCGGCAGCATCGGCTGGCTCGGCCAGCGCGGCCATTCGGTGATGTGGGTATCGAACACTTTCTACCAGGAGTACATGACCGTCCAGGCCGCCAAGCTGGCCATTGTCGATGCGGCCTTCGACGCCTGTTTTCCAGCTCCGGAAGACCGCTGAAGGATCGGCGCGATCGATATCTGCCCGGGCCGTGAACATTGTCTACTGGCGATCATAACCTGTTATAGAGCGGGCGCGTCTGGACACGGGCCTTGAAGGCTGAAAATGTGATCTGCGTCTTCGCGTTGGGGGGCTTGACGCACGGGGGGAGAATAGCGCTGACCTTGGACCATATTGCCGGTCACCCGGCATTGCATCGCTGTTTCCGTGCCCAGGCGCAGGCGCTTATCCAGACCTACGAGACGAACCCGAGGCTTGCCTCGATATTTGCCACCCAGCAGCGTTGGCTGATGGCGCATATCGGCCTTGCCCTGCATTTCAGACGGGAGCCCGATGACTACCGCAAGCAGTTGACGGCGGCGCGTTTCATCGACGTCATCCGGGAGAATTCCGTCGCCAGCCGCAACACCGCCGACGCCTTCCTCAAGGAGATGCTGCACTACAATTTCATCGAGCACCTCTCGGCAGCTCAGGATGGCCGCATCCGCCCCATACAGCCTACAGTGAACACGCTGGACACGCTCGCCGGCTGGATGATGGCTCATCTGCACACACTGGACAGTCTCGACGGCGCGAACCGTCTGGCAACGTTTCTGGAGCGGCCCTATGCGCTCGCCAGGGTGCAACCGCTGGTGGCTGACGGGCTGATCTCCTCCAGTCCCGTGCGCGAGCCCAAGCAGACCTTTTCGCTGTTCACCTGGCTTAACAATGGCGGCGTCGTCATGGACTGGCTGATATCGGGCGTCGATCCCGACCATGCCGGCCTCGCTGCAATACCGACTGGCGTCGTCTCGATCGGCGATTTCGCCAAATGGCTCAAGCTGTCGCGAACCCACCTGGCACGCAAACTGCGGGATGCCGAAGACCTCGGCAGCGTTGGCTGGCTTGGCCAGCGCGGCAATTCGGTGATGTGGGTGTCGGGCGATTTCTACCGGGAGTACATGACCGCCCAGGCCGTCAAGCTGGCTATCATCGATGCCGCGTTCGTCAAGGCCTTTGACTCGCCAGCAGGCAGCTGACCGGTGGGCATCCCCCGTGCGGGATGCCCAAGCCGGCGAGCCCTTCAGTCGATGTCGAACGACACGCCCTGGGCGAGCGGCAGCGCCTTGGAATAGTTCACCGTGTTGGTGGCGCGCCGCATATAGGCCTTCCATGCGTCGGAGCCGCTCTCGCGGCCGCCCCCGGTTTCCTTTTCGCCGCCAAAGGCACCGCCGATCTCGGCGCCCGAGGTGCCGATGTTGACATTGGCAATGCCGCAATCCGATCCGTCGACACCCAGGAAACGCTCGGATTCCTGCAGGTCTCGGGTGAAGATGGACGACGACAGGCCGGCGCCCACCGCATTGTGCTCGTGGAGCACGGCGTCGAAATCCGAATATTTCATCACATAGAGGATCGGCGCGAAGGTCTCTTCCGTCACCGGGGATACCTGGCTTGGCATTTCGACCAGCGCCGGGTGCACGTAGTAGGCATCGGGGTGGCCGTTCTCGACCCGCGTGCCGCCGGTCACCTTGCCGTCATGGGCGGCGGCTTCCTTCAGCGCCTTCTGCATGGCATCGAAGGCCGCCTTGTCGATCAGCGGCCCGACCAGCGAGGAGGTCTCCAGCGGATTGCCGACAGACACACTCTCGTAGGCCTTTTTGAGGCGCGGAACCAAGGCGTCGTAGACGCTGTCATGCACGAACAGGCGCCGCAGCGTCGTGCAGCGCTGGCCGGCCGTGCCCATCGCTCCAAAGGCAATCGCGCGCAGCGCCATGTCGAGATCGGCGGTCGGGCAGACGATGCCTGCATTGTTGCCGCCGAGTTCCAGCACCGCGCGCGCAAAGCGCTTGGCCAGCCGCGGACCGACGTCGCGGCCCATGCGGGTCGAGCCGGTCGCCGAAACCAGCGGCACTTTAGGGTGATCGACCAGTATCTCGCCGACGGCGCGATCGCCGATCAGCACCGGCGCCAGGCCATCAGGTGCGTCCGCGCCGAAGCGCTTGACCGCACGTTTGAAGATGGCTTCGCAAGCAAGTGCGGTCAGCGGCGTCTTTTCCGACGGCTTCCACACCACTGCGTCGCCGCAGACCAGTGCCAGGGCGGCATTCCACGACCACACAGCCACCGGGAAGTTGAAGGCGGAAATGACGCCGACGACGCCGAGCGGATGCCAGGTTTCCATCATTCGATGGCCTGGGCGCTCGGTGGCGATGGTCAGGCCGTACAATTGCCGGGAGAGGCCTACGGCGAAATCACAGATGTCGATCATCTCCTGCACTTCGCCGAGCCCCTCGGACGGGATCTTGCCGACCTCGATCGAGACCAGCCGGCCAAGCTCGGCCTTGTGCGTACGCAGCTCCTCGCCGAGCAGCCGCACCAGTTCGCCACGCCGCGGGCCTGGCACCATGCGCCAGGCCTGGAAGGCCTTGTGCGCGGCATCGATCACCTTGGCCGCGTCAGCCGGTGAGATCGTCTTCAGCGCCGCGATCTGCTCGCCCGTCACCGGGCTGCGCACGATCAGGTCGCCGCCGACAAGCGTCTCCTTGGCCACACCCAGTTTCGCCAGCAGTTCGGTCGTTTCCTTGCCTATCGTCATTCTTGTCCCTTTCAGATCCAGTCGCTCATAATGCATGTCGCCCAAAAGTGCCCAGCGGTTTTGGGACAACGACATGCACAAAAGGCACGCCGGTCAAAGCCTGGCGCCATGCTGCCCGCGTGCACAAAGGCACCTCAGACACGATCATCGCGTGGCATTACTCGGTTCAAGGGAAAATCACCACCCCGGCATGGTCTAAGCCCAAACTGCACGATTGAGCCAGATGGCGCTCAGTTTGCCTTCTTGGCCGCTGGGCGTACCGCACCGTCCTTGATCAGCCGGTCGATATGCATGCGGATATGGGCAGCTTCCGCCGCCGTGTTCGCAAGCGCTATGGCGCGGTCGAAGGCGACGCGCGCCTCGTCGCCCCGGTCGAGTTGCATCAAAAGGCCGCCCTTGAGACCGAAAAAATGGAAATAGCCGGAAAGCCGTTCTTCCAGCGGCTCGATCATGGCGAGCGCCTCTGCCGGTCCACGCACCTTCGAGACCGCGACGGCCCGGTTGAGCGTGACCACCGGCGACGGCTGCATCTGCTCGAGCAAGCGATAGAGCAGATCGATCTCGTTCCAGTCGGTGTCCTCGGCCTTTTCGGCCCGCGCATGCAGCGCGGCAATCGCCGCTTGCACCTGGTAGGGGCCGGGCTTGCGATGGCGCAGCGCCTTGTCGACCAGCGCCAGCCCCTCATCGATCATCTTGCGGCTCCACAGGCTGCGATCCTGGTCTTCGAGCAGCACGATCTCGCCGCTCTCGTCGAAACGGGCCGGTGCGCGCGCATGCTGCAGAAGCAACAGCGCCGTCAGCCCCATGATCTCCGGCTCGGTCTGAAACAGCCGCAGCAACAGCCGTGCCAGCCGGATTGCCTCCTCGCACAGCGGTGCGCGGGCCGGCGCCTCGCCGCTGTTGGTCGAATAGCCCTCGTTGAAGACCAAGTAGACCATGGCGGCGACGGCGGCGAGCCGTTCCGACCGCTCGACCGCGCCCGGCGTCTCGAACGGCACGCCGGCGTCCGCAATGCGCGCCTTGGCGCGAGTGATGCGCTGCTCCATGGCACTTTCGCCAACCAGGAAGGCGCGCGCGATCTGCTTGACCGTAAGACCGGAGACGATGCGCAGCGCCACCGCGATCTGCTGCGTTGCCGGCAGATCAGGATGGCAGCAGATGAACAGCAGCCGCAATATGTCGTCGCGGTAGTGCGCCCCGTCCAGCCGCTCGGCGATATCGCTCTCGGCGTCTTCCAGATCGGAAACCTGGTCTTCCTCCGGCATCGGCGCCTGCTTGGCGCGCTTGCGCACCGCATCGATGCCGCTGTTGCGACCGACGAAGATCAACCAGGCCGCCGGGTCGCGCGGCGGCCCGTTCTGCGGCCAGTTCTTCAGCGCCCTGAGGCACGCGTCCTGGAAAGCTTCCTCCGCCGTATCGAGATCGCGGAAATAACGCAGCAGCGCACCCATGGCCTGCGGGCGGGCGGCGCTGATCGCGGAGCTTATCCAGGCCATTTCGGTCATGCGGAAACCCTTGTTGGGTTAAAGACCGAAACCGGCCGGATTTCATACGACCCACCGCTCGGGTTGACCTCGGAAAGCTCGCGGGCGAACTCCACCGCCTCGTCGAGATCAGCGCATTCGAGCGTGTAGAAGCCGAGAAACTGTTCCTTGGTCTCGGCGAACGGCCCATCGATGACGACCGATTCACCCTTGACCTTTCTCAGGGTCGTCGCGGCGGTCGTCGGCAGAAGTCGTGCCACCGGGCCAAGCCGGCCGGCCTTGGCATATTTTTCCTGAACGCCGAGGATATTGGCCATGACCTCGTCGTCCTGTGCCTTGCTCCAGGAGCAGACGACATCTTCGGAAGCATAGCAGAGGATTGCGTAGAGCATGGCTGGTCCTTTTCTCTGTCAAAGGACGAAACAGTAAGACCGATCCCGACACGACGTCGATAAAAAAATCCAGATGTGGCGGATTTGGCCACAGCCGGCCGCGCTGGTCAGCTTTCTCGCGGTTTCAGCCATCGCAGCACGAGAGCTTCCTCGTCATCGAGACCATCGATGGAGCGTTTGCGTTTGTTGGCTTGCGCCATTTCATTCAGCAACCGCCCCTGCGACCACGCTTCGAAGACCCGCGGGTGGATATAGCATTTGCGGCAGACGGCACGCGTATTGCCCAGCCGCTCGGCAACCTTGTCGATAACGCTGTTCATCGCCCTGTTTCGCTGCGCCGGGCTTTGCGGCAGTTCCGTTTGGGCAAACAGCGACGCGGCGTGAATGGTGCCGCCCCAGGTGCGGAAATGCTTCGAACTGAAGGCGTCACCGACCGCCTCACGGATATAGCGGTTGACGTCCTCGGAGCGGACCGGCCGCCTGTTGCCGTCCTCATCGAGATACTGGAACAGCTTCTGGCCTGGCAGGTCCTGCGCGCCGCGCACAATCCTGGCGATGCGGCGGTCGACCAGCTTCAGCTTCCACTCCTTGCCCGACTTGCCCTTGAAGGCAAAGCGCAGGCTTGAACCGACAATATCCACATGCCGGTCGCGCAACGTGGTCAACCCGAAACTCTTGTTGTCACGGGCGTAGGCGGCATTGCCGACGCGGATCATCGTGTTGTCGAGCAGCCAGACGACCGCGGCGACGACACGCTCGAACGGCAGGCCACGACGGCGCAGATCGCTGTCGATCCTGTGCCGCAGGTCCGGCAGGCTCTCGGCGAAAGCAACCAGGCTCGAATATTTGGCACCATCGCGCTCTTCGGCCCATTGCGGATGATAGCGGTATTGCTTGCGTCCGCGCTGGTCCCTGCCGGTTGCCTGGATATGGCCGTCCGCATCCGGCGAAATCCACACATCGGTCCAGGCCGGCGGAATGACGATCGCCTCGATGCGGGCCCTGGTAGTGTCCGAAACTGTCCCTCCGTCCGGTCCCTGGTAGGAAAACCCCTTGCCTGTTTTCAGCCGCCGGATACCGGGCTCAGCATCACTGACATAGCTAAGCGACGCATGGTCGGCCGAGCTTTGTGCCCCGTTTTTGGGCGCGCCATCTGGCGACACAGCATCCTGGCCAGCCGGTCGGCTGGGCGACAATCCGGATTTTTGCAACATGTCGGCTCCACGCGAATTCCGTAGATAAGCCACTGGCCGACCGCTGGTTCCACGCGCCGTCCGAAAAGCGTCTCGCGCCGATATCGTGTTGGCTGGCGCCTACAGAGCGCCTTCCAGCTTGATCGGCGGCGCGGACAAACGCCGCCGCGCCGCGAGCTTGAACCTGTAGCGCAGGCAGCGCCAAGCTTCTGAGCGCCGCTTTGGCGCGGCCGCGGCTACCGCCAGGAAGCGCGCCGCGGTGCCCAGATCGCCGCGCGCATAGTGGACCCGGGCGATCTTGAGGGCGACAAGGCCTTCCCTGGCCTTGAGGGCCGACAACGGGATGTTGCAGTCGGTGAGTGTGCGCAGTTCCCGGCGCCAGTCCAGGAAGCGCCGCACCGGATTGAGGGCAAAGCGGTCATCGGAACGTACCGGCGAAACCTCGTAGACCATGACAGGTTGCGAAACCATGGCGAGCGATGCCTTGCTCATCAGCCGTGCCCAGAACAGCGTGTCCTCGTCATAGGCCATTCCGATCGGGAACCGCGTCTCGCCGATCAGCGTCCGGGATGCCAGAACGCTGCCCACGGCGACCGAACGTATGTCGCCTTTGACATAGGCCGAAGCATTTGCCAGGCACGCAGCCTGGTAGCCGTTCGGCATCTTGATCTGCCGGTCCTGGCCGTTCACCCGTCGCCGGTAGGCACCCACGATCATGTCGGCCTCCGGCTGCTCCCGGGCCTTGCGGAGCAGTGCGCGCAACCCGCCCCGCAGATGCAGGTCGTCGGCATCGATCAGGTAGACCCAGGAATAGACCGCTTCGGCCAGCGCCAAATTGCGGGCACCGCCTGCATCGCGGCATTTGGCCGACAGCACGCGCAGCGGCAACGACAGTTGCGCCGCGGCCTCCCGCGCGATGGTTGCCGTCCCATCGATCGACGCATCGTCGACCAGCAAGATCTCGCCGATGATCTCGGCCTCGCTGCGTAGCGACGCCAGCGTTGCAGCGATGGTCGCCGCCGCGTTACAGGCAGGAATGACGACGCTGATTGCTCTCAATTACAAAACCTCGCGCCATGCGCTTGAGGATACAACTACCGTCACCCCGAAACGAATACAGACTAGCGGCCGCATCGGTATTTGAGAAGCAGTCTTGTCCATCCCGAATTGCAGCGCAAATACCTGCGTGTACGACCTGCTTCAGGCTCTTTCGAGCACGACCGGAATGACGTCGACAGCTTGCTCGCCAACTTGTCCCCCCGTGGTCTTGAGCACGCCGACGATCGGCGCCACGTCCGAATAGTCGCGGCCGTGGCCGACGGTGATATGGTCGTTGCTGGCCCGCATGCCGTTGGTCGGATCGAATTCCTGCCAGCCTGCATCGCGCCCGCACCAGACCTTGACCCAGGCATGCATGGCATCGGCGCCTTCCAGCCGGGGCTTGCCCTTCGGCGGGATGGTGCGCAAGAAGCCGCTGACATAGCCGGCCGGAATACCGAGCCCGCGCAGGCCGGCGATCATGATGTGCGAAAAGTCCTGGCAGACGCCGCGCTTCAACTTGAAGGCATCACTGGCCCGGGTCCGCACCGTTGTCGCTTCGCCGTCATAGGTGAAATCGCGATGGATGCGATTGCACAGGCTCATGACCGTGCCGGCGGCAGAGCCGGCGATGCTGTCGCGTGCGTAAGCGGTGATCGCATCGTCGATGCCGGCATGGGTGCTGGCCGTCAGGAAATGGTGCGGTGCATCAGGTGCCAGAGACCGCACCGCGGCGAGCTCCTGCCTCAGCCGGGCGATATCGGGCGACACGTCGAGCCCGGGCTCGGGCCGAGACACCGACACGCGGGCGCTCATCCTGATGTCGAGCGCGTCATGCGCGTCGCGAAAGACGATCGAGGTGACATTGTTGCCGAAGAAATCGGAAAAGTCGGAACGCTCGTTGGGTGCCGGCGCAAAGGACAGGGATGCGGCGATGACACGCTGCACGCCCGGTATCGTCGACGGCAGTACGCGCACCTGATGACGACCGCCGCCGGCCGCCGCAGCGTAATCGTAATGCAGATGAAGCCTGATGTCGTAGAGCATGCTTTATCCGAAATAGGCTTTGGCGAGGCTGTTGTAGAGGCCGCCGATTTCATAGGCGAGGTCGTCCAGCGCCTTTGCGGTCATGTCCGAAGGCTCCTTGATGGCGATCTGGGTGTTGAGCTGCAGGATTTCCTTCGCCGCCGGCGACATTTGCCCCTCCCCGCCGAGCGACGGCAACAGGCCGATTTCGGCCTTCAGCCTTTCAAGTTGGAACAGGATGGAGCGCGGGTTAAGCGGATCGAGCGCCAGCAGGTCGATCACCGTGCGCCGACCGGCCTGCACCGGATATTGGCGGCGATGGGTCATCACGCTGTCGCCGATTTCCAGCATCATGTCGAGCGCGCCGTCCGGCGCCTTGGCGCTGGTCAGCCGCGACAGCGTGCGGGAGATCTGGATACCGCGCTCCAGCCGGCGGCCAATCTCGAGGAAGCGCCAACCGGCGAAGCGGTACATGTTCTCGTGCAGCAGGCCGGAAAAGCCGGCGAGCTTACGCAGGATGACTGTCATCGCCCGGGTCGCGTCGTCGCCGGGCGCGACCGTCGTTGCGAACTGATGGATGGTTTTCGACAGGTCCTTCAGCGCCAGCCAGCCATCGGGCGAGAAGCGGTCGCGGATCTGCCCGGCACTGTAGACCGCGCTATCCAGCGTGCCGATCAGCCCTGACGGGATCGCTGTCTCCACATCGATGCCGAAAGGTTCGAGATAATCCCTGATGTCGGCGAGCAGCGGCATATCCGGGTCGGAGGTTTCGGCCAGCCGCACATGGTAGGCGCGCAGGATGCGCACCGTGTCTTCCGAGCGCTCGATATAGCGGCCGAGCCAGGTCAGGTTCTCCGCCGCGCGACTGGGCAGGCTGCCGGGCCTGGTGCGGCTGAAACTGTCGCCTTCTTGCGGCAGCAGCGTCTCGCGCTCCACCGGTTTGTCGCTGACAACCCAGACATCCGCCGCCTGGCCGCCACGCTGCATGGCGATCGCCGTCGGGTCGAGCGACAGGCCGATACGGGCAAAACCGCCCGGCATCACCGTCCAGCCCTCCGGCGTTCGCGCCAGGTAGACGCGCAGGCTCGCTGGCCGCGGCTCCAGCCAGCCGCCGACATAGACGGGCGTCGTCGAAAGCGTCACCGCTTCCTGGCCGACGAAATCGCCGCCATCACGTTCGATGCGCGCCACCAGTTCCGCCCGCTCCCCGGCCGACAGAGCCGAGCCTAGCTTCGTTGAATCGTCGTCCTCGAAGGCAAGCCTCGTCGACAGCGCCGGCCCGATCACCATGCGATCGATATTGGCCAGCACATGCGCGCGCTCGGTAGCTTGCCCGCACCACCATGTCGCGACACTTGGCAGCAGCAATTCCTCGCCACGCAAGGCCCGTGAAATCTTGGGCAGGAAGGCAAGCAGCGCGCGCGTCTCCATCAGGCCAGAGCCCAGCGCATTGACGGTAGCAACCGCGCCCTGGCGGATCGCCTCGACCAGGCCCGGCGTTCCGATCTGCGAATCCGGGCGCAGTTCGAGCGGGTCGGCGAAAGCGGCGTCGAGCCGCCGCCACAACACGCTGATCGGCATCAGGCCGGAAACCGTGCGCACCATCAGCCGGCTGTCGGAGACGGTCAAATCCTCGCCTTCGAGCAGCATGATGCCGAGGTAGCGGGCGATGTAGGCGTGTTCGTAATAGGTTTCGTTGAGCGGCCCCGGCGTCAGGATGGCGACGCGGCCGTCGGTCTCCTTGGCCATGCCGATCAACGCATCGCGAAAACGGCGGAAAAAGCCGGCAAGGCGGTGCACATGCATCTCGCCATAGATGTCGGACAGCGCGCGTGTGGTGGCGACGCGGTTTTCCAGTGCGAAACCGGCGCCGGACGGCGCCTGCGTGCGATCGCCCAGCACCCACCACTGGCCGTCAGGTCCACGGCCGAGCTCGAAGGCGCAGAAATGCAGGAAGTGGCCGCCGGCCGGCCTGGTGCCGACGACAGGCCGCAAATATTCGGGGCTGGCGGCGATCAATCCCGCCGGCAGGATGCCTTTCTCGACCAGCCGGTTCGGCCCGTAGATATCGGCGATGGTTTCCTCGAACAGTTCGGCGCGCTGCACGAGGCCGGCGCTGATCGCCGCCCACTCGCTCTCCTCGATGAGAACCGGGACATGCGCCAGCGGCCATTCGCGCTCATTGGCACCGGCCTTGTCGTAGACGCGGTAATAAACGCCGGCATCGCGCAGATACTGGTCGGCGCGGGCAAAGCGCTGGCCGAGCTTTTCAGCGCCGAGTTCCTCGAGCGCCTCGACAAAATGCTTCCAGACCGGGCGAGGATTGCCTGACGCATCGACCATCTCGTCGACGACGCCGTCGATCGGCTGGTAGTGCTCCAGCAGGCTGTGGGTCCGCGGCTTGCCGTGTCCCCTCTTGTGATTCCCCTTTGCCATCGCTGATCAGAGTCTTGCCGGCCGCCGAAGGTCAAGGGTCATCGGGAAATCTTCCGCCGGTTGTTCTTCACGGATCACATAGGCGGATGGCGTATGGCCGCGCGGTTCGAAGCGGGCGAGCCGCCGAGCTTCCGCCTCGTTGCCATTGACCGGAAAGGTGTCGTAATTGCGCCCGCCGGGATGGGCGACATGGTAGACGCAGCCGCCGACCGCACGCCCCGACCAGCGGTCATAGATGTCGAAGACCAGTGGCGTGTTGACCGGCAGCGCCGGATGCAGGCCCGATGCCGGCTGCCAGGCCTTGAAGCGGACACCCGCCACCGCCACTTCGCGATTATCAGTGACCTTCATCGGCACGATGCGGCCGTTGCAGACGACTGCGTGGCGCTCCGGGTTCAGCCCTTCGGTCTTGACCTGCAGCCGTTCGACCGAGGAATCGACGAAGCGCACGGTGCCGCCGATCGCGCCTTGCTCGCCCATCACATGCCACGGCTCCAGCGCCTGGCGCAGCTCCAGCTTGATGCCGGCATGCTGAACCTCGCCGCAGAACGGGAAACGGAATTCGAGCTGGGCGTCGAACCATTCGGGCCTGAATTCGAAGCCGTTGAGCTTGAGGTCGTCGAGCACGTCGAGGAAATCGGCCCAGACATGATGCGGCAGCATGAAACGATCGTGCAGTGAGGTGCCCCAACGCACGAAGCGGCCATCGAGCGGGCCTTTCCACGCACGTGCGATGATGGCGCGCACCAACAGTTGCTGCGCCAGCGACATGCGTGCATTGGGCGGCATCTCGAAGCCGCGGAATTCGACCAGCCCCAGCCGACCGGTCGGTCCGTCCGGCGAAAACAGCTTGTCGATGCAGATTTCCGAACGATGCGTATTGCCGGTGACGTCGGTCAACAAATTGCGGAACAGCCGGTCGACCAGCCATGGCAAGGGTGCGTTGCCCTGGTCTGGATGCGGCACCTGCGCCATCGCGATCTCAAGCTCGTAGAGCGAGTCGTGACGCGCTTCGTCGAAGCGTGGCGCCTGGCTGGTCGGCCCGATGAACAGGCCAGAGAACAGATAGGACAGCGACGGATGGCGCTGCCATTGCAGCACCAGGCTCTTCAACAGGTCCGGCCTTCGCAGGAACGGGCTGTCATTGGGTGTCGCACCGCCGACCACGACATGGTTGCCGCCGCCGGTGCCGGTGTGGCGCCCATCGATCATGAACTTGTCGGCGCCAAGCCGTGTCTGCCGCGCTTCCTCATAGATCGCCGTCGTCGTCGCCACGCAATCCTGCCAGTTGGAAGCAGGATGGATGTTGACCTCGATGACGCCGGGATCAGGCGCAACGCGGATGACGTTGAGGCGCGGATCGTGAGGCGGGCCGTAGCCCTCGATATGCACGGGAAGGCCGATCGCCTTTGCCGCGTTCTCGGCCGCCGCGACCAGTTCGAGATAGTCTTCCAGCGCCTCGACAGGCGGCATGAACACGCACAGCCGCCCGTCGCGCGGTTCGACCGAAAGCGCGGTGCGCACAGCGCCGCCAATCTCGGTGATCTCCTGCTCGACCCGCTCCTGCTGGCCGGTCGCAGCGGTGAACGATGCCGCCTGCTGGCGGCGCGCCATCTCGTCGGCGCCTTCGAGTTCGGCTGGAGTCGGTCCGGCCAGTATGGCTTCACGCGCGGGCAGCGGGCCGCGTGGTAGCGACGGGTCGACCGGCACGATATAGGGGAATTGCTCGGGCGGCACATAGGGCAACGTGCCGAGCGGCAGCCGGTAGCCGACCGGTGAATCGCCTGGCACCAGGAACAGCCGGCCGCGCCGCGTCTTCCATTTTTCCGAGCGCCAGCGCGGATCCGATGCCTGGCTGTTCCAGCGCTGGACGGGCAGCACATAGCCGGACGGTTTGGTCAGCCCGCGTTCGAACACTTTCGCCATGCGGCTGCGTTCTTCCGGATCCTCCAGCCTGGAGTTGGACGGATCGACATTGTCGGGCAGCTTGCCTTCCTTGAGCAGCCATTCGGCCGGATCCTCATAGGCTTCGCTGACCATGGCCTTGTCGATGCCGAGTTCGCCGGCAATCGCGGTGAGCAGGCTTTCGGCCTGCTTCGGGCCGATATCGGCCTCGCTCTTTTCGCGTGCGATCAGCGACGGATCGCTCCACACCGGCTGGCCGTCGGCACGCCAGTAGAGCGAAAAGGTCCAGCGCGGCAGGCTTTCGCCCGGATACCATTTGCCCTGGCCGTAATGGAGAAAGCCGCCGGGCGCGAAGCGCTCGCGCAGTTTACGGATCAGTTCGTCCGCCTTTTCACGCTTGGTGGGACCGACGGCGGCGGTGTTCCACTCGGCCGACTCGAAATCGTCGATCGACACGAAAGTCGGCTCGCCGCCCATCGTCAGCCGCACGTCGCCGGCAGCAAGCGCTGCATCGACCTTGTTGCCCAACGCGTCGAGCGCCTGCCAGCTTTCGTCCGAAAACGGCTTGGTGATGCGCGGATGCTCGGCGATGCGGTCGACCCGCATCTCGAAGCCGAATTCGACATTGGCGAAGCTCGCCATGCCGGAAATGGGAGCCGCGTTGCGGAAATGCGGTGTGGCGGCCAGCGGCACATGGCTTTCGCCGGTGAGCAGGCCCGAGGTCGGATCGAAGCCGATCCAGCCGGCGCCGGGAAGATAGACCTCGCACCACGCATGCAGATCGGTGAAGTCTGTCGCCGTTCCCGGCGGACCGTCCAGCGCCACCAGATCGGGCTTCAACTGGACCAGATAGCCGGAAACGAAGCGTGCCGCGATACCGAGATTGCGTAGGATCTGCACCAGCAGCCAGCTCGAATCCCGGCAAGACCCCTTTTTCGCTGCCAAGGTCTCTTCCGGCGAGAACACCCCGGTTTCCATGCGCACGATATAGGCGATCTCGCGCTGCAGCCGCGCATTGAGGTCGACCAGGAAATTGACGGTGTTGGCTGCGCTGCGATCGATGGTCTTCAGCAGCGCCGACAGCAGCGGTCCCGCCGGTTCCGGGGTGCGATAGATGGCGAGATCGTCGCGGATTTCTTCCGGATACTCGAACGGAAACGCCTCGGCCGACGGCTCGACGAAGAAATCAAACGGGTTGTAGACCGTCATGTCGGCGACGAGGTCGACCTCGATCTTCAACTCCGTCACCGGCTCCGGAAAGACGAAGCGGGCGAGGAAATTGCCGTAAGGATCCTGCTGCAGATTGACGAAATGGTTCGCCGGCTCGACCTTGAGCGAATGACTGAGTACCTTGGTGCGGGAATGCGGCGCCGGCTGCAGCCTGATGATCTGGGGCCCGAGAACCGCCGGCCGGTCATATTTGTAATGGGTCAGGTGATAGACGGCTGCCAGAATTGCCATGAAGCCCCGGAATTCAGCGTTTCAACGATTTCGCCGAACCCTGACACATCAGGCCGCCATTCTCCAAGCAGAGATGTTGCGGTGCACCTAATTTAAGCAACGGTTGCCGGCTCAGAAAAACGCCTGTATCCCCGTCTGCGCCCTTCCCAGGATCAGCGCATGCACGTCATGCGTGCCTTCATAGGTGTTGACCGTCTCCAAGTTCTGCGCGTGGCGCATGACGTGGTAGCCGATCTGGATGCCGTTGCCGCCATGCATGTCGCGGGCCTGGCGCGCAATATCGAGCGCCTTGCCGCAATTGTTGCGCTTGACGATCGAGATCATTTCCGGCGCCATCTTGCCTTCATCCAGCAACCGCCCGACACGCAAGGATGCCTGCAATCCCAGCGCGATCTCGGTCTGCATGTCGGCGAGCTTCTTCTGGTAAAGCTGCGTGCCGGCCAACGGCTTGCCGAACTGCTTGCGGTCGAGACCGTATTGGCGGGCGCGGTGCCAGCAATCCTCGGCGGCGCCCATCGAGCCCCAGGAAATGCCGAAGCGAGCCCGGTTGAGGCATCCGAACGGTCCGCCGAGGCCTTTTGCGTTGGGCAGCAGCGCGTCCTCGCCGACCTCGACGCCTTCCATCACCACTTCGCCGGTGATCGACGCCCGCAGCGACAGCTTGCCCCCGATCTTCGGCGCCGAAAGCCCCTTCATGCCCTTTTCCAGCACGAAGCCGCGGATCTCGTCCTTGCCGTTCTCGCCCTTCAGCTTCGCCCAGACGACGAACACATCGGCGACCGGCGCGTTGGAAATCCACATCTTCGAGCCGGACAGCTTATAGCCGTTGGCGGTCTTCTCGGCGCGTGTCTTCATGCCGCCCGGGTCGGAGCCGGCATCCGGCTCGGTCAGGCCGAAACAGCCGATCCACTCGCCGCTGGCAAGCTTGGGCAGGTACTTCTTGCGCTGCTCGTCCGAGCCATAGGCGTAGATCGGATACATCACCAGCGACGACTGCACTGACATCATGGAGCGATAACCCGAGTCAACACGTTCGACTTCCCGCGCGACCAGCCCGTAGGTCACATAGTTCGCGCCAAGCCCGCCGAATTCCTCGGGGATGTTGATGCCGAGCAGGCCGGCCTCGCCCATTTCACGGAAGATCGCGGTGTCGAATGTCTCGTTGAGGTAGGCATCCTCGATTCGCGGCGCCAGTCTGTCGGCGGCGAAGGCGGCCGCACCGTCGCGCACCATGCGCTCGTCTTCCGAAAGCTGGCCCTCGATCAGGAACGGATCTTCCCAGACGAATGCGTTCTTGTCGGCGGCCATCGCGTTTCTCCCAAACAATGCATGTCGCTCAAAATGACGGCATGCATGAAGCAAAATCTTGGCCCGTTCTATCGGCTTGCGCCTCGAAAAAATCAAACGAAATTGATTCACCGATCAATGAGCGTTAGGAATGGATCATGAGTGTCCAGCGCCGCCTTTTGCCCAACATAAGCGCCCTTGCCGCCTTCGAGGCTGTGGCCCGGCTAGGCAGTTTCACCGCTGCCGCCCAGGAGCTCGATCTGACCCAGGGCGCGGTCAGCCGGCAGATCAGGTTGCTGGAAGATCAGTTCGGCCGCCGGCTATTCGAGCGCGACAGCCGCAATGTCAGGCTGTCGACATCGGGCGAAATCTACGCCGAGGCGGTGCGTTCAGCACTTGGCCAGTTGCGTGACGCAGCCCTTGGATTGATGAGCAATCGGCATAGCGGCATCCTGAACCTTGCCATATTGCCGACCTTCGGCACGCGCTGGCTGATGCCGATGATCCCCGATTTCGTCGAAAACAACCCTGACATCACCATCAACTTCGTCACCCGCGTCGGCCGCTTCGACTTCGCCAGGGAGAGGCTGGATGCCGCCATCCACTATGGCCTGCCGGACTGGCCGGAGGCCGACTCGACACTGCTGGTGCGCGAAACGGTGGCGCCGGTGGTATCGCCCGAATTCCTCGCCGGCCGCGCCATCGCCACACCGGCCGATATCGGCCGGTTGCCGCTGCTGCATATGGCGACGCGCCCTGGCGCGTGGACGGAATGGTTCGAGCATCAGGGCCTGAGCGCACCGACGGGGCCCGGCATGCAGTTCGAGCAGTTCGGCACCGCCGCCCAGGCCTGCATGGCGGGGCTCGGTGTGGCGCTGCTACCGCTGATCCTCATTGCAGGCGAATTGCAGCGCGGCCAATTGGTGCCGGCGCCAGGCCAGCCCATGCAAAGCCGCAGCGCCTACTATCTCGTCGTCCCACACGACAAGCGCGGCCATCCGCCGGTCGCCAGTTTTCGCGACTGGCTGCTGAGACATGTCGAGAAGGAGCCGGCCGTTCTGGCGTGGTAACTACTTTCGCTTCAGCGCATCGGCCAGCGCCGCGCCGAACGCACCTTGCTGCGCCGGCCTTTCCGGCTGGCGCTGCGGCGTCGGCGAACGCGGTGCCGGCCTGCCGCCTCCGGTATCGCGCGGCCCACCTTTCGACGCGCCGCCTTCGCCACCATCCTTGCGCATGGATAGCGCGATGCGCTTGCGCTTGATGTCGACATCAACGACGCGCACCTTCACCACATCGCCGGCCTTGACCACCTCGTGCGCGTCCTTGATGAACCGGTCGGCCAGCTGAGAGACATGCACCAGCCCGTCCTGATGGACACCGATGTCGACGAAGGCGCCGAAGGCGGCGACATTGGTGACGGTGCCTTCCAGCAGCATGCCGGGCTTCAGATCCTTGATATCGTCGATGCCGTCGGCAAACGTCGCCGTCTTGAAGCCCGGACGTGGGTCGCGGCCCGGCTTTTCCAGCTCTGCCAGGATATCGCGTACCGTTGGCAGGCCGAAACGCTCATCGACGAAAACGCGCGGATCGAGCGCCTTGAGTGCTGTACTGTCGCCCATCAACGACCGCACATCGCGCCCGCAGGCGGCGACGATCTTCTTGGCCACGCCATAGGCCTCCGGATGCACCGACGAGGCATCGAGCGGCTCGCTGCCATTGGCAATGCGCAGGAAGCCGGCGGATTGTTCGAATGCGCGAGGTCCGAGCCGCGGCACCTTGAGCAGGTCTTTGCGGCTGGCGAAGGGGCCGGTCGCATCGCGATGCGCGACGATCGCGTCGGCCAGAGACGCGCCGAGACCTGAAACGCGCGCCAGCAGCGGCGCCGAGGCGGTGTTGAGATCGACGCCGACGGCGTTGACCGCGTCTTCCACCACCGCTTCCAGCGAGCGGCCGAGACGGTACTGGTCGACATCATGCTGGTACTGGCCGACGCCGATCGATTTGGGCTCGATCTTGACCAGTTCGGCCAGCGGATCCTGCAGCCGCCGGGCAATCGACACAGCGCCGCGCAACGACACGTCGAGACCAGGGAATTCCGCCGCCGCCGTCGCCGATGCCGAATAGACCGAGGCGCCGGCCTCGCTGACGATCACTTTCAAGGGCTTCGGCCCACCATCCGCCGGCATGTCGGACAGCATGTCCGCCACCAGCTTTTCCGTCTCGCGGCTGCCAGTGCCGTTGCCGATCGAGATCAGCTCGACCTTGTGCAGGCGGATGAGCTTGGCGAGTTCGGCCTGGGTGCCGCGCACATCGTTCCTCGGCGGAAACGGATAGACCGTCGTCGTTGTCAGCACCTTGCCGGTGCCGTCGACCACCGCCACCTTGACGCCTGTGCGGATGCCGGGGTCGAGCCCCATCGTCGCGCGCGAACCGGCAGGAGCCGCCAGCAGCAAATCCTTCAGATTGCGGGCAAAGACATGGATCGCCTCTTCCTCGGCTCGCTCGCGCAGATCGCGCATCAAATCGAGCGTCAGGTGCAGCGACAGTTTTATGCGCCAGGTCCAGCCCGCCACCTCCATCAGCCATCTGTCACCCGGCAAATTGCCGCCTATAGCATAGGCGTTGGCGATCATCCGCTCGACCGGCTTCACCGGCGACGTATCATCGGCATCGACCTCGATGTCGAGCGACAGCACTTCCTCGTTGCGGCCGCGCAGCATCGCCAGCGCGCGATGGCTCGGCACATTTGTCCAGCGCTCGACATGGTCGAAATAATCGGAGAACTTCGCGCCGGCCTCCTGTTTGCCGTCGACCACCCTGGCCCGCATGAAGGCGCGTTCCTTCATGTAGGTCCGCAATTTGCCGACCAGATCGGCATTCTCGGCGAACTGTTCCGACAGGATGTCGCGCGCGCCGTCGAGCGCCGCCTTGGCGTCGACCACCTCTTCGGTCAGATAGGCCAGCGCCAGTTCGGCCGGCGCCAGCGCGCGATTCGCCAGGATAGCTTCAGCCAGCGGGCCCAGCCCGCGCTCCCTGGCGATTTCAGCCTTCGTGCGGCGCTTGGGCTTGTAGGGCAGATAGATATCTTCCAATTCCGCCTTGGTGCTGGCGGCGGCGATCTTGCCTTCAAGCTCCTCGGTCAGCTTGCCCTGTTCGCGGATCGAGCCAAGGATGGTGTCGCGGCGCGCGTCGAGCTCGCGCAGATAGGCAAGCCGTTCGGCAAGGTCACGCAATTGCGTGTCGTCGAGCCCGCCGGTGACTTCCTTGCGGTAGCGCGCCACGAACGGCACTGTCGCGCCCTCGTCCAGCAGCCCGATCGCCGCGGCCGCCTGTTCTGGCCGCGCGTTGATCTCGGCCGCGATGATGGCTGCGATGCGCTTGATGTCGGATGCCATGTCGTTCCTGCTCTCATCGAAAAGAGCGGCGACCATAGGCGCAGACGTCCGGCCCGCCAACCGCCGCGCTTTGATCAGCCCGGCGGGTCCACAGGAAAGCGTGCGCTAATGTGGCGGCTCGGGCCCAGTCTAGACCATGCGGCTCAGCGCCTCGAAGAAGGCGACGATCTCGACATCGAGCGGATCGTCGACCGGCTCGGGCTGCGACGACATCTTGGCGATCACCACTTCGGTCCTGGGATCGACATACAGCCACTGACCATGGATGCCGATGCCGCAATAGGCGCCGCTCGGCAAACCGGTCTGGTACCATTTGTTGCGGTAACGGCCTTTGGGAAACAGCGGCAGCATCGCGCCGCGCTGCCAGGCGTCTGCACTGCCGCCAGTGCTTGTCGTGTCGCGTACCCACACCTCGGGCACGATGCGGCGGCCATTGGCCACCCCGCCTTGCCGCATCATCTCGCCAACACGCGCCAAGTCGCGCGGCGTCACCGAAATGCCGCCGGCAGTGCGCGCCGTGCCCTCCATGTCGACGCCGATCGAGGCTTCGCTGACAGCGCCGAGCGGCAGCCACAGCTTCTCGCGCATCAGGTCGGTGAACCGCTGGCCCGACGCGCGCTCGAGCAACAGGCCGAGCAGGTCGGAATTCGGCGAGCGGTAGCGGAAGGTCTGGCCATGCGGCTCTGCAAGGCGTTGCAAGGTCAAAATGAATTCGCGCAGGCTCTCCGTGCCGCCGCCCGGATTCCACAGCGTGGCGCGACGATAGCGGGCGAAAGCGCTCTCCGGATCGAGATAGGCCTCCTCGAAATCGAGGCTGACGCTCATGTCGAGCACATGCCGCACGCTCGCATCGCCATATGCAGAGCCGGCAGCTTCAGGGATGTAGGCCGTCACCGGCGCTTCCGGGTCGAACACCCCCTCGCCTTGCAATATGCCGGCGATGATGGCTGTCACCGACTTGCTGATCGAGAAGACGATGTGGCGGGCGCCGAAATCCATATGCGGGGCGAACCAGTCGCCGACGATCTTGCCGCCTTTCATCACCGTCAGTGCGTCGGTGCTCGAACGTGCGAGAAATTCAGCCACCGTCTCCGGTGTGCCGGCGATCACGACCTTCTCGCCGAGTAGGCCGCCCATATCGCGCACGGGGGTTTCGACAACCCCCGACGTCGCCGCCACGCGGGCGGTCGGCACCAGTTCGCCGAGATTCTGGAACGACCACCGGTTGAACGGGTTCTCGCGCCAGTTGGCGAGCACCACCTGGTTGCGCCGGAAGCCATAGCGGGTCTCGAACACGGTCTTGCCGGTCATGGCGTTTCCTTCCGGGTCGTTTCTTCTTTGTGGGGCTCAGCGAAGTGCCGTGGCGATAGCGTGCACGGCCTTCAGCGTTGCTATGGAATAGGCACCATTGGCGAAATCCGGCCAGGTCGAAAGCTTCACCACGACCATTCCGGTGTTCCAGTCAATATGGATCATCTGACCGAACACGCCGCGGCACATCAGTGCGCGCGAGCGCGGGTCCTCGATCCAGAACTGGTTGCGATAGCTGCCCTCCGGCAGGCTGGGGCTGAAGTCCGGCCCATGCCTGCCGTTGCGCGTCGCCTCGACCCAGCCGGCCGGCACGACGCCGCCACCATTGTCGAGGATCAGCTGGCCGAAGCGGCCATAGTCGCGCAGCGTCGCGTTGAAGCCGCCGTCGGCCACCGCATAGCCGGCGTTATCGACCGTGAAGCAGGCGCTTTCATCAGCGCCGAGCTTTTGCCAGAGTTCTTCCGAAACCAGCTGCGGAAGCCGTTTGCCCGTCACCCGTTCCATGATGAAGGCAAGCACGTCGGTCTCGATCGAGCGGTATTCGAATTGGGCACCATGCGGCCGGATCGCTTCCTTCAAGCCCAGGATCAGCTCGAACATGTGCGATGGCCAGCGAAAGGCCGGATCGCTGCCCGGCGGCACCGGCTTCCAGCCGGTGGCGACATCGACCTGCCCAATGTCCGAATAGCGGTCGGTGTATTCCTCGGAGAAGCGGACGCCGCTGGTCATGTCCAGCACATGCTGCACACTGGCGCCGGCCCAGCCGGTAACACCGAGCTCCGGCAGGTAGTCCGTTACCGGTCTGGCCGGATCGATCAGGCCGCGCCCAACCAGTATGCCGAACACCGAACCGGTAAGGGACTTCGCCATTGACTGCGACAGGTGCAGCGTGCGCTCATCCATGCCGTTGAAGTAGCGCTCATAGGCGACCTTGCCGTCCTTGAGCACCAGGAAGCCGTCCGTATAGGTCTCGTCGAGCAGCCCGGCGAGCGTCGTCGGCGCGCCTGTGCTGTCCTCGACCGTCAGCCCGTCGAGATCGGCCTCGGCGCGTTCGAAGCGGTGGCGATGGCCATTGCCGCGCCAGACTTCGGCGGTCGGCAGAATTTCACGGATGTTCTGGAACGCCCAGCGGTTCCACGGCGGCCGGTCCCAGTCGAGCTTCGGCGGTACCATGGCGGGCGGCGAGCCCTGCATGATCGGCGGCCGCGGATCGGAATTGCGATAGGAGTCCATGACGGCCGAGTCCTTTGAACATGAAAACGGACCCGGCGGCGTGTGCCGCCGGGTCCGTCGAACCCAGTTTATTTCTGCAACTCGGTCCAGATCTTGGTGTAAATTTCCTGGGTCTCCGGCGAGCACATCTGCTGCAGCTCGCCGCGTGGCTTGTCCGCGGCCGGAATGATGACTTCGGGCGCGTCCTTCATGTCGGCCGGCATGTACTTGTCCGAGCCGGTGATGGCATTGGCGTAGCGATGGAAGGCCGAGAGACCTGCCGCGTTTTCCGGATCCATGATGAAGTTCTGGAAAAGCTTGGCGTTCTCGACGTTCTTGGCTTCCTTCAGAACGACGACGTTGTCGCTCCACAGGCCGAAGCCTTCTTTCGGATAGTTGTAGTGGATGGCCGGGTTGGCCAGCCGCTGGCGCAGCGCCGAGCCGTTCCAGTCGCTGGTCGCCTTGAAGTCGCCGGCGCCCATCTTCTCGATGGTGTTGTATTCCATCGCGATCCAGTTCGGCTTGGCCGCCACCAGCAGGTCGCGCACCTTCTTCAGCACCGCCTTGTCGTCGGTGCATTGCTGGCCGCCGACATACTTGATCGCGGCGAACATCACATCGCCCATCTCCGGAACGACATTGACCTTCCCCTTGAGCTCGTCAGGCGTGTTGAAGATGATACCCCAGCTATCGGCCGGCCCCTTGTAGGCATCGGTGTTGACGACCACGCCGATCGTGCCCCACGCCCATGGAACACTGTATTTGCGACCCGGATCGAAATCGGGATTGGCCCATTCCGGCGCCACGTTCTTGAAGTTTTCCATCTTGCCAGGATCGGTCTCCTGGATGAGGCCTTCCTTGATCCAGATCGGCACGTAGGTCTGCGACGGCACCGCAATGTCGAAGCCGGTGCCTCCCTGGCGAACCTTGGCCAGCGCGGTGTCGTTGGAATCGTAGTCGGTGATGGTCACTTTGACGTTGTATTTGGCCTCGAACTTCTTGATCACGTCGGGGCTGGTGTAGTTGCCCCAATTGTAGATGTTGAGCACGCCGTCGGCGCGGGCCAGGCCCGTCGAGGCGAGCAACGCCAACCCCATGGCGGTTGCTGTTGTCTTCCAGTTCATGGTTTTAACTCCCATTTTTCGGTTCAGTCTCGTTTCCTGCTGACGAAGAAAAACAACGTGACGATCGCGACCGAAAGCAGCAGGAAGGCGGTCGATATCGCGTTGATCTCGGGTGTGATGCCGCGGCGGATCTGGCCGAGCATGTAGGTGGGCAGCGTGTCCTGGCCGCCTGATTTGACGAACTCGGTGATGACGACGTCGTCGAGCGAGATGACGAAGGCCAGCATCAGCCCGGCCAGGATGCCGGGCCACAGAAGCGGCAGCGTGATGCGCCGGAAAGCCTTCCAGGGCGTCGCGTAGAGGTCGGCTGCGGCACGCTCCAGCGTCAGGTCCATATTCTCAAGCCGCGCCCGGATCGGCAAATAGGCAAAGGGAATGCAGAACGCCGTGTGCGCGGCGACCAGATAGCCGATGCCGGAATAGCCGGTGAAGATCTTGATGCGCGAGAAGAAGATCAGCAGCGCCACGCCGGTGACGATCTCGGGCACCATCAGCGGCTGGTTGATCGCCGCATATTTGAAGGTGAGGCCGGGATAGGGCGCGGTGCGGGTGGTGGCGAGCGCCGCCATGGTGGCAAAGATCGTGGAGAGCACCGCCGCGATGGAGCCAATCTGGAAGGAACGCAGCGTGGCATCGACGACCTGCGTGTTCTGCCATGCCGACTGGAACCATTTCAGCGAAAAGCCGCCCCATTCGGAGGTCGAGCTCGCCGCGTTGAAGGCATAGATGACCAGCACGATGATCGGCAGATACAGCACGATAAAGCAGGTCGCGGCGATCGCGGTGAATCCTGGCTGGTGCTTGATGGAAAAGTTCTTAGCCATGACGTACCCCCGACTTGCCGGCATTGCGCACATAGGCAAGCAGCGCCACCATGACGATGATCATGACGGCGATCGACAGCGCCGAGCCGAGTGGCCAGTTGCGGCCCTGCCCGAACTGCAATTCGATCAGGTTGGACAGCATCATGTTCTTGCCGCCGCCAAGAACGCTCGGTGTCACATAGGCGCCAAGCGCTGGAATGAAGACCAGTATGGAGCCGGCGATGACGCCCGGCTTGACCAGCGGAAAGATGATCCGCCGCAGCACCTGGAAGCGCGACGCGTAAAGGTCGTACCCCGCCTCGACCAACCGGAAATCGAGCTTTTCCATGCTGGCATAGATCGGCAGCACCATCAGTGGCAGGTAGACATAGGCCATGCCGATCAGGATCGCCGTGTCGGTGTAGAGTATCTGGATGGGCGCCGAGATGATGCCGAGCTTGAGCAGGATCGTGTTGACGATGCCTTCGTTGCGGATGATCTGCAGCACCGCGAAGGTGCGGATCAAAAGGTTGGTCCAGAACGGAATGGTAATCAGGAACAGCCAGAGATCGCGGGTCTTTTCGCTGCGCGTCGCCATGAAATAGGCGGTCGGGAAACCAAGCACCAAAGTGGCGATCGTCGTCACCACCGAGAGCTTGATCGAGCGCAGGAAGATGGTGACGTGGGCGGCGGCGATCGAAAGCGTGTCGTCGAAGATATCGCGTTCCAGAAACACCGATGTCCAGGCTTCCGGCGAGAACTGCCACTTCACGTCGCCATAGGAGCCTGGCGTCAGGAACGAGTAGACGAGCACGATCAGCAAGGGGCCGGTCGCGGCGAGGAAAATGACCAGCAGCGCTGGCGCTGACAAAAGCCAGCGGTCACGGACATCGCGCCGCTCCGCTGCCTTGGCGACTTCTTCCGCGGTCGCCATCGTCAGTCCTTCAGGACCTGAGCGGCATCGCTGCCGATGAGGATGCCGACTGCGTCGCCCTTCTCGAAACCGCAGCCCGCGCTGCGCGTGTTCTGCTGGCGTACGGTGAAGAGTTCGCCACTGTCGAGATGAACATGGATGTGGGTGTCGGTGCCGAAATAGACGATGTTTTCGACCGTCCCCGACAGTTCGCCCTTGGCCTTGGTCAGCTTGGCGTGTTCGGGCCGAACCACCACCGTGGCGTTGGATTTGGGCTGGAAACCCTGGGCCACGGTCGCCTCGATGGTCGCACCGGATTTGAGCGTGGCGCGCGCCTTGCCGTTGGCCATCTCGCTGATGGCGGCGGTGAGGAAGTTGGTTTCACCGATGAAGTCGGCGACGAAGCGCTCCGCCGGCTTGTCGTAGATATCCCAGGGCGAACCGACCTGCAGGATCTTGCCCGATGACATCACCGCGATGCGGTCTGACATGGTCAGCGCTTCTTCCTGGTCGTGGGTGACGAAGATGAAGGTGATACCGGTCTCGTGCTGCAGCCGTTTCAACTCGATCTGCATCTCCTTGCGCAGCTTGTAGTCAAGCGCCGACAGCGGCTCATCGAGCAAAAGCACCTTCGGCTGCGGCGCCAAAGCGCGGGCCAAAGCCACGCGCTGCTGCTGGCCGCCGGAGATCTGGCTGGTGCGACGACCAGCGAGTGCCTCCATCTTGACCAGCTTCAGCATCTCGGCGACGCGCGCCTTGATCTCCGCCTTCGGCTTGCCCAGCATTTCCAGGCCAAAGCCGATATTGTCGGCGACCGTCATGTGCGGGAACAGCGCATAGGACTGGAAAACGGTGTTGACCGGCCGCTTGAAGGGCGGCAGCGGCGCGATGTCCTGGCCGTAGAGCAGGATTTCACCGGCGGTTGGAAAGTCGAAGCCGGCGATCAGCCTGAGCAACGTCGTCTTGCCGCAGCCGGATGGCCCCAGCAACGTGAAGAATTCGTTCTCCCGGATAGATACCGAGACCGTGTCGAGGGCAGCTACCTGCCCCTCACCTGATCCGAAAATTTTGCTGACGTTTACTACTTCAATCGCATTCCGATCCGGTTTGTCCGGCACGATTACGCCTCACTGTTGACCCCGCTCTTGCTGGCGGAGCTCTTCCCCTGTTCGATGTGACCACATGGCCGGTGGGTTGGCAAGCCCGGCATTGGGTCACAGTTCAATCAGTCATTGAGGCCTGCAAGCCCCATGCCATAGTCAGGCCTGATAGGTGACCTTGCCGCCGCAAATCGTCGTCACCGGCCGCACCTTGTGCAGGTCGGCCGGGGCGGTGTTCTCGATATCCATCGACAAAACCACCAGATCGGCCATGTAGCCTGATTTCAGCGTGCCCTTGCGGTGCTCGGCGAATTCGGCGTAGGCGCCCTCGATCGTGTAACCGGCGATCGCTTCATGCAGTGAGAAACTCTGGTCCGGGTCGCTTTCTGCCCACGGTTTGCGCAACACTGCCGCCTGAATGCCCAGGATCGGATCGATCGGCGACACCGGCCAATCGGATGCGAAGACGACATGCGCGCCGGCATCCTTCAAGGTCCGCCAGGCATAGCTCAGCGGCCAGCGCGCCGGCCCGATGCGCGATACCGTCGGCTCCAGCGGAAAATCCATTGCGCCGGGCGGATGCGGCGGTTGCATGGAGGCAATGACGCCGAGTTCGGCGAAACGCGGCACATCAGCGGTGGTGGTGACCTCGATGTGCTCGACGCGGTGACGGCTGTCGCGCTTGCCGTTCGCCTTCTGCGCCGCCTCATAACCGTCGAGCACCGCGCGCACCGCGCCGTCGCCGATCGAGTGCACGGCGATCTGCAACCCGCGTCTGTCGACCGCGACGGCCAGATCGATGAATTGTTGCGGCGTGAACAGCGGCTCGCCAACCCAGTCCGGGCGGTCGGCATAGGGCTCGACCATTACAGCTGTCCAGGAATCGAGAACGCCGTCGTAGAACACCTTGACCATGCCCGACGACAGCCATTCGCTGTTGTAGCGTTCGGCCATATCGGACGCCTTGTCGAGCATGTCGAGCGTCATGAAATTCTTGTAGTGGAACGGGATCTTGACGCGGCAGGGCAAACCTTCCTCGGCGTCGATCTCGGCCAGCAGCTCAAGTTGATAGAGATTGCCGTCCATGTTCTGGATCGAGGTGATGCCGTGGCGGGCGCACCAGGCGAGCCCGCGCCGCATGATGTCGCGGTCGGCGTCCCGCTCGGCCGTCGTCGGCATCGGGTCCGGCTCGCCGCCGGTCGACAGCCCCAGCCGCACCCGGCCTTCGCCGGCAAGGTCGAGCACCGGGCCAAAGGCCTCGCCTTCGCGCAATTCACCCGCGGCCAGTCCGTCGTCGCCCATGACGATCTCATTGCCAGGGCCGAGCGTGCGCCCCTGCAGGATGCCGGCCATTTCCAGCGCCTTGGTGTTGGCCCACATGGTGTGATGGTCGGGCGCCGCCATGCAGAACGGGCGATCGGGCAAAATGGCGTCGAGGTGATGGCGCGTCACGCGCTCGCTGCCGAGCACGGTGTAGTCGACGCCTTGGCCGACCAGCATCTTCGCGTCGGGCCGGGTCGGCGCATAGTCGCGGATCGCCTTCTGCAGCGCCTCGAAGCCATGAATACCGGTGAGTTGAAGGTGGGCAAGTTCAGCCCCGCCCGAAAACAGATGCATGTGGGCTTCGATGAACCCCGGGACCACCGAACCGCCCTTGGCGTCGATCACCTTGGTGGCCGGTCCCTTGAACTCTTCGATGGAGGCGCGGCTGCCGATGGCGATGATGGAGCCGTCCTTGACGGCGACGGCCTCGGCGGCGGGATTGTCGTCGTTCATGGTCCGTACACGACCGTTGATGACGATCAGATCCGCATTGTGACCCGCACCTGTGACAGACATCGCGACTCCGCGCTTTTGACGACTGACTGGGACCGACAACCCCTCAGGTCCAACGACCTGCCACTCCACCGGAGCGGCGCCATGGGACGAAAAAGAATGCCAGCGCGCTGTCTTGGAAATTCCCCTTGTCATCCCAGGAGGCAGCGTGGATAAAGAATGCGACTGATTATTCGCGTTTGTCAACATACCGAATCTGGAATGTATTGTGGACAGCAAGCTCCCACCATGTTGAGACCAGGCGGGGAACGAGGACATCGGACAGTGAAGCGCAGTCTCGACCGCAAAACCAGGATAGCGCTCGAACCGCGCAAACAGCCGCGGCAACAACGCTCCAGCAAGGTGGTCGACCGGATTCTCGACGCAGCGCTGGTCTTGACGCGCGAGCAAGGAACCAAGACGCCGACGACGCTCGCCATTGCGCAGCGCGCAGGCTTGTCGGTTGGTTCGATCTACCAATACTTTCCCAACAAGGAAGCCATTCTTCTGGACCTCGCCCGGCGCTGGCTGTCATCCTTTCCCGAGGTGATCGCCAGGCGTATCAAGGTCGCCCCGCCCACCAACCGTGAAGAGTTTCGGCGCGAAGTGCGCAAGCTCTTCATCGATACCTCCAGGATTTATCTCGAAAACGCCACCCTGATGCCGGTGATCGAGGCTATTTCAGGCAATGCCGACCTCAGGCCGATCCAGGACGAATATGACGAGCAGATCATCGCCCTCTACGCCGCATGGCTGCAGCATGTGAACCCGGCGCTTGAAGACAAGATCGCCAGCCGGCTCGGCGTGCTGATGATGGACGTCGGGCACGCCTGCCGGCTTGTGGGGCTGAAAAGGGACCGCAAGACATACGACCTCATCGAGGACGATGTGGAAAGAATGTGGCTCGCCCTGGTGAGCCCTTATCTCAATCTTGAATCTTGACTGATTTCACACTTCGAGAGGAATTTATGAAGACTGTTTTCTCCCCCCTGCACGCCGGCCATGCCGGCCAAATGGAACTGGTCACATCAGCCATTGTGCCGGGTTTCGAAAAGCCATCGAGGGCCGAATTCATCAAGGCACGGGTCGAAAGCGAGAAACTGGGTCCCATCATCGCGCCGCACGAACATGACCTCGCCGCCGCCAAGCGCATCCACAAATCAGACTATATCGACTTTCTCCCGACGGTCTGGCCGCAATGGCTGGAAGCAGGCCTCACGGGCACGGCGATGCCCTTCACCTGGCCGACGCGCGGCCTGCGCGGCGACGTGCCGCCAAAACGCATCGACGCGCTACTGGGCTATTATTCCTTCGATGCCGGCGCCACCTTCGTCGAAGGTACCTGGGCGGCGATCAAGTCTTCGTACGATGTGGCGCTGACCGCCGCCGGCCTGGTCAAGGATGGCGAGGCTTCCGCCTTCGCGCTCTGCCGTCCGCCCGGCCACCATGCCGGGGCTGGCTTCATGGGCGGCTATTGCTACATCAACAACGCCGCCGTCGCCGCGCAATGGTTCCGCGACCAGGGCGCCAAACGCATCTCGATCCTCGATGTCGACTATCACCACGGCAACGGCACGCAGGAGATATTCTACGACCGTGCCGACGTGCAGGTGCTCAATCTGCATGGCGATCCGATGGTCGAGTACCCGTTCTTCCTCGGCCATGCCGACGAACGCGGCGCCGGCGAAGGCGAAGGCTTCAACATCAACTATCCGATGCCCTTCGGCACCGACTGGGATGCATGGAACGCCTCGCTCGAGGATGCCTGCGCCAGGCTCACCGCTTATGCACCGGATGTCGTCATCGTCTCGCTGGGTGTCGATACGTTCGAGAAGGACCCGATCAGCCAGTTCAAGCTGAAGACATCTGATTATCCCAAGATCGGCCGCCGCATCGCCAGGCTCGGCCTGCCGACGCTGTTCGTCATGGAAGGCGGCTATGCCGTCGAGGAGATCGGCATCAACGCGGTCGGCGTGCTGACCGGGTTCGAGGATCGGTAAATGCCTATCGTCCAGGAGCATCTAGCGATTTTGGGACAACGACAGGCATAGCAAAGGACCACCGGGACCGGGCGGCAACATCGCCCGGTTCCCACTATCGGGCCAAGGCACCAGCCTTCGGCACAGCAACCGGCGCGCCCATCTGTTCAATGCTCCCGAGCCTGGCGAAATCGACCAGCCGCCGAGAGGGCCGGCGAAGACTTTCGCGTCCCGGTCTTCTGTCCAAGGCGCGAAAACCGACCTCTGAGTCGCACCTGAGTCCATCGGATTCGATTTTGTCAAATCGCGTTTGATGTCAGATTCAACTGCGGGTAGATTAGACCCGAATCAGCCGGTCCTCGGGGGGCGCGGCGACCACCCAAAGTCTCTTGTTCCGGAGCTTTTCCGGCACCAGACGCGGACGGCTTCGCGTTCCCTGAATGGATTCGGGATTTGGTTCGGCGCAGCCCTGCGCCACGCGTGTGTCTTCGTCAAAGTAATGCGTATTCGGGTTCGGCGGCTGGCTTCCAGCATCCGGACAGCAGAAACGATTCCGGCCAAAAGCAACAAGAATGAGCAGTCCCGCCGCACTTCTTCAATCCGACACATTGGGCTCGCGCCTGACGTCGCGCGGCGATCTCACCAGCTTTTTCATGCAACTGACCGCCGAGATCGGCGCCGACAGCTACATGCTGGTCGCCATTGTCCACGACCAGGACCGCAACGATGCGCGCATCGTCTCCTCCAACTGGATTTTCGATGCCATCGAACTGATCGGCAAGCGGCTGATCGCCGGGCTTGCGCAAGGCGCGCTCACCGTCGCGCCGGGCATCCGCCCACAGCCGCTGGTGGCATCCCGGGCACCAGAAACAGACGGATTGATCACCGGCGAGGAAGCCCGCCTTCTCGACGTGCTCGGCCATGCCGAAATCTATTCGCTGCGCCTCAATGTCGGTCGCCAGCGCCTGTTCGCCCTGTTCTCTGCGGCGACCGCCGGCAGCATCGACCAGCCGGCGCTGATGCGGGCGCAGCTGAAATGCTGCTACGCGCTCTCGCACATCCCGCAACTCATTGCCGCTGCCGCCATGCAGGATCCGTTGTCGGATCGCGAGCGCGAATGCCTGTTCTGGGTTTCCGAAGGCAAGACCACCGACGAGGTCGCCGTCATCCTTGGCGTCTCCTCCAACACCGTCAACAGCTACATCACCCACGCCATCCAGAAATTCGCGGCCAGCAACCGCGCGATGGCCATCGCCACGGCGATCAGGAGCGGCATCATTTGAAACACGCCGATATCAAGGAAACGGCCGAAGCCCTTTTCAACGAGCAGCGCAACCCGTTCGGAGCCTTCACCCTTGGCTCCGAAACCCATCACGCGGTCACCATTCCCGATGCCGTGCGCCGCTGCCGCTGGATCGCCGTTGACATGAATGCCTCGGCTTTCGGCCTCTTCTTCGTAAGCCCCTCGCCCGAGCGGGCGCGGCTAGTCCCATGCTTTGATTCCGACTATCCCGGCATTGCCGTGGCGACCAAGTTCATCTCAGGCGCCAACGGCGAGGAGATCGTGCGCCACACCCGCATCTCGACCGAACCGCGCTGGTGGACGGATGACGGCGTCCCTGCCATGGCGGAGCTGTTTGGCGATCTCACCTGGACCGAGCAGATGGCGGCGCTGGTGCCCGGAACCAGCGGCATCGCTTTTCCCGTTCACGCCGACCGCGGCCAATGCGGCCTTGTCGTGTTCCTCGGCTCGGAGATGACCATGCAGCAGGATGCGCTCTACGAAATACACGCCCGCTGCTTTTCGCTGTTCGCCGCCGTCGCCCGCATCCGTCCGGGCGATACCGGCCGCATGCGCGCAATCTCCAAGCGCGAACTCGAATGCCTGAAGCTGACCGCCAACGGCAACACCAGCGAGGAGATCGCGCGGCTCCTGAAACTGTCGGTGCACACCGCCAACCAGTATCTGACCCAGTCGACCCAGAAGCTCAACGCCGTCAATCGCAACCAGGCCGTTGCCAAGGCGCTGCGGCTGGGCTTGATCGAATAGGGGAATTCGACAGCGCTTCGAAAGGCGACCGACGGTCAGCGATAGGCGAGCGGCTCGACCTTGCGGATACGCGCCTCTTCGATCACCGCCTCGAGCAGCGCCGTATTGTGCTCCGGGTCTTCGCCCGGCTTCTCGAACGACACGTAGTTGACCGCCACCGATGCGCCGAGCTCGCTCAGCGTCAGCTGGAAATAGACGGTGACGCCGGGCGGCCTCAGTTCCAGATCGAGTACGATGCGCGGGCTGCCGCTCCAGTCGACATGCGCCTCACCACCATGGCCGAGCCGTAGAGTGCCCGGCATGAAGAACAACTCAACCGCTGAATCGACCAGGTCCGACAGGCACGCGAAATGCTCCAGCCGGATAAAGGCGATGTAGTCGGCGACATCGATCAGCCTGAGTTCCCCCACCACCTGCTCGATGGCGCTGGCGACGATGATCTCGCGGGATTTTGCGTGCGGTTGCCGGTTCATGAAATCTGTCTGCGCTCAGCCTTTTTCGAGTAGACGATCCGCACCAGTTCGGCGACGGCCTGGTAGAATTGTGATGGGATTACACTATCGACCGAAACTTGCTTGTACATGGAGCGGGCGAGCGCCACGTCCTCGAAGACCGGGATGTTGTGTTCCCGCGCGATCTCTCGGATTTTCAGCGCCACCAGATCCTGGCCCTTGGCCAGCACCATGGGTGCCGAGTCCTCGTCGCGCACATATTTCAGCGCGATCGAGAAGTGCGTTGGGTTGGCGATGATCAGCGTCGCGCGCGGCACCGCCGTCATCATCCGCTTGCGCGCCCGGTCGCGCGCCAGCGAGCGCAGCCGCGACTTCACGATCGGGTCGCCCTCGGACTGTTTGAACTCGTCCTTGACCTCCTGCTTGCTCATGCGCAGATCCTGCTTCCAGTGGAAGCGCGACCAGACGATGTCGATTGCCGCGATCAGCCCCATGACGAAGACGATCGCCACCAGGATGTCGACGGCGATGCCGCGGATGACGAGACCGAAGGCGACCGGATTGGTGATCATCCCGGCGAGCAGCTTTCGGTGGTCTTCCGACAGCGTGAAGCTCAGCACGACGATGGCAAACCCGACCTTGCCGAGTGACTTCAGGAACTCGACCCAACCCTGGATGCCGAACAGCCTGTTCCACCCCTTGGCGATCGAAATGCGCGAGAGTTGCGGCCGGACCCGCTCGCCTACGAATTGCGGCATGTTCTGGAACACCGAGGCGCCGACGCCGGCGACGGTCAGCAGCACCATCAGGCTCAGGACGGCGCGGCCAACCTCGAGGAGGACGATTTTGTAGAGCGCGATGACGTCGGTCTCCGTGTCCATCGGCCAGGCTTCCGGCTTCTCCAGGAACATCGACAGGAACATGCCGAGATCAATGATCGCATCCTTGGCGTAGAAGACGGTGAACACCAGTATGGCAACGAACGAGGCAAAGAGCGCTGTCTCCCGCGAATGGGGCAGTTTGCCCTGTTCGATGGTGTCGCGGATCTTCTTTTCCGTCGCCTCTTCGGTTTTCGAATCCTTGTCGACCGCGTCAGCCATGCGCGGTCTTAGGCGGCGTCTTGGGTCGAGGGTAGTTCGAAGGCACCTTCGCGCGACAGCCGGATCGTCGTCGTAACGATCGTCTTGCGCGCCGCCGTGATGTCGGCGAGAGGGACCCCGTCCGAGCCCTGTCCGAGTTCGGCTTCGATCATGCGCCGCGAGCGGGCGCCGATGGCTGACAGCACCGATTCTGCGAGTGCGGCCGAAGTGCCGCGCAGGGCCAGCGTGACCAACTCCGTCGACAGCCCGTCGAACAGCAGCACCCGCGCTTTCTGGGTGAGCAGCGGCAAATCGTCGAAAGCAAACAGGCGGGCCCTCACACCGTCGAGATCAGGCGTGCCGGCGGCTTCCAGATCCTGCATGACCTCCTCGAGCAGCGGCTTGTCGAGTTCGTTGAGAACGCTGGCGACACGCGCCTGCCCGGCCGAGGTGTCCTTGGTCGAGGTTTCCGCCAGCACGCTGGTACGCAGCCGGTTTTCGACGATCCTGGCGGCAGCGTCGGGAACATTGGCCATCGTCACCATGCGCTTGATGATTTCTCCACGCATCGGCTTGGTCAGTGTCAGCAGCACGTTGGCCGCCACCTGCGGTGCCAGCTTCGACAACACCATGGCCGCCGTCTGCGGATGCTCACCGGCCAGGAAGGCACCAAGCCGCGCCGGCTCGAGCTTTTCGAGCTCGGGCCAGATCGGCGGCGGGCCTTCCGGTGCGACCTCGAATTTCTTGTCGCCCATGATCGCGCTCATCTCTTCGGGCGAGAGCGATTCGTTGAGGATGGTGTCCATCCTGTCGGCGGAATCGAGCAACCCCGCCCCTTCCGTGAACTCGGCTTCGAACTCGGCGACGATGCGCTCAAGATCGCTTTGCGGAATCGTCCGCAGCAGGCGGGCGCCCTCGATCAGGGCCTTCAGTTCTTCCTGCTTGAAGAATTTCAGCAGGCGGCTGGCCGACGGCTTGCCCATCGCCACAAGTATGGCGGCCGCCTTCTGCGCGCGGGTCAAGGTCACCGGCGTCGTCATGCCACTCGCCTCCGCCGCCACCGGCAAGCCCCGCAAACCATGTCTAGGCGCCCTTCGTGCCGGCGATGATTTCGGTCAGCCTGATGCCGAAACGCGACGGATCGCTTTCCAGCACGGTGATCTCGCCGCGCGCGATCTTGCGGCCGTTGACCACGACGTCGACGGGTTCCCCGATGCGGCGATTGAGCGCCACGGTCGACCCTTTTTGCAGCGCCATCAGATCGGAGACCGGCATCTCCGTGCTGCCGAGGATGATCTGGACATCGACGGGGATGTTCATGATCACGCTCGAATTGGCTGATGAGGCCGCCCTGAACGCCGCATCGGGGCGCTGCTCCTCTTCATGCAGGACACCGCGCAACTCTTCGATGGCACGGTCGAGTTGCTCGTCCGGCTGGTCGAGGTCGGCTTCCGCCTTGGTTTTGGCCATGATCGTCTCCAAATTCTCAGGCGCGTCCGGCGGCTGCCGGCATCAGCCCGTCGATAAAGTCCTGTCCGGCGTCGTAAGGATGCCTGATCCGGACGGTGTAGCTCTGTCCCAGTTTGCCGAACTCGCATACGAACAGCGTCTTGCCCCGTGCGCTGAGACGCGCCTGGGACTGGGCCGTTTCCTCGAATTCGATGACGTCGCCGATTTGGAAACCGGCGAGCTCGCCGAGCGTCAGCCGCGTCAGCGGCATCGTGGCCTCGAGCGCCACGGTGGAGCGCATCACCTCTTCCGAAAAGCGGGCGCGCCAGCTGGGGCCGTGATCGTCGTCGCTGACAGAAACGGCTCCGTCGCGGCTGGCCAGCACGACGCGCTGCGGCATCGTCACCGTGACGGTGCCACTATCGGCCGGCGTCGATACGCCAAGCACGATACGGATTGCCGCGCCATCGCGCAGCACATACCGCTTCGCCTCGGTGCCGGACATTGCTCGCGGCGCGGGCAGGCGCAGGTCGAGCGAGCGCTTTCCCGATCCGTTGAGGGCCTGCGCGACCTGCTGGAACACCATGGTCGAAACATCGATTTCGATCTGCGACAGATCGCGTTCGATCGGCGATGCCGGCAGATCCGGATCGCCGCCGAACAGCGTGCAGACCATGATCGCGATCGCCGGAGCATCGATCACCAAGGTCATCGCATCGGAGGACGCCGACGAGCCGATCACGGTCATGGCAAACGTGTCGCCGGCACGCGAACGCGCCTCGGGAACGCGGCTGACCTCGATCGCTTTGAGTTCGACGACGACCGGAACGCCAAGCTCGCTGGTCAGGCTTTTCTGCAACAGCGGTACGGCGCGTTCGGCCATGGCGCGGCCTGCGTCGATGACCTGCGTGGCCTCGCCGCTGTCGCCGACCAGACGCTCGATGATCAGCGAGCGCGCTTCCGCTGGACTGCCCAGGCTGGTCATGACAGTGCCGGGACCGATCTGTCGCGCATCGTTCAGGCGGCCTTCTTTTCGACGGTGCCGGTATTCATCGTGCTCTGCTCGACGGCGTCGATCGTCGGCCGTTCATAGGACGAGATGGTCTTGCGGCCGAACTCGATCGCCACCTGCGGCAGCGCACCGTTCATGTAGGCCAGCAGCGTCTGCTTGACGATGATATAGAGGCGGTTCTTCTTCTCGCGCACTGTCTTGATCTTGGTGGCGACCGGCCCGACCACCGAATAGGACAGGAAGATGCCGAGGAACGTTCCGACAAGTGCGGCACCAATCAAACCGCCGAGGATTTCAGGCGACTGGTCGAGCGCGCCCATCGCCTTGACCACGCCGAGCACGGCGGCGACGATGCCGAGCGCCGGCAAGCCGTCGCCCACCGCCACCAGCGCGTGATAGGCCTTCATCTTGTCGGACTTAATGGTCTGGATTTCTTCGTCCATCAGCGCCTCGATCTCGTGCGAGCGGGCATTGCCGATGATGATGATACGGCAGTAGTCGCAGATGAAATGCGTCAGGTCGTGGTTATGCAGCACGGTTGGGAACGCCTGGAAAATCGCCGACTCTTCCGGATTGTCGATATGCGCCTCGACTTCGCTGCGGGATTTCGAGCGCAGCTCGCGCATCAGCGAGTGCAGCACGCCGAGCGTCTCGAGATAATCCTGTTCCTTCGGCACCGCCTGCTTGAAGGCTTCGAGGATGCCCTTGCCGGTGTCCTTGACCGTCTTCATCGGATTGGCGACGAGGAAGGTGCCAAAAGCCGCACCACAGATGATCACGGCTTCCCATGGCTGAATCAGCACATGAAGATGGCCGCCCATGGCCATGAAGCCGCCAAGGACGCAGCCGAGCGTTACCACCAGTCCAATCAGAATGCCCACGATAGGTCCTTCCGCATTTCACATCAGGAGCTAGGGATAGTCCCCGTGCCTTGTGTGAGGCTTGAATCGAGGGCTTGGAAGCGATTCAGTTTCGCGCAAGGAAGTAGGGGTATTGTGCCGGCATAGCTTCGGCCGGAGGCACGTCTTTGCTCAATACCTTTACCAGCTACCAGCTCATCACCAAGGACATTTCAAAATCGATCGACAGGATCGAGCAGCAGCCCGTGGTTGATCGCGACACCAAATATTATCTCGCGAATATCACCAAGGTGAAATCGATCGACGATTTCGTCAAAAACGACCGTTTGTTCAAGTATGCCATGAAGGCCTACGGGCTGGAGGACATGGACTACGCCAAGGCCTTCATGGTCAAGGCACTCAAGGAAGGCGTCTCCGATCCCGACAGCTTCGCCAACAAGCTGACCGACAAGCGCTACGCCGAATTCGTCAGCGCCTTCAACTTCGCCGCCAACGGCGCCGATGCGACCATCTACAACAAGACACAGCAGTTGGTGACCAAGAACTATGCCACCCAGGCGCAGATCGCCGGCCTCGATCCCAATTCGGCCTATGTGAAGGGCGAGACGACATACTATCTTGCCAACATCACCAAGGTGAAGTCGATCGACGATCTGATGTCGAACAACCGGCTCTACACATACGCGCTGGCGTCATTCGGTCTCGATTCGGCGACGGAGGACAAGGATCTCATCAAGCGGGTTCTGCAGGGCGGCGTCCGCGACCCCGACAGTGTCGCCAACAAGATGACGGACAAGACCTATGCCGCGCTTGCCTCCGCCTTCAACTTCGAAGCCTATGGCGAAAACACCACCACCATCAATCCGGCGCAGCAGCCGACCGTCGACAAATACATGCGCCAGACCCTCGAGGAGGATGCCGGTCAGACCAACCAGGGCGTGCGGCTGGCGCTTTACTTCGATCGCAAGGCCCCAACCATCACCAGCTGGTATGACGTGCTGGCCGACACCGCGCTTGCCAGTGTCGTGCGCACCGTGCTCGGCCTGCCCGATTCCTTCGCCACCGCCGACGTCGACAAGCAGGCGCAGCTGTTCGAGCAAAAACTCGACATCTCGGATTTCTCCGACCCCGAAAAACTCGGCAAGTTCCTGACGCGCTTCACCAGCATGTACGAGATCAACCACCCGACTTCATCGGCCGTCGCCTCGGTCAGCGTGCTGTTTGCCCAGCCACTCACCGTCGGCATCTCCACCGACCTGATGATGGCCATGCAGAAACTGAGGTTCTGAGACCATCATGCGGGACAGCCTGTACGTCGCCCTTTCGTCGCAGATCGCGCTCGAGCGGCGCCTCGACACCATCGCCGACAACGTCGCCAACGCCTCGACGATCGGCTTTCGCGCCACCGGCGTGAAGTTCGAGGACGTCGTCTCCGGCACCGGGCAGAAATCGGTATCCTTCGCCTCCCCGGGCAAGACCTACCTTTCCGGCGCCCACGGTGCCTTGAGCGAGACCGGAAATCCCTTCGATTTCGCCATCCAGGGCGATGCCTGGTTCGCCATAGAGACGCCGGTCGGCACCGTCATGACCCGCGACGGCCGCTTTTCAATGAACGAGAACGGCGAGCTGATGTCGATCGAGGGCCACCCGGTGCTCGATGCCGGCGGCTCGCCGATCCAGCTTGACCCCCGCAACGGCCCGCCCAAGGCCGGGGCCGATGGTTCGTTGCGCCAGAACGATCAGCTTGTCGGCTCGATCGGTCTCTACAATTTCGATCCAGGCGCGAACTTCGTCCGCTACGGCAATTCCGGCATCGTTCCGGCACGCACCCCGGAGCCTGTCACCGATCGCTCGGATATCGGCGTTGCCCAGGGCTTTCTCGAAGAGTCCAATGTCAATCCGGTCCTGGAGATCACCAGGCTGATCATGGTCCAGCGCGCCTTCGAGAACACCGCCGCCCTGATGCGGCAGACCGACTCGTCCACCGACGAGGCGATCAAGACGCTCGGCTCGAAATAATCCATGTCGCTCGACCAGCCATCCCTGCGCGCACCCGAAAGACAACTCCAGCCGGCGCCGGAAGACCGGCTTGCCGCGCTGGAAAGGGTCTGGCGGCGTTTCGCCGACGCCGAGGCGCTGCTCAAGCGCGGCGGCCGCGTCATCGAAGTCACGCCCACGCACTACAAGGTGCACGGCCTTTCCGGCTTCGCCAGACTGGGCGACATCGTCGAGCAGCGCGGCCATGCCGGTGCGCGCCGCGGCGAGATCGTCAAGATCGGCCGCGACGAGGCCGTCGTGGCGCCCTTCGAACGCAGCGCCGATTCCGGCATCGGTGATGCCGTGTTCCGCCGCGGTCCGCTCGTGGTGGCGCCGCATGCCTCGTGGCGCGGCCGCACCATCGACGCACTCACCAGGGCGATCGATGGCGGCCCGCCACTCGCCCGGGGAGACGACACGACGCGCGGCGCCCAGACGACGCCGGGGGCCATGGCGCGGCAACGCGTCGGCACTGCCTTCATGACCGGCGTCAAGGTCATCGACATCTTCACGCCGCTCTGCTTCGGCCAGCGCCTCGGCATCTTTGCCGGCTCCGGCGTCGGCAAGTCGACGCTGCTCGCCATGCTCGCCGGCGCCGACGCATTCGATACCGTCGTGGTGGCGCTCATCGGCGAACGCGGCCGCGAAGTCCGTGAATTCCTCGAGGACACGATCGGCGACAGCATGGCCAAGACCGTCGCCGTCGTCGCCACCAGCGACGAAAGCGCCATGATGCGCCGGCGTGCGCCGGACACCGCCATGCGCGTCGCCGAGCATTTTCGCGACCAGGGGCATCGCGTTTTGCTGGTGCTGGATTCGATCACCCGCTTCGCTCACGCCCTGCGTGAGGTGGCGACGGGGACCGGCGAGCCGCCGGTCGCGCGCGGCTACCCGGCCTCGGTGTTCACCGAACTGCCCAAGCTGCTCGAACGCGCCGGGCCGGGCGGGGAAGGCAAAGGATCCATCACCGCCATCATTTCCGTGCTGGTCGACGGTGACGACCACAACGACCCGGTAGCCGATTCCGTGCGCGGCATCCTCGACGGCCATGTCGTGCTCGATCGCACGATCGCCGAACAGGGTCGCTATCCCCCCGTCAACCCGCTGTCGTCCATATCGCGGTTGGCCGGAAAGGCCTGGAGCGTCGAACAGCGCGCGCTGGTGACAAGGCTGAAGTCGATGATCTCGCGCTTCGAGGACACGCGCGATATCCGATTGCTTGGGGCCTATCAGGGGGGCGTCGATGCCGAACTCGACATCGCCGTGCGCCAGGTGCCGCTGATCTATGAGGCGCTGACGCAAGCGCCGAAGGATCGCCCGTCGGCCGACCCTTTCTCCGATCTCGCCCGCCACCTCAAGAGCAAGCTGAACGCCGATGCCGGAGACTGAACGCGAATATACCGAGCGCATCCTGCGCGACATGATCGCCGAGGCCAATGCCGTGGAGCAAGCCGAGGCTGACGAAGCGAGAACCGCCAAGGCAAAGGCTGCCCGTATCATCGCAGCCAAAGCCGAGGCCGTTCTGGCCAGAGCCGTCAAGCCAATCCTGCCACGGGCTGGCAGAGCCGATCCTGATCTTCTGGCCAGGCCCGTCGAACCCGCTCTGCCCCGGGCTGTCCAGGCGGTGGCTGCCGAGATGACGCAGGCGAGCCGCGACTCGCTGATCAACGGGCTGTTCCCGCGCACCGAATGGCCGCAGCCGCCAAAGGCACCGTTTCCCCGACTGAGGAAGAAGTCCGACCGACGCAGCGATTTCGTCATAGCCGCGCTCGGCATCACGCTCGGCCTGATCTGCGCCCTGTTTCCCTGGTACATCTTCTTTAACCAGGACCAGTTTGGCGTCCAGGCGATGAAGTTCGGCGGCACCGGCTCCAATTCCGGGCGAGCGGGCGGCGGCGTGGTCGCCGAACGCAGCGCGCCGCTGACGGCAAAGGATATTCCCGCGGCCAATCTCGATCTTCTTGCCACCGGAACGGTGCGGGATGATGCCAATCCCGCAGCCGCACCCGACGAGCAACCGTTTCCGGCCGACGCGGCGAAATTCCGCATGGTTCATGTCGCCAACGGCCGTGCCATGATCCAGGACGACGCTGGCCTCTGGATCGTCCAGCGCGGCTCGATACTGCCTGACTCCAGTCAGGTGTCCTCCATCGAGCAGCGCAACGGCAAATGGGTCATGGTCACCAGTGCCGACCGGGTAATCGAACTCTCCAGATAAACGATCTCCGGCTTCCGGCCATCCGCAAGGCCCGCGCAAGACTGGCGGCCTAGTCTCTGGGTACCTGCTCGGAGATTCCCATGGAGCCCGTTTCCCTTTTCGATCTCGCCGCCAAGCAAGCGCAATGGCTGGCCGTGCGCCAGTCGGCAGTCGCCGGCAACATCGCCAATGCCAACACGCCGGGTTATACGGCAAACGACGTCGAGCCATTCGAAAAGGTGCTCGACCGCGCCGCCGTATCGCTGCAGGCCACCCAGGCCGGCCATCTCGGCAATGCAGCGAGCAATGCCGGCTTCACCATCAAGCCGCAGGAGGATGACGGCGTCGTCATGCCGTCCAAGAACTCCGTCGTTCTGGAAGACCAGTTGCTGAAAGCCGGCGAGGTGCGCCGCTCCTTCGAACTCAACACGGCGATCGTCAAGGCGTTTCATACGATGATGATGATGGCGGTGAAGAGCTGACCATGGACGCACTGACCGCAGCCCTCAAAGTCGCAGCATCCGGCCTCGGCGCCCAGTCGGAGCGCCTGCGCGTGGTTTCCGAAAACCTCGCCAACGCCCAGTCGACCGGCACCGCGCCCGGCTCCGATCCTTATCGCCGCAAGACCATCAGCTTCGTCTCCGAGCTTGACCGGGCCTCCGGCAGTTCAACGGTTGCAGTGAACTCGATCGATCGAGATCCCAGTGACTTTCCAGTCGAGTTCCAGCCCGGCAACGAGGCAGCCGACGAGAAGGGCTACGTCAAGATGCCCAACGTCAACGTGCTGATCGAAATGGCCGACATGACCGAGGCCAACCGCTCCTACGAGGCCAACCTTCAGGTCGTCAAGCAGGCCCGTGACCTGATTTCCATGACCATCGACCTGATGAGGAACCAGTAATGATCAGCGGTATCGGAGCCCTTCAGTTCAAGCCGTCGATCGGCGGCGATGACACGGCGACAAGCCTGCTCCAGGGCGGCGCAACACCCTCGGCCGGCGGCAATGTCGGCACCTCCTTTGCCGAGGCGCTGAGCCAGGCAGCCTCCAAGACCGTCGACACGATGCAGAATGCCGAGCAGGTATCGATGCAGGCGCTCAAGGGCGACGCCGACACCCGTCAGGTGGTCGACGCCGTGATGAGCGCGCAGCAGGCGCTTCAGACCGCCGTCGCCATCCGCGACAAGGTGGTTTCCGCGTATCTCGAAGTCAGTCGAATGGGCATCTGAGGAATTCCGCCATGAAAGCACTTGCCATCGCCGCCACCGGCATGAATGCCCAGCAGACAAATCTGGAAGTCATCGCCAACAACATCGCCAACATCAACACCACCGGCTACAAGCGCGCCCGTGCCGAATTCTCCGACCTGCTCTATCAGGTCGACCGCACGCAAGGCGTGCCCAACCGCTCCAACGCCTCGCTGGTGCCGGAGGGCGTCTCGATCGGCCTCGGCGTCAAGACGACGGCCGTGCGCAACGTGCACACACAGGGCGAACTGACCAGCACCGGCAACAGTTTCGACCTGGCGCTGACCGGCAGGGGCTGGTTTCAGATCGAGGGTGCCGACGGCGGCACGCTCTACAGCCGCGCCGGCGCTCTCAACACCAACGCCACCGGCCAGCTGGTGACGGTCGACGGCGCTGCCGTCATTCCGGCAATCAACGTCCCCGTGGATGCCGTCGAGGTCATCGTCAACAAGACCGGCCAGGTCTTCGCCCGCATCGACGGCCAGACCGACCTGCAGAACCTCGGTCAGCTTCAGATCGCCAATTTCGCCAACGAGGCCGGCCTGGCGCCGCTCGGCGACAATCTGTTCCAGGAAACCACGGCTTCGGGGCCAGCCAATGTCGGCGTGCCTGGCGATCCAGGCTTCGCCACCATCCAGCAGGGCTATCTCGAAGCCTCCAACGTCGACCCGGTCAAGGAAATCACCGAGCTGATCTCGGCGCAGCGCGCCTATGAGATGAACTCCAAGGTCATCCAGGCCGCCGACGACATGGCCTCCGTGGTCTCCAAGAACATCAGGTAACGCATGATGTCGACGCCCGGCCTCCTGTCCGCATTCCGCCGCAGCGCGCTCGTCCTTGCGCTGGTGACCGGCACGATGCCGGCTTTTGCCCAGGAATCGGCCAACCAGTCGGCCACCCGGATCGCCAGCAATCAAGCTGTCGGCGAGGTGGTGCTTATTCCGAGCCGGGTTATCTATCCCGGCGAGACCATCAACCTGGCTGCCCTGAAACAGGTCACCCTTATCGTCGGCAAGCACAAGCCAGAGGCGGTCGCCACACGGGTCGAGGAACTGGATGGCAAGGTCGCCAAGCGCACGTTGCTGCCCGGCCGCTACATTCCCTCCACCGCCATCCGCGAGGCCTGGCTGGTCGAACAGGGTGCTTCCGTGCAGATCTTCTTCATCGCCGGCGGGCTGACGATCTCGGCCACCGCCGTGACGCTGCAGCCGGGAGCCGCGGGCGACCTCGTCAAGGTTCGCAACATCGACAGCGGCAAAGTCCTGTCCGGCACGGTGATGGCGGATGGAACCATCCAGGTCAGCGCTTCATGATGCGCGGGCTTACCCTGATACTGGCAGCCGTGCTTGGCCTGCAGCCGGCGCTGGCCGACGGCCTGACGCCGAAGGCCAAGCGCGAGCTCGCCGCCAAGAATGGCGGCGTCTACAACGATCCCGAATATGATCCGGCCACCACCAGCCGCATGTTCCGGGTGTCGACCGGGCCGAGTTCGCTGCCGCCGGGCCAGGTCGCCTCGCGCATCAAGGACATCGCCCAGCTGCAGAGCTCGCGCGACAATCAGCTCGTCGGCTACGGCCTGGTGATCGGCCTTGCCGGATCGGGCGACAGCCTGCGCAACTCGCCATTCACCGAACAGTCTATCCGCGCGATGCTCGAAAACCTCGGCATCGCCACCGAAGGCGGCAGTGCACGCGCCAAGAATGTCGCCGCCGTCATCGTCACCGCCAACATGCCGCCCTACGTGCAGTCGGGCGCCCGCATCGACATCGACGTCTCCTCGATGGGCGACGCGACCTCGCTTTCCGGCGGCACGCTGATCATGACGCCGCTGAAGGCAGCGGACGGCGAGATCTATGCCGTCGGCCAGGGCTCGGTCATCGTGTCCGGCTTTACCGCCCAGGGACAGGCCGAGCAACTGACGCAAGGCGTGCCGACCTCCGGCCGCGTGCCGAACGGCGCCATCGTGGAGCGCGCTGTCCAGGCCGAGTTCGACGATCAGGCGATCCTGACGCTGCAACTGCGCAATCCCGATTTCTCGACCGCTATCCGCATCGCGGACGCCATCAACGATTACACCGGCCAGCGCTTCGGCATGCGGGTGGCGGCGGAGCGCGATTCGCGCACCGTGCAGATCAGAAGGCCGAAAGGTGTCTCGGCGGCGCGCTTCTATGCCGAAATCGAGAATTTGGTGGTCGAATCCGACACGCCGGCCCGTGTCGTCATCGACGAGCGCACCGGCACCATCGTCATCGGCAATGACGTCAAGATCTCGCGGGTCGCCATCAGCCACGGCACGCTCACCGTGCGCATCACCGAAGCGCCGCGCGTGGTCCAGCCCGAGCCCTTCTCCAAGGGCGAGACCGCCATCGAACCGTTCACCGCCATCGACGCCAGCCGGCCCGACGCCCGCGTTGCCGTGCTTGACGGACCCGATCTCCAAACCCTCGTTTCCGGCCTCAACCGCCTCGGGGTCAAGCCGGACGGCATCATCGCCATTTTGCAGGGCATCAAGTCGGCCGGGGCCCTGCAGGCCGACCTGGTTCTGCAATAGGCGATGCCGATGACGCGCTCCTTCCCACGCCATGACGGCAGACACCGCAAAGCCGCGATCCTGCTTGCGACCGCTATTCTCGCGGCGCTGCCCTTTGCCGGCGACACCGCACGCGGCGAGGAGACGGTCCGCCAGGTTCTGCCGGGAGCACCGGTGGCAGCGGCGCCGCAGCAATTGACACGGGAAAAGGCGCCGGACCAAAGCGAGATCGAGCGCTTCTGCTCAAACATCGCCGACGCCGCCCGCGACCGCCGCTATGTCCTGCAGGCGGAGGAGCTGAAGCAGCTCAAGGCCGGCATTGACGAGCGCATGAAAGCTCTCGATGCAAAGAAAGCTGAATACGAGACCTGGCTGAAGCGGCGCGAGGTTTTCCTGGCCCGGGCCGAGGACGGCGTCGTCCAGATCTACGCCGGCATGAAACCCGACGCCGCCGCCGAGCGGCTGGCCATCGTCAACGCCGATCTGGCTGCGGCCATATTGATGAAGCTCGATTCACGCAAGGCGAGCGTCATCCTCAACGAAATGGACCAGAAGGCGGCGGCGACGCTCACCGGCATTATGGCCAGCGCAGCCCGAAGGGTAGATCCGTCATGATCCGGAAAATGCTTGTCCTGTGCGCGGTCACCGTGCTGTCGGGTTGCGGAACCAACCTCAAGGAGGTCGGCAGGGAGCCGGCCCTGTCCCCGGTCGGCTCCGGCATCGATGGCGGCAGCACTGGCTCCCTCTATCGCTATCCGCAAACGCCGCCCGCGCCGGTCAAGAAATTCTCGTTGTGGGACGACCGCCAGAGCCGGCTGTTCACCGACCCGCGGGCGCTGTCCCAGGGCGACATCCTGACGGTCAAGATCAAGATCAACGATCGAGCCAACTTCAAGAACCAGAACGACAGGAGCCGCACCGCCAATCGCAAGCTCGGTTACGACCTCAGCGCGCAGTGGGACAAGTGGAGCACCGCCGGCAAGGGCGCTGGGGCTCTCAGCTCCACCACGGACACGACCGCCGACGGCGAGATCAAGCGCTCGGAGACGCTTGAGCTCAATGTCGCGGCGATCGTCACCGATGTGCTGCCCAACGGCAATCTGATGATCACCGGATCGCAGGAAGTGCGCGTCAACGCCGAGCTCAGGGTGCTGACGCTCGCCGGCATCGTGCGGCCGGCCGATATCGGCGCCGAAAACACCATCCCCTACGAACGCATCGCCGAGGCCCGCATCTCCTACGGCGGACGCGGTCGCATCACCGAGGTCCAGCAGCCTGCCTACGGCCAGCAGATTCTCGACCAGGTTCTTCCGTTCTAGGATCGGAGCAGGGCGCCGTGGCAAATATCGAACAGGTTCAGCCACGCAAGGGTCCCTCCCCTGCCATCCAGGCCGGCCTGCTGCTGCTTGTGACGGCGGCCGCCATTGGCATGGGCTGGATGTCCGGCGGTTATCTCAAAGGCGTTGGCGCACCGGCTTCGGTACCGGTCGCGCCTGAGAACGAAGGCAAGATCATGCAGCCCGCCGCGGCCGAGCAGCCAGGCCTGGGCCCGATGCTTGTCGTGCTGGCGCCGATCACCACCAACATCGCCTCGCCTGCCGGCACCTGGATCAGGATGGAGGTGTCCATCGTCTATGACGCGCCGCAGCCACAGGCAATGTCGGATGACATCCACCAGGACCTTCTGGCCCTGGTGCGCACGTTGAAGATGCATCAGATCGAGGGCGCCAGCGGCTACCAGCACCTGAAGGCCGACCTCGAAGACCGCGCCGCGATCCGCAGCCAGGGTCACGCCAAACAGGTACTCATCAGGACATTGCTGCTCGAATGAGAAAACTCCTTCTCGCCACGGCCATGATCGCCGCCGCCACCTCCATCGCGGCGGCCCAGCAACTCGATCTCGGCGGCATCGGCAAGGCTGACGGCACCACCGTCGGCTACATCATCCAGATGTTCGGCCTGCTGACCGTTCTGTCGGTGGCGCCAGGCCTGCTGATCATGGTGACCAGCTTCACCCGTTTCGTCATCGCCTTCTCGATCCTGCGCGCCGGCATCGGCCTGCAGTCGACACCGGCAAACCTCATCCTGATTTCGCTGTCGCTGTTCATGACCTTCTATGTCATGGCGCCGACCTTCGATCAGGCCTGGAACACCGGCGTCAAGCCGCTGATGGACAACCAGATCACCCAGACCGAAGCCTTCGACAAGATTTCGGACCCGTTCCGCACCTTCATGCTGCACAATGTGCGTGACAAAGATTTCGACCTCTTCGCCGACCTCGCCCGCGAGCGCGGCCAGACCGTTTCGCGTAACACCGTCGACCTGCGCATCCTGGTGCCGGCCTTCATGATCTCGGAGATCCGGCGCGGTTTCGAGATCGGCTTCCTGATCGTGCTGCCATTCCTGGTCATCGACCTGATCGTCGCCACGATCACCATGGCGATGGGCATGATGATGCTGCCGCCGACAGTGGTGTCGCTGCCGTTCAAGATCCTGTTCTTCGTCCTGATCGACGGCTGGAACCTGCTTGTCGGCAGCCTGGTGCGCTCCTTCAACTGATCCTGCCGCGCCGGCTCGAAATCCCAGCAATATATTTTCGATTAACCGTCCGGTTTAGCCCTTTGGTAGGGACTTGCCCGCATATTCGCTCGCAGATGGCGGGTGATCGATTTTGAGAGATCATGGGCATGATGCCGCACCGTCATACCGGTAGAGCCGGTATGTAAAAAATACCTGTAAAATCAAGGTACGAGTACCATGTCCAGCATCATGACGAACAGCGCCGCATTGACGGCCCTGCAGAGCCTCAACGCCACCAGCAAATCCCTCACCGACACCCAGGCCCGCATCTCGACCGGCTACAAGGTCTCGCAGGCTTCGGACAACGCCGCCTACTGGTCGATCGCCACCACGATGCGCTCCGACAACCAGGCAATGTCCACCGTTTCGGACGCTCTCGGCCTCGGCGCCTCCAAGGTCGACACAGCCTATACCGGCATGAGTAGCGCGATCGATACCATCAACCAGATCAAGACCAAGCTGGTCGCGTCCTACGGCCAGACGGACGCCTCCAAGGAAAAGACCCAGGTCGAAATCGCCGCCCTTCAGAACCAGTTGAAGGCCTACGCCGATGGCGCCACCTTCTCCGGCACCAACATGCTTTCGGTGTCCACTGCGACAGGCACCGCGGCCGACGTGAAGATTGTTTCGGCCTTCAACCGCGACGCGACCGGCGCGGCTTCGATCTCGACGATCGATGTCAATGTGGAAAGCATCAAGCTGTACGATGCCGGCGCGGCACCAACCGCCAAGGGTATTCTCGACACGGCTCGCCTCGGCACCACGGGCGCTGCTGTTGCCACGGCCTCGAACCCCACCCTGGGTGCTGCAGCAGCGGCAACCGACACCTATTCGGTTGCCTCGCTCACTATCTTTTCGGGTGGCACGGCTGCCAGCGATAGCCAGATCGCGCAGCAGATGAACGTCGTCGACGCCGCGCTCAAGGCCATGACCAACGCCGCCACCACGCTCGGCGCCGCCAAGAGCAGTATCGACCTGCAGAAGACCTTCACCTCGAACCTGATGGACTCCATCGATCGCGGTGTCGGCCAGCTCGTCGATGCGGACATGAACAAGGAATCGACCCGTCTGCAGGCCCTGCAGGTCCAGCAGCAGCTCGGCATCCAGGCGCTGTCGATCGCCAACGGTTCATCGCAGTCGATCCTGTCGCTCTTCCGCGGCTAATCGCCTTCGCCCAACCACAGTTCGCACTAAAAATTCGGGCCGCGCCAACAGCGCGGCCCGAATTGCGTTTTGCTCCAGCCCCACGCAACCCTCGATCCTTAACTCTCAAAAGCCAGCTTTTAACAGGCTGTTAACCATGCCGCGCTAGTTATGGTTAACCAATAGCTTACGACAGTTGGCGAATCGGTCCGACCGGCACGATGCCACCCGTTGAACTGGCCCATCCGGCATGTCTGAGCATGTCGGCTTTTGAGAAGGAGCGACTTTCTTGGCGAGCATCATGACCAACGCTTCGGCGTTAACCGCACTTCAAAGCCTCAGCGCCACCAACAAGTCGCTCGAACAGACGCAGGCCCGCATATCGACCGGTTACCGGGTCTCGCAGGCCTCGGACAACGCCGCCTACTGGTCGATCGCCACCACGATGCGCTCCGACAACGCGGCCCTGTCGACCGTGCAGGATGCACTCGGCCTCGGCGCCTCGAAGGTCGACGCCGCTTACACCGGCATGAACAATGTGCTGACAACGATCGGGCAGATCAAGACCAAGGTGCTGTCCATGGTCGGCCAGACGGATGCCGCCAAGGCAAAAACCCAGACCGAGATCAAGGCGCTTCAGACGCAGATGAAGTCGTTCGCCGATGCGGCGACCTTCTCCGGCTCGAATTTCCTGGCGGTGACCTCCAAGCAGACTGCCGCCCCCAATGATGGCGTCCAGCCCGACTCGCAGATCGTGTCCTCATTCAATCGCTCCTCATCCGGCGCAGTGTCGATCGGAACGATCAACATCGATGTTGAGGGCACCAAGCTTTTCGACTACGGCCTCGCCGCCGAGGTGAAGAATTCCGGAACCCTCGATCGCAAAACCTCCATCTATTCCACGGGCGCCGCCCAGACCCTGTACGACAACGCCTATGCGGGCGTGATCGCGGGCGGAGGAACGGATATCGCCGCGAACACAGCCGGCCAGACGGCGGCGGGAGCGGTCGCCAAGGTCGACAATATTTCCGCCTACAACCTCGACATCACGGCCCCAGGGGTAACCGACGACATCATCACGCAGATGGTAACCAGGATGGACAAGGTCATGGCCCAGCTGACCGACTCCGCCACCATCCTCGGCTCGGCCAAGAGCAGCATCGACCTGCAGAAGACCTTCACCCAGAGCTTGATGGACTCCATCGACCGCGGCGTCGGCCAGCTCGTCGATGCCGACATGAACAAGGAATCGACCCGTCTCCAGGCCCTGCAGGTGCAGCAGCAGCTCGGCATCCAGGCGTTGTCGATCGCCAACGCCGCCTCGCAGTCGATCCTGTCTCTGTTCAAGAGCTGATCACGGGCGCCACCGGCGCCCACCTTCCCATCAGATAATCGGGCCGCGCCGCAAGCGCGGCCCGATTTCATTTTCGCACAAGCTTCGAAGACTAGAGTTCCAGCGGACAATCATGCTGGGAGTCGTTGAACCGTGCCGGAACAGATCCAGAGCATCATCTCGAATCTCCGCGGGTTTGGCGTGAAGCGCCTCGCCATGCTGGCGGGCATCGCCGTTCTGGTGATGGGCGTCATCGGCATCGCCTCGGTCTATCTCAACCGCCCCGCCTACGACACGCTCTATGTGGGACTAGACCGTGCCGACGTGAACCAGATCGGCCTGGTGCTGGGCGAAGCCGGTATCGGCTTCGATGTCGGCGCCGATGGAACCTCGGTTCTGGTGCCGGCCGGCACCACCGCTCAGGCCCGCATGCTGCTCGCCGAAAAGGGCCTGCCGACCAGCGCCAATGCCGGCTACGAACTGTTCGACAATGTCGGCTCGCTCGGCCTCACCTCCTTCATGCAGCAGATCACCCGCGTGCGCGCGCTGGAAGGCGAGATCGCCCGCACCATCCAGTCGATATCGGGCATCAAGGCTGCGCGGGTCCACATCGTCATGTCCGAACGCGCCAATTTTCGCCGCGACGAGCAGCAGCCCTCCGCTTCCGTGGTCATCCGCTACGCCGGCATCGACGCCGAGAAGAGCGCCATGTCGATCCGCCATCTCGTCGCCGCCGCCGTTCCCGGCCTGTCGGCAGACAAGGTGACTGTTCTCGATTCCAGCGGCAATCTGCTGGCTGCGGGCGACGACCCTTCCAACACCAGCGCCGCCCGCACGCTCGGCGTCGAGCAGACCGTCGAGGCGCAGATCGGAGACAACATCCGCCGTGCGCTGACGGCCTATCTCGGCCCCGACAATTTCCGCGCCAGCGTCAAGGCCGAGGTCAACACCGACACCCGCCAGACGGAAGAGACCATCTTCGATCCGAATTCCCGCGTCGAACGCTCGGTGCAGTCGGTGCGGGCCAACGAGAACAACAACCAGAAGCAGGCTTCCACTCCGGCCAGCGTCGAGCAGAACCTGCCCGAGACCCAGGCAACCGCCACCGATGGTCCGCAATCCTCCTCGCAAAACGACCGCAGGGAAGAGATCACCAACTACGAGATCAATTCCAAGAAGATCGCCACGGTCTCCAACGGTTACACCGTCACCAAGATGTCGATCGCCGTGGTCGTCAATCAGCAGCGGCTGACGGCCATCCTCGGCAAGGACGCCACGCCGGAGCAGATCGCCAAGCGCGTCGCCGAGATCCAGAAGATGGTCACGTCCGCCACCGGCCTGGACGAAAAGCGCGGCGACATCATCGACGTCTCGGCGGTCGAGTTCATCGATGGCCTGGATGGCGAGGCGATCCCGCAGGCGGGAATGCTCGATTCTATCGGCCAGCATGCCGGCACGATGATCAATGCCGGTGCCTTCATCGTCGTGGTGTTCCTGGTCGCCTTCTTCGGCCTGAGGCCGATGGCCGCGGCGCTGACGGCAAAGGCTACTCCGGCCCTGGCAGGTCCCAGCTTCGACGACGTCCAGCGCTCGCTGCCGACGCCGGAGGCAATGGCGGCCACCGACAGTGCCGCGATCGGGACCTTGCCAGGCACACGCCCAGGCCCCACGCCGCTCGACGATCTTCGCCAGAAGATCCGGCCGGCGCCGCAGGACAGGCTTGCCAGGATGGTCGATCTCAACGAGGAGCGCACCGCGCAGATCCTGCGCAAATGGGCTGCCCAGGAAGTGGCGGTGTAAACCATGCCCTCCGTAGCCCTCTTCGACCTTCTGCCCGATTTCGGGACGCGCGCGCAACGCGCCGGCCAGCCCCGGGCAGCAGTCGATCCCGACCACAAGCCCGAGACGCCGGCGCCACAAGCCGATATCGGCACGCTGATCGCCGAGGCGGTTGCCCAGGCGGAGGCAGCGCTGGAGGTCCGCCTGTCGGCTGCGCATGACGCCGCGCTCGAAGCCGAACGCCAGGCTAGTGCCGAGGAAGCAAGGATATTTCTCGAAAGCCTCGGCGACGATGTCGGCAAGGCTGTCTCGTTGCGCATCGATGCGATGGAGGCGCGCGTGACCGGACTTGTCGCCGCCACGGTCGCCCGCATCATCGGCGGCATCGTCAGCGACGATCTGCAGAAACGTTCGATCGATGCGTTGGCCGGCGCCGTTCGCGAAGCGGTTGGCGATGCCGAAGCGGTGCGCATCGTCGTGCGCGGCCCGCTCTCGATGTTCGAAACACTGAAGGCGTCGCTCGGACCCCGCGCCGCCAATCTCGATTTTGTCGAGGCGCCAGGCTTCGACCTGACCGTCGCCATCGACGAGGCGGTGTTCGAGACGCGCATGGCCGAATGGTCGACGACCCTCTCGGAGGTCCTGGCATGAGCGTCGCCGACGCCGATCACGGCCGCCACGAGATCATCATCGTGCGGCGCAGTCATGACGACCATGACGAAGCCCACCATGGCGGCGTCTGGAAGATCGCCTTCGCCGACTTCATGACGGCCATGATGTGCTTCTTCCTGGTCATGTGGCTGATCAACGCCGCCAACGAGCAGACCAAGGCAGCCGTCGCCAGCTACTTCAACCCGGTCAAGCTGGTCGACCGCAATTCGAGCCGCAAGGGCCTGGAGGATCTCGGCGACGGCCCGCGCGCCATGGGGCTGACGGCCGACGATCCGCAAGAGGCGACCAGCAAAGCCGGACAGAACGGCAATGCCGGCGCGGGCGCGTCGGACCGCAAGCAGGACAAGCAGGAGCCGCAGCAGGCGGAACGCACCGACGATCATCTCTTCGCCGACCCCTACGCGGTGCTTTCGGAAATCGCCGCGGATACCGGCGTCATGCAGAATGTCAGCCAGAAAGGCGACGGCGGCGTGCAGGCTGCCGGACCGGCTACCGGCGCCTCCGGTGGCGCCTCCTACCGCGATCCCTTCGAGCCGGATTTCTGGTCGCAGCAGGTCGCGGCGCCCGGCGCCGAAGCCAGCGCCGAGCGCACCAAAATCGAGGGCGATCCGGCCAAGCCCGGCGACAAGACCGCCGAAACGCAAGTGCTCAAAGTCAAAGCCGTGCCGCCTGTCGCGGCCGCCCCGCTTGAGCCGCAGGCAAAGGACGTGACCGGCAAGCAGGCCGCGAACCCTGCCACGGCAATGGCCGGCGAGACCAAACCGGACGGCACCACGGTCGCCGACGCAGCCAAGGCAGAGCCTGAGGCGCAAAAGGCCGCCAAGCCCGACGTCGGCGAGAAGGCGCCAACCGCGGCTGCCGTCAAGGCAGCGGCCGACGTCAAGCGGCAACTGGCCGATGCCTTCAAGCCCGGCGACAAGCTGCACGACGGCGTCTCGGTCGAAGCCACCGACAAGGGGGTCGTCATCTCGATCACCGACCAGCTCGACTTCGGCATGTTCGAGGTCGGCTCGGCATTGCCGAGACGCGAACTGGTGCTGGCGATGGAGAAGATCGGCCGCATCGTCAACAGCCAGAAGGGCACCATCAGCATCAACGGCCACACCGACGCCCGGCCGTTCCGCGGCGACAGCTACGACAATTGGCGCCTGTCGACGGCGCGCGCGCATTCCGCCTACTACATGCTCGTGCGCGGCGGCGTCGACGAACGCCGCATCACCGAAGTCGCCGGCTTCGCCGACCGCCAGCCGAAAATAGCAGCCGATCCATTGGCGGCCGCGAACCGCCGCATCGAGATCCTGATGGCGACCGGCGGATGAAAAGAGCGGCCGTCACCCGCCGGTTGATTGGCCTGTTGCTGCTGGCCGGCGGACACCCGTCGACCGGTTTCGCCCAGGATACGCTGCAGCCGTATCAGTTGGTGCGCTCGCTGCAACTCATCCAGGACCGCATAGCCGCCGGCGATCATGCCGCCCTGCCGATGCAAGCCAAGCTGCTGGAGATGGCAGATGCGCGCCTGCGGGCGGCGAATGCCGAGGACTACAAGGATCCCAAGAACTTTCGAGCTCTGCTTGTCTATGGCATGAGCGGCGGCAACCCGGTGACCGTCGAAGCGGCCACGTCGCGCGCTACGACGGACCCGCAAAGCCTTGCCATCGCCAAAGGCGTGATTGATTACCTCAACGGCCGGCCCGGCGAGGCTATCGAAGCCTTGAGGCCGATCGATCCCATGGCGCTGCCCCCGGATCTCGGCGCCTTCCTCGCCCTGGTCAAAGGCTCACTGCTTGCCGGCGATCAACCGGCGACCGCACTCCGTCTGCTCGACGAGGCAAGATTGCTCAGCCCCGGCACGCTGGTCGAGGAAGCGGCACTTCGCCGTTCGGTTGGCCTTGCAGTCGCGCAAGGCGACGCGGCACGCTTCGCCCTTGCTTCCACCCAATATGTCGAGCGCTATCTCTATTCGCCCTATGCCAGCCAGTTCGCCGACTCCTTCGTCTCCGGCGTCATCGCGCTGCACATGTCGATCAGCCAGGACAAGCTGGGCGACATCACCTCGATGATGGATCCCGAGCGCGAGAAGGTGATCTATCTGCGCATCGCCCGCCGGGCCGCGATAGACGGCCTGAACGACTTGTCGGCCTTCGCTTCGGCGCGGGCGGAACAGGGCCGCGACGGCAACACCAATCAGGACGATCCACGCGCCCTGCTCTATGCCAGCCTTTCCACCGTCACCTCGGGTACAATCGAGGACGTTCGCGCCAAGTTCGGCAAGATCGACCGCAGCCGGCTGTCGGAGGGCGACCGCGCTTTGCTCGACGCCGCGCAGGCCATTGCCGGCGAGGTCGTCGCGCCGCCCACCGCCCTTCCGGCGGAAAAGCCTGCCCCAGTTCCTGCCGCCGCGGCGCAGCCGGTGCCCGAGATCGCCACGGCGCAAGGCGCCGATGACAGTGGCCTGCCGCCGGTCGAAGGCGCCATCTCGGAGCAACCCGCCGTCACCGCGGCCTCCGGCGGACCAGCCGCCAATGCGCCGGACATGGCAGCAGCGGCATCCGCCGACCCTGCGACTGTCATGCCAGCGTCGGCACCGTCACCCGCAGCCGGTCCAGAGCCCGCCGATCCGACCGACGCCGCCATGACCAGAACACGTCGACAGCTCGACCTGATCGACCAGATGCTTGGAGCCGCCCCAAAATGACCACCAGCCTCGGCTCGGCCTTGCCAGGATTTGCCTCCACGCGCGCGACGTCGGAGCAGCCGGCCGCGAACGGCAGGAACGATGACGCCGGCTTCGGCGAGATGCTGCGCGACGATGCCGGTGCTGCCCGCCCGGAACGGCAGCCTTCGACAGAGGCGGGATCGCGCGACCAGCGCTGGAGCAAGCTCGCTGCCGGCCTTGCCGGGCATGACGCCAGGGCCGAACCAGCATCGGCCGAGCCCGGAAGGACCATCTCGGCCAAAGTGGCAAACGTGAAAACCGGCAAGGACGATTTGGAAGAAAACGCGAAGGCCGACGCTGAAGATACGGCGCCGGATGCCGGGCCGCTTCAGGACGACCTGCCGCTGCTGATCGCGTTTCATGACCTGCGGCATTTCGCGACAACGGCCAAGGCAGCCGGGGGCAATACGGCCACCGGCGAGAATCCGTCGGACCCGGCGCTCGATGGGCAGGCTTCACTGCCAAAGACCTACCGGCCAAAAGCCGCGGGCGGACGCGAAGCACTCGAAACCATGTCGAAGCCGGAGCAGGCGTCGATCGTCGACGGACCTTTGACGGCGTTTGACGGTCAGTCGCCGAGCGCTGCCTCCAGCGCGCCAAAACGCGACGCCGCAGCGGCGGCCCAGAAGCTGTCGGACGCACCGGCCGCCGATGTGCCCGGCGTGCGGTCGAAGCACACCGCGAATGCGATGAAGAGCATCGAGGATGTCCAGTCCTCGATGCGTCCAGAAGCGGGAAAACAGTCCCTGTCCACTGCGCGCATCGACGTGGTGTCGGAACGGAGTTTCCCCGCACCGCCGCAAAGTCCCATCAGCCAGGCAGCCCTCAATGTGATCAACGCCATAGCCGCCGACGCCGGGCCGCAAAAGGCGCTTTCAGCCTCACCCACGACTACCCATCTGGCCAGCTCTGTTGCCGTTCCGACACATGTGTTGAAGATCGAACTCCACCCCGCCGAACTCGGCATGGTGACGGCCAATCTTCGCCTCTCCGGGGAACAACTTTCGATTGAGCTGAAGCCTGAAACGCATGACGCTTATCGTCGGCTGTCGGCCGACAGCGAGGCCATCGTCAAGTCACTGCGGGGGCTCGGCTTCGAGGTTGACAAGGTCACGATACTGCAACCTTCGGTAGCAGCTCCCGCTACAACCCGGACGGATGCAACCGCTCCTATGGCGGCGGCGACAGGCCGCGATCCAGCATCCTTTCAACCGGGGAATTCGGGCAGCGGTAACGGTGGAGCCGGCGGCCAGCAACCGGGCCAGCAATCCTCAGGGAAACGCAACGATGACGCGCAGGACTACGGCCGCGGCACTTCGCCTGCTCGCGAGCGCGCTGGCGGCGATATCTTTATCTAGCGCGGCAAGCGCTGCCGCAGCTACGGCCAACCCTTGCGAGCCGGAAATCCTGCGCGCTGCCGATCGTTATGGCGTGCCCGCCGGCATCCTCTATGCGGTTGGCCTGACGGAGACCGGAAACAAGGGCAGCCTTCAACCCAATGCCTTGAATATAGAAGGAAAAGCAGTCTTTCCGAGGAGCCGGACCGAGGCCCTTGCCGCCTTCGCCAATGCCCGGCGCGAGGGCAAGACCCTGATCGATCTGGGCTGCATGCAGATCAATCACCACTATCACGCATCGCATTTTCGCAGCGTCGAGGACATGCTCGACCCACGCCAGAACGTCGACTATGCGGCGCGCTTCCTGGCCAGCCTTCATGCCCGTCACGAGACCTGGTCGATGGCCGTTGCCCGCTATCATGCCGGTCCCGACAACGACCCGGCGCAGAAGATCTATGTCTGCCGCGTCATTGCCAACATGGTCGCCACCGGCTTTGGAAAATGGACCGCGAACGCCCGCGGCTTCTGCAACCCGTAAGCGCATTTCCCGTTACTAATAGACCAACCGTACAACCCGAATTGTTGGTTTGACTTGATCATACCTTGCCGCCGAAAGCACATCTGGCCGCCCGCTAATGCAACCGGTACGATTCCAGACTCCCAAGAAACTAGCTACAAGAAATGACGGTTGTTCAGGATTCCCGCCAGCGGATACGCCTCTCTTCACGGGGCAAATGATTTGATTCGGAAGGCGGGGCCGATGATTGTGATCGTTGACGAGCGCGAGCTCGTAACAGAGGGATACAATTCACTTTTCGATCGTGAGGGCATCGCCTGTGCAGGCTTTGCGTCCGGCGAATTCGGTGAGTGGGTGAACTCGGCCGCGGACACCGATCTGCGCTCGGTCCGGGCCTTCCTCATCGGCGACTGCCGCGAAGGTTCCATCTCTCCCCGCCAGATCCGCGACCGCACCGGCGCTCCGGTCATTGCGCTCAGCGAACAGCATTCCCTGGAGAACACGCTGCGGTTGTTCGAGAGCGGCGTCGACGACGTCATTCGCAAGCCCGTCCATATCCGCGAGATCCTGGCCCGCATCACCGCCATCCGCCGCCGCGCCCAGGAAGACGTCGCCTATACTGAGATCGGCGCCATGCGCATCTTCATGGACGGCCGCGACCCCGAGATCGACGGTCAGCCCCTCCCCCTGCCGCGCCGCGAGCGCCGCATCCTCGAATATCTGGCGAGCAATCGCGGGCGCCGCGTCACCAAGACCCAGGTTTTCAACGCCATCTACGGCATCTTCGACGAAGAGGTCGAAGAGAACGTGGTGGAAAGCCACATCAGCAAACTGCGCAAGAAGCTGCGCGAGAAGCTGGGCACCGACCCGATCGATTCCAAGCGTTTCCTCGGCTACCGGCTCGTCTTCTGATGCAGCGCCGCGCCAGCCTCGCGCAAGAAAACATGCGTAGCCTCGTAGCCAGCAGCATGGACACAGCGGAGACGTTTCGATGAGCCTCTACGGAATGATGCGGACCGGCGTTTCCGGCATGAACGCCCAGGCAAACCGCCTATCGACGGTGGCCGACAACATCGCCAATTCCGACACCACCGGCTACAAGCGCTCCTCCGCCGAATTCTCGACGCTGGTCATGCCGTCGACCGGCGGTGCCTACAATTCCGGCGGCGTCACCACGACGATCCGCCAGGCGGTCAGCGATCCGGGTGTGCTTCAATACACGACCTCGGTTTCCGACCTTGCCGTCAGCGGCGATGGCTTCTTTGTCGTTCAGGATCCGAGCGGCACCCCTTACCTGACCCGGGCCGGCGCTTTCGTTCCCGACGGTCAAGGCAGACTGGTCAACTCGGCCGGCTTCCAGTTGATGGCGTACAGCTACGACAACGGCGTACCGGCAGCGACGGTCAATGGCTTCGAGGGGTTGGTCCCGGTTGTCATCTCAGACCAGGGAATGACTGCAACACCGAGCACTGAGGGCAGCTATGCCGGCAACCTGCCGGCCGGCGCGACCCCGATCGCCGCCGGCAATCTGCCCACCACCAATGCTGTCGGCGCGCAGTACACCTCAAAATCCTCCATGGTTGCCTACGACAATCTCGGCAACAAGAAGCTGCTCGACGTCTATTTCACCAACACCGGCGCCGGCACCTGGCAGGTCTCGGTCTTCGATCAGTCTCAGGCCACGGCCGGGACAGCATTCCCCTATACCGGTGGCGCGCTGGGCTCGGCCAACCTGACGTTCGACGCCACCACTGGCAAGCTCACCGGCGCCGTCGACAGCGTCTCCCTCACCGTGCCCAACGGCGCCGCCTTTTCGCTCGATCTGTCTGCGCTGACCCAGCTTGGCGCCGGCTTCACGGTTTCCGACGCCCAGGTCAACGGCAACGCGCCGAGCACCATCGACAAGGTTCAGATCAGCAAGGACGGCACCATCTACGCGCAGTACAAGGACGGCTCCACCAAGCCGCTCTACAAGATCCCGCTGGCTGACGTACAGAGCCCGGATCAGCTCACCGCGCTGCCTGGCAACGTCTATTCGCAGGGCACCGAGTCCGGCGCGGTTCGTGTCGGCTTTGCCAATGAAGGCAAGCTCGGCTCCATCATCTCCGGCGCGCTCGAGAATTCCAACGTCGACATCGCCGAAGAGCTGACCAACATGATCGCGGCGCAGCGCAGCTACACCGCCAATTCGAAAGTCTTCCAGACCGGTTCCGATCTGATGGACGTCCTTGTCAACCTGAAGAGATAAGACGGGCGTCGCCCGCGAAAGACCCGCATGTCACTGTCTACCGCATTGAGTATCGCCCAGTCGGCGCTTATGAACACCGCGCGACAGACCAGCGTTGTCTCGCGCAACGTGGCCGACGCCTCCAACCCGGACTATTCACGGCGTCAGGCCGTCGTCACCAGCACGGCGCCGGGCGCGCGTTCGGTCGATATCCAGCGCGCAGCCAACGAGCTTTTGTTTCGCCAGAATCTCGGCGCGCTGTCGGCCTGGAGCGGGCAGAACGCGCTCTACAGCGGCATGGATCAGCTGGGCGTTGCGGTCAATGGCGTCGACAATGCGTCCTCGCCCTCGACCGCGATCGCCAACCTGCAGCAGGCGCTGCAGCTCTACGCCACCTCGCCGTCGAACCAGAACCTCGGCGCCTCGGTCATCGACGCCGCCAAGCAGGTCGTGCGCTCGCTCAATGAGGGCTCCAAGGCAGTCCAGGATTTCCGCACCCAGACCGACGGCCAGATCGCCACGGCCGTCGATGACCTGAACTCGCTGCTCGGCCAATTCCAGGATGCCAACACGGCCGTCATGTCCGGAACCCGTTCCGGCACCGACGTTTCCGATGCGCTCGACCAGCGCGACGCGCTTTTGAAGAAGATTTCGAACTATGTCCCGGTGTCGACCTTCACGCGAGGCGACAATGACATGGTCATCACCACCGGTGACGGCACGACTTTGTTCGAGACGATACCGCGCACGGTCACCTTCGCGGCGTCGGCAGGCTATACCGCGGGTGCCGCCGGCAATGCCGTTTACATCGACAACGTGCCGATCTCGGCGGGAGCCGGCGGCAACACCAGCGCCAGCGGCACGCTTGCCGGCCTGCTGCAATTGCGCGACGGCGTCGCCTCGACCATGCAGAGCCAGCTCGATGAGACCGCGCGTGGCCTGATCACCGCTTTTGCCGAGACCGCACCCTCGATGGCCAATGCCGCCGGCCTGTTCACCTGGTCGGGAGCGCCGGCCGTGCCGGCCGCCGGCACGCTGGTCACCGGCCTTGCCGCGTCCATCAGCGTCAATGCAGCGATGGACCCGAGCACCGGCGGCAACCCGACGCTGCTGCGCGACGGCGGTGCCAACGGTGCGGCCTATGTCGCCAACACGGGCGGCGGCGCGTCCTATTCCAACCTTCTGGTTGCCTATGGCGACCGGCTCGACCAGCCGATGACTTTCGACCCCGCCGCCGGCGTTTCGGCAACCTCCAGCGTATCCGACTACGCCGCCAGTTCGATCGGTTGGTTCGAGAGCGTGCGCCAGCAGGCTTCGACCGCCTCCGACGCCAAGGAAGCACTGGCATCGCGCAGCGCCGAGGCGCTGTCCAACGCGACCGGGGTCAATGTCGACCAGGAAATGTCGCTGCTGCTCGACCTCGAACACACCTACCAGGCATCAGCCCGGATGATGAAAACCGTCGACGACATGTTGACGGCCTTGCTCAACGCGGTGGGATAATTCCATGACTTCAGTCTCCTCGGCCGCAATCTCCAATGCCATGCGCTCCCAGCAGATGCGCATGCAGGCCGAACTCGTCAAAGCCACCAAAGAATCCTCGACGGGCCGGGTCGCCGACGTCGGCCTGGCTCTCGGTGGGCGCACCACCCAGGCCGTCACCTTCCAGCGCGATCTTGACCGGCTCAACGTCATCATCGATTCCAACGGCCTTGTCGGCGCCCGGCTTTCCTCGACGCAGACCTCGCTTGGACAGCTCTCCACCGCCGCGCAGACCTTTCTGTCCGCCCTGACCACCGCTTCCTCGAGCGACTCGTCCAACAGCCTCACCCGGGACTCCGGCAAGGCGACCATCCAGCAGCTGACCTCGATCCTCAACACCAGCGTCAATGGTGAATATCTGTTTGCCGGCACCAACACAGACGTCAAGCCGATCAACGATTTCACCGCTGCCGGCTCTCCTGCCAAGGCTGCATTCGATACCGCTTTCCTCACCAATTTCGGTTTCACCCAGGACGACCCGGCAGCGGCCAACATCACGGCTGCCCAGATGGACGATTTCATCACCAATGATGTCGTGCCGCAGTTCACGGGCGCGGGTTGGCAAGGCAACTGGTCGAACGCCACCGACCAGCAGATCGTCAGCCGCATCGCACTCAACGAAACCACACCGACTTCGACCAGCGCCAACAGCGATGGCATTCAGAAACTCGCCATGGCGGCAGCCATGGTCAGCAGCCTGATGTCCAGCAACATCAGCCAGGCGGCGAAGAATACGGTTGTCAGCCGCTCGACCACATTGGTTGGCGAAGCGCTGAGCGGCATTGGCCAGCTTCAATCCGAGACCGGCATCGTCCAGAAGCGGGTTTCCGATGCCAACGATCGGATGAAAACGCAGGTCGACCTTTTCGAACGGCACATTCTCGATCTGGAAGCCGTCGATCCGGCGGCAGCCGCGACACGGGTCGCGGACCTGACACAGCACATCGAAACGTCTTTCGCGTTGACCGCACGCCTGCAGCAGCTCAGCCTGTTGAATTACCTGACCTGACAACGCTTAACGGAACGGTAGAGCCCCAACGATGTACCAATTCTCCTACGCCGACATCCAGAGCAACTCCGTTGCCGACGCGAAGGACCGCGAGCGGGAGCTTCTGACCCGCTCGATCGACATGCTGGCGGCGGCAGCAGCGGCCGGCCACGATTCGATGGAGGCGATCGAGGCGCTTCACTTCACCAACCGCGTCTGGACCGCCTTCGTCGAGGATCTTGGCTCCAGCGACAACGCCCTGCCCAAGGAACTGCGCGCCAACCTCATTTCCATCGGCTTGTGGCTGCTGCGCGAGGCGGAGGACATCCGTCAGGGCCGCACCAACAATTTCGAAGGGTTGATCGAGGTGTCCCAGATCATCAGGGACGGCATTCAATGACCAACACGCTGAAGATATCGCTGAAGCCGAACGAAAAGATCTACATCAACGGCGCCGTCATCCGGGTCGACCGCAAGGTCACCGTCGAATTGATGAACGACGTCCAGTTCCTGCTCGAAAGCCACGTGATTCAGGCCGACGATGCCTCGACGCCGCTCAAGCAGCTTTATTTCATCCTGCAGGTCATGCTGATGAACCCGGCCGGCGCCGCCGCCGCACGCGACATGTTCCGCCGTTCGCTGCCGCTGCTTCTGGCAAGCTTCGAGGACACCCAGATCTGCAGCGCGCTGAAACAGATCGACCGCATGGTCGGCGAGGATCATATCTACGAGGCGCTGAAGGCGATCCGCGCGCTTTATCCGCTCGAACGCCGCGCGCTGGGTGGTAATGACGATGTTTCGGGTGCCGAGCGCCCGTTGGCTGTGGGAGCACGATACTGATGAACGTGGACATGACGACGACGATTCCGACCGGCGCCAATCAGGCCACGGCGTCGACCTCGAAGACAGCGGTCGACTACCAGTCGTTCCTGAAGCTTCTGATCGCCGAGATGAAGAACCAGGATCCAACCAAGCCGATGGATTCGACGCAATATGTCGCCCAGCTCGCCACCTTCTCTCAGGTCGAGCAATCGGTGCAGACCAACACCAAGCTCAATCAGATCATGCAGTCCTCGGCGCTGTCGCAGGCCGACGCACTGATCGGGCGCTCGATAACCTCCGCCGACGGCCTGACGACGGGCACCGTGGCTTCGGTGCGCCTCGCCAGCAACGGTCTCATCGCCGTGCTGCAGAACGGCACCGAAGTCGCGGTCGGTCCGGGAGTTTCGGTCAAGGCAGCAAGCTGACGCTTTCGGCAGAGAGCCAGTCCCATGAATGAGGCCGACGCTCTCGACATCGTCCAGTATGCGGTGTGGACGGTGCTCGTCGCGTCGGCTCCGGTGGTGCTGGTCGCCATGGTGGTCGGCATCGGCATCGCCCTCATCCAGGCGCTGACGCAGGTGCAGGAGATCACCTTGACCTTCGTGCCGAAAATCGTCGCCATCATGCTGGTGGTGGCGCTGACCGGCCCCTTCATCGGCAGCCAGATATCGGCCTTCACCAACGTCATCTTCGAGCGCATCCAGAACGGGTTCTGAACCTGTTCCAGGAAGGTGTGCCCGCGCGCCATGCCGTTCGCCCTTGTCTGAAGACAGACGCCACTGATCCCAGCGGCACCTCCGGACCCACTGCAGACAAGGCCTGGACCGCCTCTATCCCATTGTTGGACCATGAGCTTTTTTGCCCTTTTCGGCGCCCTGCCCTACTTTCGGCAAACGGTCTGCGCAAACGGATTGTCTGACGAGCAGGCACGACATGGCAGGAACCCCAAATGATTGACGAAAAGCCGGACAGCGAGAGCGTCTCGGCGCTGGCGCCCTTCCGTCACGGCATTTTCCGCGCCGTATGGGGCGCAAGTCTCGTCTCGAATTTCGGTGGCTTGATCCAGGGTGTCGGCGCCGCCTGGATGATGACCACGATCGCCACGTCGCCCTATCAGGTGGCCCTGGTCCAGGCTTCGACCACCTTGCCGATCATGCTGTTTGCACTCGTAGCCGGCGCCATCGCCGACAGTTTCGACCGGCGCAAGGTGATGCTGGTCGCCCAGACCTTCATGCTGGTGGTGTCGGTGCTCCTGACCGTGTTCACTTATTCCGGCCTGATCACTCCATGGACGCTGCTTGCCTTCACCTTCCTGATCGACAGCGGCACCGCGCTCAACAGCCCGTCATGGCAAGCCTCCGTCGGCGATATCGTACCCCGCAACAAGGTGCCGGCGGCCGTCGCCCTCAATTCGATGGGCTTTAACCTGACGCGCAGCGTCGGTCCGGCGATCGGCGGCATCATTGTCGCCGCGGCCGGTGCGGCGGCCGCCTTCGCGGCGAACGCGGTGAGCTATATCGGCCTGATCGTCGTGCTGGCGCGCTGGAAGCCGGACGTGCCCATGTCGACCTTGCCGCGCGAGTCGCTGGGGGCCGCCATGGGCGCCGGCCTGCGCTATGTCGCCATGTCGCCTAACATCGGCAAGGTGCTGGTCAGAGGTGCTGCGTTCGGCTTCAGTGCAGGCGCTGTGCTTGCGTTGCTGCCCCTGGTGGCGCGCGATGTCGTCAAGGGCGATGCGCTGACCTATGGCATCATGCTCGGCGCCTTCGGCATCGGCGCGGTCGGCGGCGCCTTGATCAGCGTCAGGCTGCGGCAGTTGCTGTCCAGCGAGACGATGGTGCGCTGTGCTTTTGCCGGCTTCGCTGTCTGCGCATTCAATGCCGCCGTCAGCCAGCATGCCTGGCAGACGTCGCTCGGCCTGCTTGTCGGCGGCGCCTGCTGGGTGATCGCGCTTTCGCATTTCAACGTCACGGTGCAGATGGCGACGCCGCGCTGGGTGGTCGGCCGGGTGCTGTCGGTCTACCAGACCGCGACTTTCGGCGGCATCGCGCTCGGCAGCTGGATCTGGGGTGTCGTCGCCGATGCGCACGGCGCCGAAACCGCGCTGATCGCAGCCAGCGTCGCCATGCTGGCCGGCGGCGCCATCGGTCTTTTGCTCCCGCTGCCGCAACAGCAGGTGCTCAACCTCGACCCGCTCAATCGCTTCAAGGAACCGCACCTTGCGCTTGACCTGAAGCCGCGCAGTGGTCCCATCGCCATCATGATCGAGTATGTGATCCGGCACGAGGACGAACCGGAGTTCCTCGCCATCATGGCCGAACGCGGCCGCATCCGCCGTCGTGACGGCGCCCGCAACTGGACGCTGGCGCGCGATCTCGAGAATCCCACCGTATGGATCGAGCATTATCACACGCCGACCTGGATCGAATATATCAGGCACAATGGACGCATCACCCATGCCGACGCTGTCATCGGCGAACGCGTGCGGGCCCTGCACAGCGGCGACGAACCGCCGCGGGTGCGACGCATGATCGAGCGCCCGACCACCGCCGGCACGGCCCTGGTGATGGCCAAGGGACCGATCGAGCATTAGGGCTCCGCAACCGCGCCCCCTGTCGCAGGCACCCCGCTTGGCCCTCCCGTCACCCCTCGCCCGACAGGTCCCGGCGCGCCTTGTCGAGCTCCTCGGCATAGCGCCGCATCAAATGGCCTTCGGTCAACAGCCCCAGCACGATGTGGTCGGTGAAATCCTCGACGACAGCGAGTTCTTCGGCGCCCGCCCGCTGGAATGTTTCCGCGGCGGCCTGCACGTTCATGCTCGGCACCAGCACCGCGTCCTTGTATTTGGCAAGATCGCGCACCGGGACCTCGCCGCCGGAAGGATCGCTGTGCAGTTCGGCTACGATAAGCACGCCGACATAGTGGTCGCCCGCGTCGACGGCGATGACGCGCTGGGCAGAGCCGAGCGGCACTTGCTTGCGGAAGGCTGCCAGCGTCGTCGAGGCATAGATGGTCTTGATGTCCTTGCGCATCATCGAACCGACTGTGAGGCTGCGCATCCAGCCGACATCGTGGGCGCTGCGGATGGTCTCGCCGCGCAGATGGAAGCGCCATGTCGAGAACGAGTAACCGAAGGTTTCGCGCACCAGGATCGCCGACATGATCGAGGCGGCCAGCACAACGCCGGTCAGCGTCAGGTCGCGGGTCGATTCCAGCGCCAGGAAGGTCATCGTCAGCGGACCGCCGACGACACCGACTGCGAGCGACGTCATGCCGACGACGGCGGCAACGGCAGGGTCGATGCCGGTTGCCGGCGAGACGACAATCATCACATCCGCGAATGCCTTGCCGAGCAGCGCGCCGAGGAACAGCGAGGCGAAGAACAATCCGCCGCGAAAACCCGACCCCAGCGACACCGCCGACGCCGTCAGCTTGAGCACGAAGACGCTGGCCACCACGGCCAGCCCGTAATTCATCGAGAATTCGCGATGCAGCGCGCCATGGCCGCTTGACAGCACTTGCGGGGTGATAAGACCCAGCAGCCCGACGATGACGCCACCGATGACGGGGCGCAGCGCCGCATCGATCGACAGTCTGGCAAAACCACGTTCGATCAACGTCACCAGATGCATGATGGCGATCGAGGCGGCACCGCCGAGCAGGCCGAGCAGCAGGAACGGCACATACTGGCTGGCGGTGAGCGCAGGCAGGCCCGAAAGCTCGAGCGGAAACGGCACGCCGCCGAACATTTCGGCGGTCAGCGAGGCGCAGATCGCGGCTGTCAAGACCGGTGCGACATTGGCGACAGAGTAGATGCCGATGACCAATTCGAAGCCGTAGAAGGCGCCGGTCAGCGGTGCATCGAAGGCGGCGGCGATGGCGCCGGCCGCACCACAGCCGACCAGGATGCGGACATCGTTGCGGCGCAGCCTGAAGATGCCCGCCAGCCGCGATGCCAGCCCGGAGCCAACCTGCGTATAGCCGGCTTCCAGCCCGACCGAGGCGCCAAAACCGCTGGAGATCATCGTCTGGCCGGCGATGATGAAGGTGTCGGTCAGCGACATGCGCCCGCCATAGAGCGCATTGGCTTCGATCGGGTCGATCGGCGTGCGGAATTTCCGTATCCTGAGCCAGACCACCGTCAGCCCCAGCAGCATGCCGCCGATCGCCGGTATCAGCGCCTGCATCGGATTGGCGAGCGAGAACATGCCGGAAAGCCGGCCGCCTGGCTGAACGCCGAACAGCAGCCCGTGCAGGTCCTGCACGATCTGGCTCATCGCCGTGACCAATATGCCAGCCATCACGCCTACGACACCTGCGAGGATGACCACCACGATGCCGCGTGCCTCGAGCAGAGGCAACGACCTGACCAGCACCGCGCGCAACCGGCGGGCGTAGACTTCGCTGTGGTTTCTGGAAAGCACCCGGGCGGCTCGCCGATATCGAAAGGCAGTGGAAAGCCAGCCTGATACGCCCGGCGGCACGGCATGGCAACCACAATGCCGACAGACATCACACAGCGGGCGCGATATCGATCGGCCGATGGACCGTTCAGGTCGGCATGGGCTCGCCGGCTTCATAGAGCACGAGGTTGCGCTCGCCTATGCCAAGCGCCGGCCAGCTCGCACGCCAGTCCGCAATGTGCGGCGAGGCGAAATGCGCGTCGAGCGCCGCCCTGTCGCTCCAGACTTCCGTGACCCGGATGAGCCCGGCATCGAAAACATCCTGCGCGTAACAATATTCGAGGCAGCCGGGTTCCGCGCGGCTGCCGGAAACCATGCGCTGCATGGCAGGCTTTGCCTCCTCAAGCTTATCGGGCGGCAGGCGGATTGTGCCAATGATCAGCAGCATGCGATTTCCTTTCGAAGACGCGGACCAAGGCGCAGTAGCCAGTCTCCCACCCTCGCGCAAGCTTGGCGGACTACCCTCACAGGGCTGTCGTGCGCTCGGCAGTCTACGGGGTTTGAGGACGATATGGCGATCAGCGAAAGCATTCAGCCCGGCGCGGTGGCCAAGAACGGCCGCGACGTCTTCTTCGCCATCGGCATCGTCATCATCCTGGCCGTCCTGTTTCTGCCGATTCCGGCCTTTCTCATCGACATCGGCCTCGCCTTCTCGATCGCGCTTTCGGTGCTGATCCTGATGGTGGCGCTGTGGATCCAGCGGCCGCTCGATTTCTCGTCGTTCCCGACCGTGCTGCTCATCGCCACCATGCTGCGGCTGTCGCTCAACATCGCCACCACGCGCATGATCCTGTCGCATGGCAATGAGGGCACGCATGCCGCCGGCTATGTCATCGCCGGCTTCTCCAAGCTGGTGATGGCCAGCGACTTCGTCATCGGCCTGATCGTCTTCATGATCCTGATCGTGGTGAACTTCATAGTCATCACCAAGGGCGCCACCCGTATCGCCGAAGTCGGCGCCCGCTTCACCCTCGACGCCATCCCAGGCAAGCAGATGTCGATCGACGCCGACCTGTCGGCCGGCATGATCGACGACAAGACAGCGCAGCTGCGCCGCCGTGAACTGGAAGAAGAATCTTCTTTCTTCGGCTCGATGGACGGCGCCTCGAAGTTCGTGCGCGGCGATGCCATCGCCGGCCTCATCATCACCGCCATCAACATCGTCGGCGGCATCGCCATCGGCTACATCAGGCACGGTATGGGCATGGGCGAAGCCGCCGACGTGTTCATCAAGCTGTCGGTCGGCGACGGCCTCGTCACCCAGATCCCGGCCCTGATCGTGTCGCTCGCCGCCGGCCTGCTCGTCTCCAAGGGCGGCACGCGCGGCTCGACCAACCAGGCGGTGTTCGGCCAGCTCGGCGCCCACCCGCGCGCCCTCTATGTCGCGGCATCGCTGCTGGTGCTGCTCGGCCTGATGCCCGGCCTGCCGCTGTTCCCGTTCTTTGCGCTGGCCGCCGGCATGGCCGGCCTCGGCTACGTCATCCCGATGCGCGCCAACCGCGCCGTCGCCGAAGCCGAGGCGATCAAGGACCAGGAAAAGGCGACTAAGGTCGAGGAGGAGAAGAACTCGGTCAAGGCCTCGCTCGCCACCGCCGAGATCGAGCTTTTGATAGGCAAGCAGCTGTCGACAAGGCTGCTGACGTCGCATCAGGAACTGGTTTTCCGCATGGGCAAGATGCGCAAGAAATTCGCCACCCAATATGGCTTCGTGGTGCCGGAGGTGCGCGTCGCCGACGATTTCGCCATCCCGCCGAAGAGCTACCAGATCAAGGTGCACGGCACCGTGGTGGCCGAGTATCAGATGCGCGTCGGCGAGATCATGGTGCTGCTCGGCAACCGCGACATACCCGAGATACCGGGCGAGGAAATCCGCGAGCCGGCCTTCGGCATGCGCGCCTATTCCGTGGTCGAAGCCTTCGCCGAGGATCTGAAGCGCGAGAACTACACCTTCGCCGACAACATGTCGGTGCTGCTCACCCATCTCTCCGAGGTCATCCGCAACAACCTGCCGCAGCTTCTGTCCTACAAGGACATGAAGGCGCTGCTCGAACGCCAGGACCAGGAGTACCGCAAGCTCGCCGACGAGATCTGCACCACGCACATCTCCTATCCCGGCCTGCAGGCGGTGCTGAAGCTGCTGCTGGCCGAACGCGTCTCGATCCGCAATCTGCACCTGATCATCGAGGCGATCGCCGAGATCGCGCCGCATGTGCGCCGCACCGAGCAGATCGTCGAGCATGTCCGCATCCGCATGGCCCAGCAGATCTGCGGCGACCTGTCCGAGGGCGGCGTGCTGAAGGTGCTGCGCCTCGGCAACCGCTGGGACCTCGCCTTCCACCAGAGCCTCAAGCGCGACGCCAAGGGCGAGGTGCGCGAATTCGACATCGACCCGCGCCAGCTCGAGGAGTTCGGCCAGGACGCGACCAAGGCGATCAAGAAATATCTGGAAGCCGGCGAGCGTTTCGTCCTCGTCACCGCGCCCGACGCCCGCCCCTATGTGCGCATGATCATCGAGCGCCTGTTCACCACGCTGCCGGTGCTCAGCCATGTTGAAATCGCCAAGGGCGTCGAGATCAAGGTGCTCGGAACCATATCGTGAGCGTGCTGTCGCAAGGCGTCGTCATCGCGGCGTTCCTGGCTTTCTGCCGCATCGGCGCCTGTTTCATGCTGATGCCGGGCCTCTCCAGCGCCCGCGTCCCGGTCCAGGTCAGGCTGTTCGTGGCGGTCGCCGCCACCGGCGGCCTGCTCGCCTTCCTGTGGGACAAGATCTTTCCTTTCGTCGACCCGCGCCCCCAGATCCTGGTGCCGATGATCATCTCGGAACTTCTGGTCGGCGGCCTGATCGGCGCCATGACCAGGCTCTACATGGAAGCCCTGCGCTTCATGGGCTCGGCCATCGCCATGCTGGTGGGCTATGGCGGCAGCGGCGGACCGGCGATCGAGGAGCCCGAACCCCAGGCAGCCCTTGCCGCCATCATCTCGTTCTCGGCGCTTTTGATGCTGTTCGTCTTCGATTTCGACCACGAAATAATACGCGCGCTGGTTTCCTCCTACACGGTCGCGCCGGTCAACATCTTCTTCAACCCGCAGGCAGCCCTTGTCGATGTCACCGACACGGTGTCGGACACCTTCTTCCTGGTCATCCGCCTCGGCAGCCCGTTCGTCGCCTATGCCATTCTCGTCAATCTGACGATCGGCTTCGTCAACAAGCTGACCCCGCAGATCCCCATCTATTTCATCTCCCAGCCCTTCATCATCGCCGGCGGCATGATCATCTTCTATTTCGCCGTCGGCACCATGCTGTCGCTGTTCGTCGACGGCTTCGTCGACCTGACATTGGCGAGGTAGAAATGAGCACGCGCAAGGACCGCCTCAAGAAGCTGGTCAAGGTGCAGGAACAGCTGAAGGCGCTGCACGAAACCCGCCACGCCACCTTCCTTGCGGCGGCCAGTACCGCCGAGGCCGAGGCCAAGGAACTGGTCGGCCATTTCGACCAGGCCGATTCGCTCTCCGCCCTGTTTCCCGATCTCTACCATCGCCGCATTGCCCAGGCGGTGGTGCGCCAGGAGGCGAACCTGGCGAGCGCCAGGCAGGAAGCCAACCTCATCGCCGCGGCGACCGCCCGCACCAACATGGTCGAGCGCGCCTACAAGGACGTGCGCGACCGCGACGAACGCGAACGCTCCGACCGCGAGCGGCTCGATATCATCGCGCAGAAGCGGACGCAGGAGTAGCTGGGAGGATTGTGTGGCGCGAAGCGGACGCTCCAAGGTTCGGCTTTCCCGTAAACGCTTTACAGCCCGGTTTGGTAGCGCTACCGTTTCGGCCTAGCGTGAGCCTGGGAGGAGCCAGGGCTGTCGCTAGCGGAAGCGTTGTTCCTTCGACGACGTCGCGGGAATTGTTGGGAGGACCGATGGCGTCTGTCGCAATTGGCGAAGTCTATAAATCATTCGGCGCTGTCGAGATCCTGCACGGGGTCAGCGTGAACATCGAGGACGGCGAGTTCGTCACTCTGGTCGGACCGTCGGGCTGCGGAAAATCAACCCTTCTCAGAATGATCGCCGGCCTGGAAAAGATTTCACGCGGCCAGATCGCGATTGGCGAACGTGTCGTCAACAACGTTGCGCCCAAGGAGCGCGACGTCGCCATGGTCTTCCAGAACTATGCGCTTTATCCACACATGACCGTTGCCGAGAACATGGCGTTCTCGCTGATGCTCAAAGGAGTTTCCAAGCCGGAGAGCGATGCCGGCGTGCGCCGCGCAGCCGAAATCCTTGGGCTGGTGCCTTTGCTGGCGCGCTATCCTCGGCAGCTTTCCGGCGGCCAGCGCCAGCGCGTCGCGATGGGCCGCGCGATCGTGCGTGATCCGGCGGTGTTTCTCTTCGACGAACCGCTGTCCAATCTCGACGCCAAACTCAGAGTGCAGATGCGCGCCGAGATCAAGGAACTGCACCAGCGCCTCAAGACCACGACAGTCTACGTCACTCACGATCAGATCGAAGCCATGACTATGGCTGACAAGATCGTGGTCATGCATGACGGCATCGTCGAGCAGATAGGGCCGCCGCTGGAACTTTATGACCGGCCGAACAATCTTTTTGTCGCCAGCTTTATCGGCTCGCCGGCCATGAATTTGCTGAGGGGCGAGATCGCTTCCGACGGCTCACCCTCGTTCCGCGGCGCCGGGGGGATTTCAGTCCCGTTGGCCTCGGCACTTTCCATCCGCAATGGCGAGCCTGTGGTGCTGGGAATAAGGCCCGAGCATTTGCGGCTGTCCGACGAGCAGGGCATTCCGGTCACCGTCGCGGTGGTTGAACCAACCGGGTCCGAAGTGCAGCTCATCGGCAGGACAGCCGGCGGCGAAGAGATCGTCGCGAATTTCCGGGAACGACATTCCTTTACGCCGGGCGAAACCATCCGGCTTACGGCCGAGCCCAGCCTCATTCATCTCTTTCACGCAGAAACCGGACAGAGATTCCAAACACGTACCGATCAGTAGGACCATAGGCAAGGACAACAAACAGGAGGAAACGAGCATGAAGTTCACCAGACGCGACGTGATCCGCACCACCGCCGGCGCGGCGGCGGGTGCCTTGGGAAGTCGGTTCATCAGCTCTCCGGCCCTTGCCCAGGACGGACTGAAATACAAACCCGAGGATGGCGCCAAGCTTAGACTGCTGCGCTGGTCGCCTTTCGTCCAGGGCGACGAGGACCAATGGCTGGCCAACACCAAGCGCTTCATCGAAGCGACCGGTGTCGAGGTTCGCGTCGACAAGGAAAGCTGGGAGGACATTCGTCCCAAGGCGGCGGTCGCCGCCAATGTCGGGTCCGGCCCCGACCTGATGTTCGTCTGGTTCGATGACCCGCACCAATATCCCGACAAGCTGCACGACGTGAGCGAACTGGGTGAGTATCTAGGCGCGAAATACGGTGGCTGGCACGAGGGACCTAAGCAATATGCGACACGCGCCGGGAAGTTCGTCGGCCTGCCCCTGGCCACGATCGGCAATGCCATCGTCTATCGGGAAAGCTGGGTGAAAGAGGCCGGCTTTTCGGAGTTTCCCAAGGATACGAAAGGCTTCCTGGAACTTTGCAAGGCCTTGCAAGCGAAGGGACATCCGGCCGGCTTCACGCATGGCCATGGCGTCGGCGACGGCAACAACTATGCTCATTGGCTGCTGTGGAGCCATGGCGGCCAGATGGTAGACGAGAGTGGCAAGGTAACGATCAACAGCCCCGAGACCCTCAAGGCGATCGAATACGCGCAGGAGCTCTACAAGACCTTCATTCCAGGCACTGAAAGCTGGCTCGACGTCAACAACAACCGCGCCTTCCTGGCCGGCGAACTGGGGGTGATCGCCAATGGAATTTCCGCCTACAACACGGCCAAGATCAACAAGGACAAAGATCCAAAGCTGGCTGAAATCGCCAAGGACATACGCACGACCAACCTGCCCATCGGTCCTGTCGGCAAATCCGTCGAATTGTTCCAGGTGACCACGGCTGTCATCTTCAATTACACGCCCTACCCCAACGCGGCTAAGGCGTATTTGCAGTTCATGTTCGAGGAACCGCAAATGAAGGACTGGATCACCTCCTCGGCCGGATATTGCTGCCAGACACTGAAGGCATTCGACAACAACCCCGTATGGACCGCCGATCCCAACAACGCCGCTTACGCCAAGGCTTCGGCTACTCTGCGGCCTAACGGCTATGCCGGGCCGCTCGGCTATGCCTCGGCGGCAACCATGGCCGACTACGTGCTGGTCGACATGTTCGCCAAAGCGGTGACCGGCCAGGCGACGCCGCAAGAGGCAATGGAAGAGGCCGAGAAGCGGGCAAATCGCTATTATCGCGTTTGAGCCTGCTCAGCCGGGCAGCGCGGCTGCCCGGCTGGCTTCGGATTGCGTCGCGGCCGATCCGGCCTATCAATGAGACCTCAGCAGGAGCCAACCCATGGCCGTGCCGTCAGCTGCTATCCAGCCGCGATCTTCGATCTTCTCACGGATTCTGTCGCGCTGGAGCGAAAGTCGGAACGCACTTGGCTTCGGCTTCATGCTTCCGGCGGCTGCACTGCTGCTTGTCTTCCTGACCTATCCGCTGGGGCTCGGCGTTTGGCTCGGCTTCACCGATGCCCGCATCGGCCGCCCCGGCATCTTCATCGGCATCGAAAACTATGAATATCTGTGGAGCGACGCCGTCTTCTGGCTCTCCGTCTTCAACACCTTGCTCTATACAATCAGCGCTTCGATCCTGAAATTCGCGCTCGGCCTCTGGCTAGCGCTCCTCCTCAACCAGAACCTTCCCTTCAAATCGTTCTTCCGCGCGATTGTCCTGCTGCCGTGGGTGGTGCCGACGGTGCTCTCGGCCATCGCCTTCTGGTGGATCTACGATTCGCAGTTCTCCATCCTGTCGTGGGCGCTCATGGAAATGGGACTGATCGATCACCGCATCAATTTCCTTGGCGATCCGGAGAACGCACGCGCCTCGGTGATCGCTGCCAATGTCTGGCGCGGCATTCCTTTCGTGGCCATCACGCTGCTGGCCGGCCTGCAGACGATTCCCCAATCGCTTTACGAGGCCGCGACGCTCGACGGCGCCAGCCGTTGGCAGTTGTTCCGCTATGTGACGCTGCCGCTGCTGACGCCGATCATCGCCATCACCATGACCTTTTCGGTCCTGTTCACCTTCACCGATTTCCAGCTGATCTATGTGCTGACTCGCGGCGGGCCGGTGAATGCCACCCATCTGATGGCAACGCTCTCGTTCCAGCGCGGCATTTCCGGCGGCCAGCTTGGCGAGGGAGCCGCGATCGCGGTGGCGATGATCCCATTCCTGCTAGCGGCGATCCTTTTCAGCTATTTCGGCTTGCAACGTCGTAAATGGCAGCAGGGCGGTGGAGACTGACATGGCCGCGATCGAAACGAACAATCGTCCGAACACGGATGAAGGCGGCATGGGCTATCTCCAGAGCCTGCCCCGGCGCGTGGTGACCGTTTATCTGCCGCTCCTGATCTTCGTCATCGTGCTGCTGTTCCCGTTCTACTGGATGACGATCACGGCGGTGAAACCCAATCTCGAGATGACGGATTATGCCAATTTCAATCCGTTCTGGGTCGTCCATCCGACACTCGAGCATATTCGGTATCTGCTCTTCGACACATCCTATCCGGGCTGGCTTCTCAACACGATCATCATCTCGACCGCCGCAACTTTCCTGTCGCTGCTGGCGGCGGTTTTCGCTGCCTATGCGATCGAACGCTTGAGGTTTTCCGGGGCGCGGCAGGTCGGCTTGGCGATCTTCCTGGCCTATCTCGTGCCGCCCTCGATTCTGTTCATTCCCCTGTCGGTGATGGTTTTCAACCTCGGCCTTTACGATACGCCGTTCGCGCTGATCCTCACCTATCCGACGTTCCTCATTCCATTCTGCACGTGGCTCTTGATGGGCTACTTCCGCTCGATCCCTTTCGAACTGGAAGAATGCGCGCTGATCGACGGCGCCAGCCGCTGGCAAATCCTGACCAAGATAGTTCTGCCGCTGTCGGTGCCTGGCCTGATTTCCGCCGGCATCTTCGCTTTCACCCTGTCATGGAACGAATTCATCTACGCTTTGACTTTTATCCAGTCGTCCGAAAACAAGACCGTGCCGGTCGGCGTGCTTACCGAGCTCGTACGTTCGGACGTCTATGAATGGGGAGCCCTGATGGCAGGCGCGCTGATCGGCTCCCTGCCGGTGGTGGTGCTCTATTCATTCTTTGTCGAGCACTACGTCTCCTCGATGACGGGCGCGGTCAAGGAGTGAAGCTGAGGCGGAAATCGACGATGGAAAAAACTGCCCGACAACGCATGGCGCGAAGCCGGCAGCTTCGATCCGATCCCCGCACTTCCGCTCCCTCTCCTTCCCGCAAGCCTGCCACAAGCTTGTTGAGGCATGGTCTGGCTAAGGAAAACCGGTAAAAGGCGGACTTTCTTGGCGATTTCTCCACCCAGCGACATCGTTATGGATGTGGCCCGAGCCGTCGACCCGGCGGATATCGAGACCGCCCGCGCCGCGCTGGCAAAGCGGGCCGGCGGCGCTGCGGGCACGTTTTCACTCGACACCGCCGCTTCGGTCGATGCCGGCTCGATCCTGTCGCGCGCCACCGCCGACAAGGCCGCCGCTGCAACCGACCCGGCCAACAAATTCAAGAAGTTCGAGGCGATGGTGCTGCAGACCTTCATCCAGAACATGCTGCCAAAGGATACCGAGGGCGTCTACGGCAAGGGCCTGGCCGGCGACATGTGGAAATCGCAGCTTGCCGAGCGGGTCGCGGACGTGATGGCCGAACGCGGTGGCATCGGCATCGCCAAGTCGATGCTTGCCGACCACTATCTCGAAGGCAAGCGCGTGGTTCCGGTCGGTCCGGTTTCGGGCGGGTTGGAAAAGACCGAGATCGACCAGCAAAACAGCCTGTCGACCTCGCTGGTCCACCAATTGCAGCGCAAGGCTGCGGGGTCGATGACCGGTGACGAGACGACCATAAAAACAAACATCAAGATCTAAACTGGGAAACGCCATGGCCGACTTTTCGGAATCCACCCCCAACCTGCCAGTACGCACGACGGCGTCGGAAGCGCCGATCCCGTTCGCGCGGCCCGGCAACCTCGCCGCCATCATCGGTCGCATCGAGGAAGTGGTCGAGGAAGAGACCGCCGGTATCCGCAACGCGACCAACTATGATCTCAAGGCGTCGAACGCCCGCAAGAGCCGCTACCTCTACGAGTTGACCCGCGCCATGAAGGGCGGCAGCGAAGCCGAATTCCTCGAACAGCACCGCGAGGGCCTGACCCGGCTGCGCCAGAAGCTGGCGAAGAACGAAGCGGCGATCCTGGCGCATCTCAGCGCGGTCAACGAAGTCGCCAGCCTGCTGCGGCACGCCATCCAGCGCGCCGAGACCGACGGCACCTACTCCGCCGGCGAGTTCGGCTGGATGAAGGCATGATGCCGAACACGAGCGACACTTCGGAGATACTGCCGAAGCAACGGCGCAGTGCCGCGTCGCCTTCGCAAGGGACGGATCAAGGGACTGACAAGAGCCGATGATCAAGGTCATCGCCATCGCCGTCTGGATTTGCGCCGCAACCCTCGGCGCCGTGTTCTATTCTTTCCAGGCGGCCGGCGAGCGCGGTGTCGGCGAAACGCCGAAGCCGATGCTGGGCGGTCTCGACTACGTCAAGACCGACATCATTTCGGTGCCGCTGATCCGCGATTCTGAGATCGGCGGCTATTTCCTGACCAAGCTCGTCTACACCGTCGAACCCGAGCAGATAAAGAAGCTGTCCATTCCGGCCGAAGCGCTGATCACCGACCAGGTCTATTCCTACCTCTATTCCAATCCGCAGATCGACTTCACCAACAAGGCGACCATCGATCTCGATGCCTTCCGCGCCGCAATCCGCGATACCGTCAACGCGCGTGTCGGCGCGCCTTTGGTGCATGAGGTTCTGATCGACCAGGTCAATTTCCTGTCGAAGGACGAAATCCGCGACAACTGGCTGCGCCGCAAGAAAAGCGAAACGGCGACCGAAATGACCAAGGCGTTCAAGGAACACTGAGTTGCCCTGCTCACAGGCCTGGTCACATCGAGCCTCGCCTGCCGCAAGGGCAGGAACCAGCCACCCGAATCCGCGTTGACGTAAACGTCAACCCAAAGCTATATGCGGCAGCGACCGTGATCGCGAAACCGCGGCATGGGCTTCGGCTGGATCGAAGCGCCGTTGCGAGACAGATGCAACCAGACAAGGAGAACAGCGTGAGCGTTCAGAAGATTGCCGAGAAGATCAAGTCGCGGGTGGCCAGCAGCGGGTTCGATCGTTCCGTGAAATTCGACACCGGCAGCGACGGCGTCATCGTCATCGACGGCGCAACCGTCTCGAACACCGATGCACCCACCGACTGCACCATCAAGCTCTCGCTCGACGATCTGGATTCGCTGATCGCTGGCGACCTGAACCCGACAATGGCGTTCATGACCGGCAAGATAAAGGTCGAAGGCGACATGACCGTCGCCATGGCGCTCAGCCAGCTGATCGGCTGAAGGCATCCAGCCGCCCAGGCGGCACCCACCAAGCGCAAAAACGCCGCCTTTTCGGGCGGCGTTTTTGCATGAAATGCTGCCGGCTTCGTGTCTCAGGCCGCCGATATCAGTTCCTGCGCCTTCAGCTTGCGGCCGGCCGCCTTCAGCGTGCCGTGCACGCCGTCAAGCGCGCCTTCCACCAGTTCCAGCGCCAGCAGGCGGTGCCGCTCATAGGGTCCTGGCATGGCAAGTGAACCGGTCTTCTCGGCCGAGAAGCCGAAGCGCGCGTAATAGGGCGCATCGCCGACCAAAAGGATAGCGGCATGGCCGAGACGCGCCGCTTCGGCGATGGCATGGCGCATCAGCGCCGAGCCGATGCCGGCATTCTTGAGCGACGGGTCGACGGCAAGCGGGCCAAGCAGCAGCGCGGCCGCACCGCCCTCGCCCAGCCTGACATCCCACAGCCGCACGGTGCCGGCCACGCCGCCCAAAGCATCGCGGGCGACGAAGGCCAGCCCTTCCGAGGGCCGCCGGCCACGCCGCAACTTCTCCGACGACTTTTTCCTGCGCTTCGGCCCCATGGCCCGATCGAGCAACGCCTCGCGCGCCGCAACATCGGCGGCGGCTTCGGCGACCATCCCAAAGGCCGGTGCGTGGCCCCCAATTTCAACTGGCATTTCCATTTCAAATGACATTTCCATTTCCGCAATCCCTGGCGAGCGGAGATCTGTTCCACAGGCGAGCCCGGGTGGACGACAGGCGCCCACCTGGGATGATCTGATCGGCTCTCTCAGCGCATTTTCAGGCGAAGTTGTGTCCGGTTCGCCGTCCGAAAATGCGCTGAGGAAGCGCCGTCAGATCACGTAGGATCGGAGAGGCTCGAAGCCGTTGAAGGCGACCGCCGAGTAGGTGGTCGTGTAGGCGCCGGTGCCTTCGATCAGCACCTCGTCGCCGATCGTCAGCGACAAAGGCAGCGGATAGGGCGTCTTCTCGTACATCACGTCGGCCGAATCGCAGGTCGGGCCGGCGAGCACGCAGGGCGCTGTCTCCGTGCCGTCATGCGCGGTGACGATCGGGTAGCGGATCGCCTCGTCCATCGTCTCGGCCAAGCCGCCGAACTTGCCGATGTCGAGGAACACCCAGCGCACATTGTCGTTGGCCGCTTTCTTCGAGATCAGCACGACTTCCGACTTGATGACGCCGGCATTGCCGACCATGCCACGGCCCGGCTCGATGATGGTCTCGGGAAGCGCATTGCCGAAATGCTTGCGCAGCGCCGAGAAGATCGCCTGGCCATAGGCCTGGGCGGCCGGCACGTCACGCAGATAGCGCGTCGGGAAACCACCGCCCATATTGACCATCTTCAAGACGATGCCTTCTTCGGCGAGCGTCGCGAACACCACCTTGGCGTCGGCCAGCGCACGGTCCCAGGCGGTCAGGTCGGTCTGCTGCGAGCCGACATGGAACGACACGCCATAGGCGTCGAGGCCGAGCCCCTTGGCATGGCGCAGCACGTCGACGGCCATCGCCGGCACGCAGCCGAACTTGCGCGACAGCGGCCATTCCGCGCCCTCGCCATCGGTCAGCACGCGGCAGAACACGCGCGCGCCTGGAGCGACGCGGGCGATCTTCTCGACCTCTTCGACGCAGTCGACCGCGAACAGGCGGATGCCGAGCTGGTAGGCGCGTGCGATGTCACGCTCCTTCTTGATGGTGTTGCCGAAGGAGATGCGGTCCGCCGGCGCACCAGCGTCCATCGCCATCTCGACTTCGGCAACGGAAGCGGTGTCGAAGGACGAGCCCATCGCAGCAAGCAGGCGCAGGATTTCCGGCGCCGGGTTTGCTTTCACAGCATAGTAGATCTTGGAATCAGGCAGCGCCTTCTCGAAGGCGCGGAAATTGTCGCGCACGACATCGAGGTCGACGACGAGGCAGGGGCCGGTCGGACGTCGGGTGGCGAGAAAGTCAAGAATGCGCTGGGTGGCCATCGGGGTCTCTCCATCAGCGCCTTTCGGCGCGCAATAAGGCTGCGGGACGCGGGCTGTCGGCCTCGCGAACTCGCGGTGGACAAAGGCGGGACGGAAATTCATGGAACCAGCCGGTGGAGACCCCGGAACCATGAAGCGCCGTCTCGCGGCGGTGAACCTTGGCCTTGCCCGGCCTCGGTTCGCTTTGTCTGCCTTGGCTTGGATGGGAGACCCGTCCGCACTGCCGGCAATGAAGGTGTGCCTCTTCAGTAACCCCGGTTTTTGGACAACCGGCAGAACACCAGAAAGGCCCGCACCGTCGTTGCTTCAAGGTGTCCTCGGGCTGGCGGTTGGCCGCTAGACCGACTGGAGGGGTTAGCTCCAGTTACCTTACCGATTTCCCTCACCATTCGAGGATCGGCGGACACCCACAGGCACGTGCGACTTTGGGCAAGCGCGATATAAGGGCGAAGACTTTCACAATCAATAAAAATCGTATCGCAGGTTGTAAAATTTCTGGCGTCGAACAATGTTGCGGCAACCGTATCCGGATATCGAACGATGACAGGCACGCACGGCCCTCTCAACGCCTTTCTCGATCTTCGCCAGATGCCAGTGGCACATGCCCAGCTAGGCCCGCTGGCCGGCCTGCGGCTGGCCGTCAAGGACATCTACGACGTCGCCGGCTACCGCACCGGTTGCGGCAATTTGCAAAAATTCGCCGAAAGCCACGCAGCCTCGCGCACCGCACCCGCCGTGCAGATGATCCTCGATGCCGGCGCACGCTTCGTCGGCAAGACGCAGACCGACGAGCTTGCCTTCGCGCTGTTCGGCCAGAATGCGCATTTCTCGTTTCCGGTGAACCCGGCGGCACCCGACCGCGTCACAGGCGGCTCCTCATCGGGATCGGCGGCGGCGGTGGCGGGCAGGCTGGCCGATATCGCCACCGGCTCCGACACCGGCGGCTCGATCCGCGCCCCGGCGAGCTTTTGCGGACTGATCGGGCTGCGCACCACGCATGGCCGCATTCCGCTCGACGGCACGATGAAGCTGGCGCCGAGCCTCGACACGTTCGGCTGGTTCGCCGATGACATCGAGACCTACGAAACCGTCGGCAAGCTGCTGCTCGGCCGCGATCCGCACCAGCATGTGTTGGACCGGCCGCTGGCACTGGATTGGCTGGATGGATTGGTCGCCCGCCCGGCGCTTGCCGAATATGGTGAAATGAAGGGGCTGGCGGGCAAGGTCTTCGGCGCGCCGATGACGCCGGGAGTGCGCTTCTCCTCATCTCCCGATGAACTCTACTGGTGCTTTCGCCGGCTGCAGGCCAGGGAGGCCTGGGCGGTGCATGGCGAATGGATCACCAGCGGCGAGCGCGGCCTTGGCCCCGGCGTCGAGGAGCGTTTCGGCTTTGGCCGCGCCGTCGACGACAAGACAGCCCAGGCCGAGAAGGTGCGACGTCTGACCTTTCGCGGCGAACTGAGCGCCCTGCTCGGCAAGAACGGCTTCCTTGTCCTGCCGACGGTGCCTGGTCCGGCACCTTACGTGGACAGCACGCCGGAGCAGTTCCAGGCCTATCGCGAACGGGCGCTCCAACTTCTGTGCCTGGCCGGCCTGTCCGGTTTTCCACAGATCACACTGCCCGTCGGCTCGGTCGCCGGCGCCCCGTTCGGCCTGTCGCTGCTTGGCCCTTCCGGCAGCGACATTGCCCTGATACGGCTCGGCCGGAAACTTCTCGACGCGGCACGAAAGGCCTGACCATGGACACACTGACGCGCATGCGTGCCTTCATCGACGTGGTCGAGGCCGAGGGCTTTTCGGCGGCGGCGCGCAAGATCGGCCGTTCCAAGGCCTTGCTGTCGAAATATGTGCGCGAGTTGGAGGACGAACTCGGCGCTTTGCTGCTCAACCGCACCACGCGCCAGTTCTCGATGACAGAGGCCGGCCACACCTATTACCGGCGCGCCTCGGAGATCGTGCGCGAGGTCGACAGCCTGGCCGACGCGGTGCGTGAATCCTCCGGTGACGTGCGCGGCCGGATCAAGCTGTCGGCGCCGCGCACCTTCGCCGATGCGCCGATCGGCCAGTCCCTGATCGACTTCGCCAAGCAGCATCCCGACATCGTCCTCGACATCCAGCTCGACGACCGCTTCGTCGATCTGGTCGAGGAGGGCTTCGATCTTGCGGTGCGCATCTCGCGGCTGGAGAACTCGTCGCTGATCGCCAGGCGGCTGGCGCCGTTTTCGATAAAGCTCTGCGCCTCCCCCGAACTGATCGCCAAGCATGGCATGCCGACAAGGCCGCAGGATCTCAGCCGCATGCCTTGCATCGTCGACACCAATGGCCGCGGACTGAACAATTGGCCGTTCAAGGGCGACAATGGCGATCCGGTGAGCGTTTCGGTGTCGGGTCCGATCGAGGTCAACAGCCCGATGACGGCGAGAGCCGCGGCCGTGGCGGGGCTCGGATTTTCCGTACTGCCGGATTTCATCGCCGCGCCTGACCTCGCGAGCGGCCGCCTGGTGGCGGTGATGGATGACCGCATCCTGTCCGGCGGCGGCATTTTTGCCGTCTACCCGCACCGCCGCTATCTGCCTGCGAAAGTCCGCGTCTTTGTCGACTTCCTGGTGCAGTGGTTCAGGACGCGTGAAGCTGCCTGATCGGTTTTAGCCCTCTCGCGGTCCCAATTTCGCCCCCTTTCTGGTAACTCTCGACATCTCTCCGAGGCCAATGGAATCGCGACCGAGAATGCACCTGAAACGGCACGCAATCATGCTGGCTTCGGCCTTGGCGGCGACCTTTGCCGCCACCGGACCGGCTGAGGTGCATCCACACGTCTTCGCCGAGGCCCGCCTCGATGTGATCCTCTCCCCGGATCACCAAAGTGTGAAGGCACTGCGTCATCTCTGGCGCTTCGACGATCTGTTTTCCAGCACGGTGATGATGGAGTTTGACAAGAACTCCGACCTGAAGCTCGACGACAACGAGCTCAAGGAAGTCGCCGACACCGTCCACGCCTCGCTGGCCGAGTTCAATTACTTCCAGCTCGTCACCGTGGACGGCAAGGACGTGGCGATGACGCCGCCGCCGCATCTGATGGCCAATTTCGACAACGACCAGTTGATCATCCTGTTCGAGTCCGAACCGAAGGAGCCGATCAAGCTCAACGGCAAGATCGACATCGGCGTCTACGATCCGACGTTCTACACGGCGATCGACTTCACCGAGGACTCCAACATCACGGTTGAAGGCCTGCCGTCGAACTGCACCAGCAAGGTGATCCGTCCGGACCCGGACGAGGCGATCAAGGAAAACCAGAAGACCCTTACCGATGCCTTCTTCAACGATCCGACCGGCACCGACATGAGCAAGATCTTTGCCACCAAGCTCGAACTGACCTGTCAGCCAGAAGGATGAAACCGGTGACGAAACCGTCCCTGCGTTTGGCATTCGGCCTGTTAGCCCTCACTGTTGCCATGATGCATTTTGCCAACTCCGCCCATGCTCAGAGTTCGCTCGGCATCGGCGTCAATGACGGCATCGCGCCCAGCACCGGCCCCTTCGCCCACATCCTGATGTGGATCAATCTGCGGCAGCAGGAATTCTATCGCGCGCTGGCAACCGCGATGAAGGCGATGCGCCAGGACGGCAGCAAGATTTGGATACTCGTCGGCCTGTCCTTCGCCTACGGCATCTTCCATGCCGCCGGCCCCGGTCACGGCAAGGCGGTGATCTCGTCCTACATGGTCGCCAACGAAGTGGCACTACGCCGCGGCATCCTGCTGTCCTTCATCTCGGCGCTGCTGCAAGGCCTCACAGCGGTCGCGGTGATGGGAGTCGCCTATTTCGTCCTGCGCGGCACCTCCGTGTCGATGACGGACGCGGCCTGGTTCATGGAGGTCATGAGCTTTGTCTTCGTCACCCTGTTCGGCGCCTGGCTGCTGTGGCGCAAGCTCGGCCCTGCCGTCCTGCGCCTGTTCGGCAAAGGTCCAGCCTACAGCCTGTCGGCGGCGCACGCCGGCCATTCTCATGGTGGCCATTCGCATGCAGGTCATTCGCATGCGGCCCATGGCCATTCGCACGCCCTGCACGCGCATGACGATCACGACCATGCGCACAGCCATTCGCACGATCATTACGACCATGGTGCGCACGGCCATGATCATGGCACACACGATCACGCGGCGGGCGAGGTCTGCGATACCTGCGGCCATTCGCATGCGCCCGACCCGGCCCTGCTGTCGGGCGATCGCTTCGACTGGCGCACGGCCTGGTCGGCGGTGGCGGCGGTCGGCATCCGCCCCTGCTCCGGGGCGCTGATCGTGCTCAGCTTCGCGCTTCTCAACGGGCTCTGGCTCGGCGGTCTGCTGTCGGTGCTGGCGATGTCGCTGGGGACCGCGATCACCGTCTCGGCGCTGGCCACACTTGCGGTGACCGCCAAGAACTGGGCGGTGTACTTCGCCGGAGACGGCCGCATGGGCAACCGCATCCACTCGATCGTCGAGATCGGCGGCGCCGCCTTCGTGTTCCTGTTCGGACTGTTGCTTTTGTCGGCAAGCCTGGCGTCAGGCGGGTGATTTTCCCCACCGTGGTGCTGCGGATTTAACTCGCGATCTTGCCGCCCAGCTCATCCTCGATATGCGCGCGGATGATCTCGTCGAAACTCTTTTCGGCGACAAAGCCGAGTTCCCTTGAGCGCCGCGCCTCGAACCTTGTCGGCCAGCCCTTGACGATCGCCCAGATCGTTTCGTCCGGCTCCTCGCGGATCAGGCTCGCCGCCTTCGGCCCGGCGATACTTTCCAGCGCCTCGATCTGCTCGCCGACGGAGACGGCGACGCCGGGCATCGTCAGGTTGCGGCGCGGCCCGACGGCGGCGCCATCGATCTGGGCCGCATGGATCAGGAAATTGACCGCCGAACGCGGGCTGGCGTGGGTGTGCACGACGGAGCGCGGCACCGGCAGGATCGCCTCGTGGCCGCTCAAGGGCTCACGGATGATGCCTGAGAAGAAGCCGGACGCCGCCTTGTTCGGCTTGCCGGGCCGCACGCAGATGGTCGGCAGCCGGATGCCGATGCCGTCGAAGAAACCGCGCCTGGAATAGTCGGCCAGCAGCGCTTCGCTCATCTGCTTCTGCGTGCCGTAGGAGGTCAGCGGCGTCGGATGGAAGTCATCGGGTATGACATCCGGGAACGGTGCACCGAACACCGCGATCGACGAGGTGAAGACGACACGCGGTGCAAAGCCCGCCAGGCGGATGGCATCGAACAGCGCCCGCGTGCCGTCGAGATTGACGCGGTAGCCGAGTTCGAAATTCGCCTCCGCCTCGCCGGACACGATGCCGGCGAGATGGAAGACGACATCGGGGCGCGATGCGACCAGGCGTTCGGTGGCACCCGCCTCGGCAAGATCGCTGGTGTGGAGGGTGATGCTGACCCCGTCCATGACCGGCGCCTGCGGCGGCACGATATCGTGCAGGTCGAGCGCGGTGATCTTGCCGCCGCGCAGCATGCCGTCCTTGGCCAGCCGGGCGATGAGCTTGCGGCCGACCATGCCCGCGGCGCCGGTGATCAGAATGCGCATGTCGAAAATCCCTTGCCTATTTACCCTGGTTTTTGCGTTGGTTGCGCGCGCGCAGCCAGAACACCGAGAAAAACGCTAGCACGAAGACGATGCCGAAGGCGCCGGCCAGCACGGTCGAAAGGCTGCCGAGGGCCAGCATCACGGTCGGCAGATAGTAGGCGCCGATGCCGAACAGAAGCATGATCCACACCGCTGCGATGGCCGCATTCCTGGTGTCACGATCCATCATGACGCGTCCGGGCAGTGGGCGTTCATCAAGCTGGTTTTCAAGGTTTGGAACTCCTGAGGCAGGACCAATCGATCGGTCCTAGTGATGGTGGTCGTGGTGCGCGGCCGCTTCATGCCCGTGCCCGTGGCCGTGCTCGTGGCTATCGTCGGCGCACTGTCCGAATTCCGGTTCCACGGTGGCATGGCTGATGCCGTGCTCGCTGGCAAGCCGCTTCTTGACGGCGCTGACCGCCTGGTGCGCGTCGACGCCCTCGTCGAGACAGGCATGCAGCGTCGCCATGTTGCTGGTTCCGTCGAGCGACCAGACATGCATGTGATGCACTTCGCGGACGCCCCGGACCGTCGCTTCGATGTCCCTGGCGATCAGATCGCGGTCGAGGCTGGGTGGCACACCCTCGAGCAGGACATGGGCGGCGGCGCGCATCAGCGACCACGCCGTATACAGGATCAGCAGCGAGACCAGGACCGACAGGATCGGGTCGATCGGCGTCCAGCCGGTCGTCAGAATGACCAACGCCGCCGCGATGGCGGCGGCTGAGCCGAGCAGATCGCCCAGCACATGCAGGATGGCGCCGCGCATGTTCAGGTTCTCGCGGTCGCCGCCATGCAGCACCAGGAAGGAGCCGATATTGACCAGCAGGCCGAGGATCGCCACCACCAGCATCGGCCCACCAAGCACCGGCGCCGGCGCCTGCAGCCGCCCCCAGGCCTCGTAGACGATCCACAGCGCGATGACGAAGATGGCAATGCCGTTTGTATAGGCCACCAGCGTCTTGACCCTGCCGAAGCCATAGGTGAGGCGAACGGTCGCCGGACGTCCCGCGAGATGAAACGCGTACCAGGCAAGGCCGAGCGCGATCGAATCGGCGAGCATGTGGCCTGCATCGGCCAGCAGCGCCAGCGACCCGGTGAGGATACCGCCAAGCGCTTCGGCGACCATGAAGCCGCCGGTCAGGCAGGCCGCGATAAGCACGCGTTTCTTGTCGGTCGAGCCATGCACATGACCCGGCCCATGATCGTGCCCAGTGTGATCATGCCCGCTGTGATCGTGGGTGTGGGCCAATGGCAACTCCCGTTACGCGCCTGATCTCACGCACCGAACTGCGCGCGACAATCCTCAAGCCGTCGCTTCTGCTGGCCGTCGCTATCGAAATTGGCCGGATCGAGCCACGCTTCATAGGCTTTGCTTAAGGCTGGCCACTCCTTGTCGATGATCGAATACCATGCCGTATCGCGGTTTTCACCCTTGACGATCAGATGCTGGCGGAAAATGCCCTCGAACTTGAAGCCGAACCGTTCGGCGGCCCGCTTCGACGGCTCGTTGCGGTTGTTGCACTTCCATTCGTAGCGGCGATAGCCGAGTTCGTCGAAGATGTATTTCATGAACAGGAACTGCGCTTCGGTCGCTCCCGGCTTGCGCGAGATGAGCGGACCCCAATAGATGTTGCCGATCTCGATGACGCCGTAGGCCGGATCGATGCGCATCAGGGTCTGGCGCCCGGCGACCTTGCCGCTGGCCTTGTCGATGACGGCAAAGAACAGCGGATCCTCGCTGGCCTCGACCTTGTCCAGCCAGGGTTGGAAGGCAACGCGGGTTTCAGGCGGATAGTCGGGCAGCCAGGCGAAGCGGCCATCGACATCGGACACGGAAGACGCCTCATAGAGCTCATCGCCGTGTTTTGCGGCGCTCAGCGGCTCAAGCCGGACATAGCTTCCGTCGATGGCCTTGCGTTCGGGCCGCGGGCGCGGTTGCCAATCTTTCAGATTTTCCGTCACCGAAAGCTCCAATCCGTTTGACTTTTGCCAGCCGAAGCTCACAAAAACGCGACCCAACAGCAAGAACCACACGGACGGGAAAAATGCTCCACACGATTTCGGCTTTCGACCGTCTCGGCGAGGAAAATGCCTTCGCGGTGCTGGCACGGGCAACAGCACTGGCCCAACAGGGCCGCGACATCGTCAATCTCGGCATCGGCCAGCCCGACTTCAAGACGCCGCAGCACATCGTCGAGGCGGCGATCAAGGCGCTGCGCGACGGCCATCACGGCTACACGCCGGCCAATGGCCTGCTGGCAACGCGCGAGGCGGTGGTGCGGCGCACGCTGACCACCACCGGCGTCGAGATATCGCCTGAAACGGTGATGATCCTGCCCGGCGGCAAGCCGACCATGTTCGCCGCGATCCTGATGTTCGGCGAGCCTGGCGCCGAGATCCTTTATCCCGATCCGGGCTTCCCCATCTACCGCTCGATGATCGAGTTCACCGGTGCGGCACCTATTCCAGTACCCATGCGCGAGGAAAACGGCTTTGCCTTCTCCGCCGAGGAGACGCTGGCGCTGATCACCTCGAAGACCAGGCTGTTGATCCTCAACTCACCTGCCAACCCGACCGGCGGCGTCACGCCGCGGGCCGAGATCGAGAAGCTGGTCAAGGGGCTGGAGGCGCATCCCCAGGTCGCCATCCTCTCCGACGAAATCTACGACGTGATGACCTATGACGGCGAGACGCATTGCTCGCTGCTTGGCTTTCCCGAGATCCGCGACCGGCTGATCGTGCTCAATGGCTGGTCGAAGACCTGGGCGATGACCGGCTGGCGCATGGGCTGGTCGATCTGGCCGAATGGCGACAAGGGCGCTCACCTCTACGACAAGGTGCGCAAGCTGGCGGTCAATTGCTGGTCTTGCGTCAACGCGCCGAGCCAGTTTGCCGGCATCGCGGCCATCGACGGCCCGCAGGACGATGTCGACAAGATGATGCGCGCTTTCGACCGCCGCAGGAAGATCGTGGTCGAGGGATTGAACGCCCTGCCCAACATTACCTGCATCACGCCCAAGGGCGCGTTCTATGCCTTCCCCAACGTCTCGAAGACCGGCTGGAAAGCAAAGAAGCTCGCTTCGACGCTGCTCGACGAGGCCGGCGTGGCATTGATCGGCGGCCCCGATTTCGGCATTCTCGGCGAAGGCTATATCAGGCTCTCCTACGCCAACTCCGAGGAGAACATCTTGCGGGCACTGGAGCGGATCGGAGCGTTCCTGGGCAAGTGAGGCTGTCGGGCCTAGCGACCGGCGCTGGATGTTTGCAATCACGACAGAAGGTGACTCGATGTTTTACGCCATCCTCGCCTACCATGTGGAAGGAGCCATCACCGCGCTGACGCCGGAGCAGGACGCGGCATTGATGGTCGACCTGCTCGAAATTAACGATCGGCTTTACCGGGAAGGCAATCTTGGCCCATCGGCGCGGCTTGGGGCGACCCAGTCGGCCTGCACCTTGCGCGGACCGGGCGACGGAACCGTTTTTGACGGGCCGTTCGCCGAGACGAAGGAGCAACTCCTCGGTCTCTATGTCGTCGACTGCGCGACACGTGACGATGCGATCGTTATCGCCCGCGACCTGCGCCGCGTTAATCCGACCGCCATCTACGAAATCCGTCCAATCGCGCTCTACCTGCCGGGCGTGCCGTTGGCTGGGAAATAACTATCCACGCCCGACGAACGGCATCTTGGTCGCCATCACCGTCATGAACAGCACGTTGGCGTCGAGCGGCAGGCTGGCCATGTGGACAACGGCGTCGGCAACGTGCTGAACGTCCATCACCGCTTCGGCTGATATCGAGCCGTTGGCCTGCGGCACGCCGACCGTCATCGGCTGCGCCATGTCGGTCAGCGCGTTGCCGATGTCGATTTGCCCGCAGGCAATGTCATAGGGTCTTCCGTCCAGCGCCAGCGTCTTGGTCAGCCCGGTGATGGCATGCTTGGTCGCCGTGTAGGGCACCGAGCCCGGGCGCGGCGTATAGGCCGACACCGAACCGTTGTTGATGATGCGGCCACCCATCGGCTTCTGCTTGCGCATGGCGCCAAAGGCGGCACGGGCACACAGGAACGAACCGGTGAGATTGACGCCGACGATATCGTTCCACACTTCGACCGGTATCTCGTCGATTGGCGCCGATTTGTAGCCCATGCCGGCATTGTTGAAGAGCAGGTCGACACGGCCGAAGGCCGCCGCCACGGTCTCGAACAGATCGTCGACCTCGCCTGCCTTGCTGATATCGCAGGCTACCGCCAAGGCCTTGGCGTCGGTGCGGCCGGCCTCGGCGACCGCAGCGTCCAGCACCGACTTGCGGCGCCCGCAAAATACCGTGTTCCAGCCGTTCTTGAGCAGCGCCGTGGCGACGCTCTTGCCGATGCCCGTGCCGGCCCCGGTGACGATGGCGGTTCTTTGCTCGGTCATGGCTGTTGTCCTCCGGCAGAGCTGCGCTTGCTCGACTGATTTTCGGGTTTTGGCTCGAAAAAGGAAGGCATCGCAAATGACGGCGGCGATGGCAAGCGTGTCCATCCGATCGGGCCGACAAAAAGGGCGGCCATTGGCGACCGCCCCTGATCTGAACCGGGCTTGGGAGGAGGAAAAGCCGATCCGACTGTGTTGAATGATGCGCTTGCTGGGTTAACGAGAGGTTAACCCGGAAAGTGCCTCCTGTGCCGTTTTGGCCTACCAGCGCGGATTGGGTGATGTCCCTGCCTTGGCCGGCACCTTGGCCGCCGAAACCGTTGCCTCGACATGGTCGACCAGCGCGTCCGGCAGGCCGAGCCGGCCTGCAAGCAGGTCGAGATAGCCACGCTCGGCGCGGGTGTCGGGATCGATGGTCAGGCGCGATGCCGTGTAGAGTTCGAGCTTCTGCGCGTCGGTCTTGGCGCCGGCCACCAGCGTGTCGAGGTCGAGCGGGCTTGCCAGCTCCGCCATCAGGAACTTTTCGGCATCGGAGTCTATGCCGGCCAGGCTGAGCTTGCCGGCGATCTTCTGGCGCTCTTCATCGTCGATATGGCCATCGGCCTTCGCCGCCGAGATCATCGCCCGTATCAGGGTCAGCGTGAATTCGTCCTCGCCTTGCGGCGCCTGCGACGGGTGGAAGGCGGTGTCCTTGGGCGGCGGCAGCAATTCCGGTTCGCCGGCCGCCGGTGCTTCGGCGGGTGCGTTGCCGGCCTTGTAGTTCTGGTAGGCCTTGTAGGCGAGACCGCCGATGGCAGCCAGTCCGCCAAGCTTCACCGCGGCGCCCGTTACGTTACGACCGGCACCAGTTCCAAGTAGCACGGCGGCCAGTGCGCCGGCGGCCAGCGGATTGTCCTTGGCCATCTGCACGGCCTGCCCCGCCTTGTCGCGAACGGTGCCGCTGGTGCCGGGGATTTGCGAGCCGAGCAGATCGTCGAGAAGCTTCTTGGGATCGAACATTCAGTGCCTCCAGGATTTGCCCGGCCGAACGGGCAGGTTTCGAACGTCGAAGACGTAAGTCCCGAAACTTGACATTGCAATGACAGCGGCCGCTTTGCAGCAGCTCGATGCCTGGATCAGGAGCCGATATGCGGCTCTCTGCCCCGCGCCTGCGCAAGCTCGACCTGGCGCTGGCGCTCGGCATAACGCTGGCGGTCCTCGTCCGAACGCGCATCGAAACAATGCGGGCAGGAAATACCGGCGGCGAATTTGGGCGACGTCAGGTCGCCCGGTGTCAGCGGGTGGCGGCAGGCCCGGCACAGTTCCGCTTCGCCCTCGGCGAGGCCGTGCGACACCGAAACGCGCTCGTCGAAGACGAAGCACTCGCCTTGCCAGAGGCTCTGTTCGGCCGGAACCTCTTCAAGGTATTTGAGGATGCCGCCCTTGAGATGAAAGACATCCTCGAAGCCGAGCGATTTGACATAGGCGGTTGCCTTTTCGCAGCGTATGCCGCCGGTGCAGAACATCGCCACCTTGCGACCTTCGAACGCCCCCCGGTGCGCCTCCACCCAGGCCGGGAACTCGCGGAAGCTTGCGGTGGCCGGGTCGATCGCACCCCTGAATGTGCCGATCGACACCTCGTAGGCGTTGCGCGTGTCGATGATGACAGTGCTGGGCTGCGAAATCAGCGCGTTCCAGTCGGCCGGCGCGACATAGGTGCCGGCACTTTTCGAAGGATCGATGTCGTCGACACCCATGGTAACGATCTCGCGCTTCAGCCGCACCTTCATGCGGTGGAACGGCATGTCCGCGGCTGCGCTGTACTTGACCTCGAGGCCAGCCAGCCCTTCGATGGCTTCAAGGTACAGGATCAGTTCGGCAATTGCCGTCTCGCTGCCGGCGACGGTGCCGTTGATGCCTTCATGCGCCAGAAGCAGCGTGCCCTTGATGCCGCGCCCGCAGCAGAAGGCGGCGAGCGGCGCGCGCAGTTCTTCGAAAGCGTCGAGCCGGGCAAACCGATAGAGCGCTGCGACGCGGAAGGGCGGAAGGGATGTCATTGCCGAAGCCACTAAACGCTCACGAAAGCCGATTCAAGGCAGAGCAAGCATCCTGTTCGGAGGTCACTGGCGCAAATCTGCACCATGGGCGAATTTGTACCATAGCTGAGGTCAGGGAGTCAAGAAAAAATTCCTATCCTGAAACAAAACTGCCGACACCGCCGAGCTGACAGCCGCCTTTGTGAGCTAAGCCTGGCGAGCATGGGCGACGCGTGACATCGCGACACGGCCGGTTTCGTGGACAGGAAAACGGCCTTCTGCTAATCGGTTGAATTGTCCCACGCCACGGAGAGACACATGCCCAGCAAGACCGAAAAACTCCTGTCGCTCCTCAACGGCCAGCCGGTCATCCCGGTGCTGAAGATCTCTGATGTCGCCAATGCCGTGCCGCTGGCGCGCGCGCTGGCGCGCGGCGGCCTGCCGGCAATCGAGATCACGCTGAGGACCGCCGATGCGCTGGAAGCGATCCGGCGGGTCGCTGGTGAAGTCGAGGACGCCATCGTCGGCGCCGGCACCATTCTCAATGCCAGGCAGTTCGAAGAGGCGGCTGCCGCGGGCTCGCGCTTCATCGTCAGCCCCGGCATCACCCGCGAGCTTCTGTCGGCAGCCGCCGGCAGCGATGTTCCGTTGCTGCCCGGCGCCATCACACCCGGCGAGATCATGGCCGCGCGGGAAGCCGGCTTGCGCTTCCTGAAATTCTTCCCGGCCGAGCAGTCGGGCGGCATCGCTTCGCTGAAGGCCTTCGCCTCACCGCTCGCCGATGTGAAATTCTGCCCGACCGGCGGCATCTCGGCCAAGAACGCGGCTGACTATCTAAGCCTGCCCAACGTGGTCTGCGTCGGCGGTTCCTGGGTGGCGCCCGACGACCTCGTCAAGGCCGGCAAGTGGGACGAGATCGAAGCCCTGGCGCGCGCGGCGAGCAAGCTTGCGAAATAAGGCTTCGGCCACGGCACGAAAAAACCCGGCCGACTCGCGTCGACCGGGTTTGCCAAATCGGCTCCGAACCGGATCAGCTACAGACCCGAACCTTTTCAACCACCCTGTGGTGATGCTTCCAGCTTGTGACCACCTTGGTCCGGCAATGCTTCTTCATGTGCATACGGTCATGAGTCTTGACGACAATGGTCTCGGCCTGCGTAGGGGCGATGGCCGCCGAAGCGGTTGCCAATGCGATGACCGATGCCAATAGGATGTTCTTCATGGATCTCCCCGGGTTTGAACGAACCTACATTAACCCGGGGAATAGGCCGACCGTTCCGGCTTCACGAGAAGTTCAGCCGCGCGTGACCGTGCGGGCTGGCCCGGTTCGCTGAACAACAAAAAGCCGCGCTGGTTGCCCGGCGCGGCTTTGTCGATTGATTTGCCGTCACTTGGTCTGGAAGCGGGCCACCGACATGAACTTGACGGCGTTGCCGGTGAAGCGATTGGCATCGGCCACCTGGCTGCTCGGCTGGAAGCCGGCCGTGTAGACCTCGCTCGGCGGCGTGTGCACGATGCTGTAGGCGTAGCCCGGCGCCGTCGTCGCGCTTGAAACGGTGGCGACATGCTCGCCGCTGGTCAGCGCCCAGCGGGCGGCCTGCGGTGCGGCTGCAACCACCATGGCCTTGGGGCCTGGCTTCAGGTCGCGGGCGGTGGCTCTCGATTCCTTGCGGGTCGTCTTGACGCCGGCGCCGATCGCGGCGGCCGGATCGGAACCGGCCGGACGGGCAACGACAGCATCGCGCGGCGATGCGGCGTTGGTGCCCGGATCGTTGAACGCCGAACGCGGCTCGGATCCGGACAAGGAAGCAAGCTGGTAATCGGCCGCACCGACCTGTGCATTGGCCTCGTCGAGCACGGCCTTGACCGCATCCGGCCTGGCCATCTCGGGCCGCGCCGTCGGCAGCACCGAGAACGCATCGGTCGCGGTCTTGCCTTGATCAGCCGTCTCGGCCAGCGCCATCAGCACATCCTTGCTGGGCGGCGCAGCCAGAGCGGCCGGCAGCGAATTGTCGGGACGCCATGTCGGCAACGGTATGTTGTTGACCGCGATCTGGGCCGGATTAGCCGAAGCCGTTGCATCGGCCAAGCCGAAAGGAACGCTCGCCGGCGCATGCGCGGTCGCCACGGCCTGCTCGGTGGTGGCTGTCGCCTCCGCCATCGCAAAAGGAACGTTCTCAGGCTGCTGAGCGCCGACATCGGCTTTCGGCCGCGGTGCGAAATCCGGCAGCGGAATGCTTCGGGCCGGCAATGCCGCGATGATCGTCTCCGGCGTGTCCTCTTCCGGCTCCGGAGCCTGCTGCTCGGTCACCTGCGGAATCTCGGCGCGCCGCGCATTCTCCGGCGCCACGATGGCAATGCCCGGGAGGTTGCTGGTCTTGGCTGCCGCTGCCGGCTTCAGGTTTCTCGCCTTGGGCGGGGGGGCGGCCGAAGCGGTCTGCACATCGGCGCTGTCGTCGGCCTCGTCGTCGCCGCCGCCGCCAAAGAAAGCCGACAGGAAGCCACCTGACTTCTTGCTGCTGCCGCCAGCACTGGCCATTTCGATCGCCGGCGAGCCTGAACCCTTGCGCGCCTTGTAGGAGGCGAGCGCCTGCTCAAAGCCGGGCAGCGGCCTGCCGTCGCTCGGCACATGCAGCGTCTTGCCATTGGGGAACAGGCTGACCAGTTCCTGCCGGCTGATACCCGGCCAATGGCGCACATTGCCGACATCCATGTGGACGAACGGCGAACCGGATGACGGATAGTAGCCGACGCCGCCGCCCTGCATCTTGAGACCGATGTTACGCAGCTTCTTCAGCGGCACGCCGGGGATGTAAAAATCCATCGCCTTGCCGAGCATGTGCTGGCTCTTCTCGGCGACGCCCCTGCTGCGGCCGCGCAGCATCGAGTTCGTCGACGGCGAACGATAGCCGCAGACGACCTGGATGTAGTCCGTGGCACCTGCTTCCCGATATGCCTCCCAGACCAGATCCAGCAGACGCGGATCCATCTTGGTCGGCTCGTTGCGACGCCAGTCGCGCAAAATGATGTTGATCTTCCTGAGACCCTCGGGAACGTAGCGGCCGTTGCGCTTGTAGACGATCTCGGCCTTCTCATGGGTGTGGAGATGATAAAGCTTCAGCGACCGTGTTTCGGCGCTGGCTCCGCTCGCAGCCGCGGCAACAAAACCAAAAGCGACAATCAACACCGCCAGCCATTTCGGCCAGACGCTCAAATGATGATGCCGCCCGTTTGTGTGTCGTTCGATTCTGTTCAAATCAAAAGGCCCTGCAGGCTGCCGTTTGTCCCCGGATTTGTCCAAACGGATGTGTCGTTATCACATCCGAATATCGATCCTAATGGTTAATCATCGCTTATTGAAGCCGAAATGCGGTAACACCGTGGCGATATCCAGTCAAAAATTGTTCACAGGGTTTCTTGGTAAACCGCTGGTTTAGATCATGTTTCCGCCTTCGTTCGGAACACGATCTGTTACCGTTAGCCTTAATGCGTGAACAGAGCCGCCCATAGGCCCGCCACAATCCGCCAAAGGCCCGGTATACGGCCTGTTGTGGCATTGCAAGCTGGCGCCGGCCTTGTGCCTCAGGAAGCGAGTCGGTCGACGCGGCCGGTTTCGGGGTCGATGCCGTATTCCTTGAGCTTGCGATAGAGCGTCGAGCGACCGATGCCGAGTCGACGGGCGACTTCGCTCATCTGGCCGTTGTAGTGATCGATGGCGAGCTTGATCATTTCGAGTTCGACATCGGCCAGCGCACGCACATTGCCGCGTTCGTCGAGCGCCCGCAACGTGCCGAAGCGAGGCTGCAGCCGGGCCGGCGGATCGGACGCGGTTGCCGGGCTACCCTCGCCGGGCAAGGCTTCTTCATCGCGACCCTCCGGAGACAGGGACGGCGACAGCACACCGCCGTCAGTATCGAGGTTGACGGTGCCTTCCACCTGCGCCCGGATCTGCGGGAAGTCCTCCGTGGTCAGCACATCGCCTTCGCAAAGCACCGACGCCCTGAAGACGGCATTTTCGAGCTGCCGGATGTTTCCGGGCCAGTCATAGGCCTGCAGCACGGCGAGCGCTGCGGCCGAAATGCCTTGCAGGCGATGACGCGGGTCGGCCGGCGCCACCTTTTCCATGAAATGGGTGACCAGGTAGGGGATGTCGTCGCGGCGGTCGCGCAGCGGCGGCACGAAGATCGGGTAGACGTTCAGCCGATAGAACAGATCCTCGCGGAACTTGCCGTCCTTGACCTGCTGCAGGAGGTTGCGGTGCGTCGCCGAAATTAGCCTGATGTCGACCCTGACGGTCGAGCGTCCGCCGACCGGGTCGACCTCACCGTCCTGCACGGCGCGCAACAGCTTGACCTGGACGTCGAGTGGCAGGTCGCCGATCTCGTCGAGAAACAGGGTTCCCGAATGCGCTTCGACGAATTTTCCGGTGTGCTTGTCGGTGGCGCCGGTGAACGAACCCTTCTCGTGGCCGAACAGGATCGATTCGACCAGATTGTCGGGAATGGCGCCGCAATTGACGGTGACGAAGGGTTTCGAGCGGCGGTCGCCGCTGCCCTGGATGGCGCGCGCCACCAGCTCCTTGCCGACGCCGGACTCGCCCTCGATCAGGATCGGAATGTTGGATGCCGCCGCTTTCTGGCCGAGGCGGATCACCCTGTCCATGGCCGGGCTGTGCGTGATCATGTCCTTGAAGGTCAGAAGGCCGCTGCGTCGGCGCGACGTGCGCTTGACCTCGCCCTCGACGGCCTCGACCTTGAGCGCATTGCCGATCGACGCTTGCAGCCTGTCGGGAGACGCCGGCTTGACGACGAAATCGAAGGCGCCGTGGCGCATCGCCGAGACCACGGTCTCGATGCCCCCCTGCGCGGTCTGCACGATGGTCGGGACATTTATGTCGCGCTCGCGCATCGCCTTCAGCACGCCGATGCCGTCGAGACCGGGCATGACCAGATCGAGGATGACCACCGAAACCTCGCGGGCGCTGGGCCCGTCGAGCATATCGAGAGCGGCCGCGCCGCCGTCGACAACGATTGCCGTGTAACCGAACCGCGTCACCGCCGCTTCGAGCAGCCGGCGCTGCACGGGATCGTCATCGACTATGAGTATGGAACCTGTCATGACTGGTACGACTGCCCGCCCGAGGAATTCTGCCCTGTGGACCATCTTGGCACAGGGTTCTAAATAAGGTTTCAAAAAACCCGGTGAATGAATTCCTTAGGATTTGACCGGCTTCTCGTTTCCCCTTGAACCTCGGCCACGGAAGGTGTCGGCAATGCACATGGTCTCTGGGCACATGGTTTCTGCTCGGCAGCTTGCGGCGCCAGCGTCCAGTCAGGGCGCGGCCGAGCTTGGCGACCTGCCGGAGTGGAACCTTTCCGATCTCTATGTCGGCATGGATGCGCCGGAACTGAAGCGCGACATCGCCAAGGCCGCCACTGATGCGATCAGCTTCGAGAGCCGCTGGAAGGGCACGCTGGCCGCCGAGGCCGAGCGCGGCAGCGCCGGCAGGCTGGGCGAGGCGCTTGTCGCCTACGAGGCCTTGGAGGAACTGATCGGCCGCATCGTCTCCTATGCGGGACTGGTCTATGCCGGCAACACCGCCGATCCGCAGCGCGCCAAGCTCTATGGCGATATCCAGGAGAAGATGACCGACGCCAGCGCGCATCTTCTGTTCTTTGCGCTCGAACTCAACCTGATCGACGATGCCGCCATCGAAGGCGCGCTCGCCGGCGATCCGACGTTCGGCCACTATCGGCCGTGGGTGCTCGATCTGCGCAAGGACAAGCCCTACCAGCTCGAGGACCGCGTCGAGCAGCTCTTCCACGAAAAATCGATCACCGGGCGCGGCGCCTGGAACCGCCTGTTCGACGAGACGATGACCGACCTTCGGTTCGACATCGACGGCGAGGAACTGACGCTGGAGCCTGCGCTGAACCGCCTGCAGGACGCCGATAGCGAGGTGCGCCGCCGGGCGTCCGAGGCGCTGGCCACGACCTTCCGCAAAAATTTGCGCACCTTCACGCTGATCACCAACACGCTGGCCAAGGACAAGGAAATATCCGACCGCTGGCGCGGCTTCGAGGACATCGCCGATTCACGCCATCTCGCCAACCGCGTCGAGCGCAGCGTGGTGGATGCCCTGGCGTCCGCCGTGCGCGATGCCTATCCGCGCCTGTCGCACCGCTACTACGCGATGAAGGCGCGCTGGCTGGGCATGGAGGTGATGAACCACTGGGACCGCAACGCGCCGTTGCCGGATACGCCCCAGGCGATCATCGGCTGGGACGAGGCCAGGAACACCGTGCTGTCCGCCTATCAGCGCTTTTCGCCCGACATGGCGGAGATCGCGCGAACCTTCTTCGACCGCAACTGGATCGACGCGCCGGTGCGTCCGGGCAAGTCGCCCGGTGCCTTCGCGCATCCGACCGTGCCGTCGGCGCATCCCTATGTGCTGCTCAACTACATGGGCAAGCCGCGCGATGTGATGACGCTGGCGCACGAACTTGGCCATGGCGTGCATCAGGTGCTGGCCAGCGGCCAGGGTGCGCTGATGGCCTCGACGCCACTGACGCTGGCCGAGACGGCATCCGTCTTCGGCGAGATGCTGACCTTCCGCTCGCTGCTCGACCAGACCACCGACAGGCGCGAGCGCAAGGCCATGCTCGCCCAGAAGGTCGAGGACATGATCAACACGGTCGTGCGCCAGATCGCCTTCTATGAATTCGAACGCAAGGTGCATGCCGAACGCAAGAACGGCGAGCTAACCTCCGACAGGCTCGGCCAGTTCTGGCTCGAAGTGCAGGCCGAAAGTCTGGGTCCCGCTATCAAACTGCGCGAAGGCTACGAGGTGTTCTGGACCTACATCCCGCACTTCATCCATTCGCCCTTTTATGTCTATGCCTATGCTTTCGGGGACTGCCTGGTGAACTCGCTCTACGCCGTCTACCAGAACGCCGAGCGCGGCTTTCAGGACAAGTATTTCGAAATGCTGCGCGCGGGCGGCACCAAGCATCATTCCGAGCTTCTGGCACCCTTCGGGCTCGACGCAACCGATCCCGCCTTCTGGCAGATCGGACTTGGCGTCATCAGTGGCCTGATCGACGAGCTGGAAGCGCTCGACACCTGAGATGCGTCCCTCAGGCGTCGCTCTAACAGTTTAGCCGGAATGCATGTTGGGACAGCTCTACTATCGCCCTAAATATCTGTTCTTGAAGTACTCTCCACCGAAGTTTTCCGATAGCTTTCCACAAGCTCTATGATAGCCTTCGCTCCAAGCTCAGCCGGAGCGCATGCGGATCGGCGAGGAGAAATCTCAGCCGGCCGTGGCGCTCAGGCGAACGCGACAACGGCCGTTGGCCATGGGCAAGCAAAGCCGATCGCCGCAGCTCGAACCGAAGCCGGCTGTTCTGCTTACCGCGGAACCACCAAGAGTAGTCCTTCGCCGAAGGTCATGACCCACGGCAGACGGATCTGACTGGAGAGAGACAATGGGCACTTTTTTCTACGTGGTCCTGGCGTTCCTGATAGGCGTGTTGGTCGGTTGGTTCCTTTGGGGGCGCCTGCGCGGTGAACTCGACAGCTTGCGCGGCGACCTCGACCGTACACGCAGCGAACGCGACAGGCTGCGCACCGACAGCGACCGCCTGACCGGCGAACTCGATGCATGCGGCAAGACCCGCGCCGACCTCGAGCGCCGGCTGCGCGACGCGCCGGCCGCACCTGCCGCCGGAAGCAGCGCGGCAAAGCCGGCAAGCCAGGCGCCGGCGGCCCTGATGTCGACCCTCGCGCCGGCCGCCGCCACAAAGCCCGCGCCGGCTAAACCGGCCGCCGCTGCGAAAGCGGTCTCTGCCAAGCCGGTCTCTGCCAAGGCGGTCTCTGCCAAGCCGGCGGCGAAACCCGCCGCCACCAAAGCCTCGGCTCCAGCCAAATCCGCGACGAGCAAGCCTGCAACAACAGCCAAGCCAGCAGCCGGCCCAGCATCCGGCAAGCCCGACAATCTGCGCCGGCTGATCGGTATCGGTCCGGTCAACGAGAAGCTGCTCAAGGCGCAAGGCGTCACCAACTTCGCCCAGATCGCGTCCTGGACCGCGGCCGATATCAAACGGATCGAGGACGTCATGAATTTCGACGGCCGTATCGCGCGCGAACGCTGGATCGAGCAGGCCAAGCTGCTCGCCTCCGGCAACGAGAAGGAATTCGCCAAGCAGTTTCCAACAGCCGGAACCACCGGCAACAGCTGATCGCTCGCGAATATTGACGATTGCAAGCGGCGGCGCCATATCGGCGCCGCCGTTTGCTCTTGGTTCCTGAGTTGGCCCTAAGGTCGGCTTTAAGAGGCAGCGTGCCGTTCCCTCGATTGCGCGCGGGCGGCACCCCATATAGAGCGGTTGATGGCTTCATTGACCGCAGCATTCGGTGCCCATGTCCCTGCCCGCCGCAATTTTTCGCAATGACAAAAGCGCGCGCCAGCTCGTTTTCGACCGGCCGGCCGATATCATCGTGGCGCACGAAGCAGGGGATTTCGGGCCGGCTCTGGAAGCAGCACAAGCCGCGCATGATGCAGGCAAATGGCTTGCCGGCTATTTCTCGTATGAGGCGGGCTACCTGCTCGAACCCAAGCTCGTTCCCCTGCTGCCTAACGGACGCCGCTCCCCACTCGTGTGCCTTGGGGTTTTCGATGCCCCGGTCGAAGAGGCGGTGCCGCCGCGCGACACCACGGCGACCAACGGCCCGATCTTCGACGCCCGTGCGACGTGGTCGCCCGAGGATTATGAAAAACGCTTCTCGCGGCTGCACCAGCACATCCGGCAAGGTGATTGCTACCAGGGCAATTTGACCTTTCCCGTGCATGCGCAGTGGTCGGGCGGGCCGCTGGCCGCCTTCAATGCATTGACTGAACGTCAGCCGGTGAAATACGGCGCGCTGATCGCGCTCGGTGAACCCATCGTGCTGTCGCGCTCGCCTGAACTGTTCTTCGAGATCGACGCCGAGGGCATGATCGAGACGCATCCGATGAAGGGCACGGCGCCGCGCGGCGCCACCAAAGCCGAGGACGAACGGCAGAAGATCTTCCTGCGCAATGACGAGAAGAACCAGGCCGAAAACCGGATGATCGTCGATCTCCTTCGCAACGATATCTCGCTGATCAGCGAGGTCGGTACGCTGGACGTGCCGGCGCTGTTCCGCATCGAGACCTACCCGACCGTGCATCAGATGGTGAGCGACGTCAGGGCCAAACTGCTGCCGGGTCTCTCTATCCGCCAGATCTTCGCGGCGCTGTTTCCTTGCGGTTCGATCACCGGCGCGCCCAAGATCCGTGCCATGGAGATCCTGCGCGACCTGGAAGGCACGCCCCGCGATGCCTATTGCGGCGCCATAGGCTGGATCGCGCCCGGCGGACCGATGCGCTTTTCCGTGGCGATCCGCACCATCTCGCTCTTTTCGGGCGGCGAGGCCGTCTACAATGTCGGAGGCGGCGTCGTCTTCGATTCGACGGCGCAGGAGGAGTATCAGGAGTGTCTGCTGAAAGCGCGCTTCGCGACGGGAACACCGCCGACTTTCAGTTGATCGAGACCATGCGCTGGGAACCCGGCTCGGGCTTCCTGCGCTTCGATCGTCATCTTGCGCGCCTCTATGGCTCGGCGGCGGAGCTCGGCTTCCACTGTGATCCAGGCACGGTCGGCGAGGCGCTGAGCAGCGCGGCCGGCGGTTCCGGCGTTGCCATGCGCACGCGGCTTGTCCTGTCGCACGATGGTGAGGTGACGGCCTCGGCGCAACCTTATGAACCGCTCGCCGCCGACAAGGTCTGGATACTGCGGCTGGCGCGGACGAGTCTCGATTCGAACGACACGCTGCTGCGCCACAAGACCAGCCGACGACAGCTCTACACGCATGCCCGCGCCGAATATCTCGTCACCCAGGCCGACGAGGTGCTTATGGCCAACGAGCGCGGCGAGATCTGTGAAGGCACGATCACCAATGTCTTTGCCGATCTCGGCGACGGCGTGCTGGTCACACCCCGGCTAGACTGCGGCCTGCTGCCTGGTGTATTGCGCGCGCAGCTTCTGGATGAAGGCCGCGCCCGCGAAGCAATCTACAGCTTGGACGATCTGAAATCCGCCAAGTCCCTGTTCGTCGGCAATTCGCTGCGCGGACTAATCCCCGCAAGACTGACCTGAAACATGACGACTGTGCCCACTCACACACCCCCAGAGCATACGCCGCCCACCCACACGCCCTATGACGGCTCGTCGAAACTGTTCAGTATCGGGCTGAAGCCGCTCGACCCGGCGGACTGGATCGAGGTCGACGCCCATCTGCTGCCGTATCTCGCCGAAAAGCGCCGGCTCTATGCCGAAATCCCAGAGCGCGTTTTCGTCGAGGAAAACGGCACGCGGGACGCCCAGCAGGAAGTGCTCGACTTGCTCGCTGCGCATCTCTTGGAGAGGTTCCCCGAAACCCATCGGCTCGGCGGATCAGGCGTCGAGGTGGCGGGCGCGGCGAACCGTCTGCCTGTTTCCCTTGCCGATGCGCCGCTGGCCAAGGCCTCACAGCTCGTCCAGGAAGACCTCATCCTGATGCGCAGCAGTGACAGCGGCTGGCGGCTGGTTGCCGGCTCGCTTTGCTTTCCCTCGTCCTGGTCGCTCCTGGAAAAATTTGGCAAGCCGCTGCAGGACATCCACGCGCCGGTGCCGGGTTTCGGCCCGGGCACGCGTCCGGCGGAACTCATCAACCGGATGTTCGATGGCCTCCAGGGGCAGGCCGTCGAGCGCTACAACTGGTCGATCCAGTCCGATAACGCGCTCTACCATCCGCTTTCCGACCTGCAGCGCATCGACCGCGCTACAAATCGGCCGTCGCGCTTTCCCGATGGCGACATCGACGCCCATGCCTTCATCCGCGTCGAGCGGCAAACCCTGCGCAAACTGCCTGTTTCACGCGATATCCTGTTCACCATCCGCATCCATCTCGACCCGCTCGCCGTGCTGGCCAGGCACCCTGATCGGGCGAAGCTCGCGGCGTCTTTCGCCGCCCAGCTCAAGGCGCTCGATCTCGCGCAGCTCGACTACAAGGGCCTGACATCAGACCGCGATCGGCTAGTCGACCGGCTCGGGGCGCTGGCGCTGTCCTAAATCGCGGCTAGGCCCAGCAGCAGGATCGCGGACATCGCGCTAAAGACGGTGACGTTGACATCCCACCGCCAACCCGCCGGTCCGAACGGCGGTCGGAATGGCAGATAGCCGTTCTCGTCGTAGAGCACGCCGCCATAAATCGGTCGTGAGAGCATTGCCACGAAGAACGCTCCGTACATAGCGACGCCCAATCCCCCTGCGAGATAGAGCCGCTCGGCTTCGAGTGGCCCCTCGATCCAGATAAGCCCCAGCGCAATCAGCGCAACTCCGGTGTAGCTCAGCACCTGCCAAACGACGTGAAACCGGGCGTGCGGGGTCCACAGCGGATTGGTGGCGTGGGTGGCGTTGAGGTCGGCTTTGATCGTCACCACACCGTAGCCCACGGTCGCGACGCTCAACAGAATTCGGGCAAGCAGATGACTGTCGTAAGCGAGTTCCATCGCACTTTCCTCCTCCATTAGGGAAATCGATGACAGGCACTTCAGCAGATCGGAGTCCGGCCGCACGCGGTCGGCCGGGCCAAGACGCGGCAGTGTCACGCCACCGCAACGGATTGAATGGCACCTTGGGCACAGAAGAGCTGCCCATCGGCCAGACGCGCATAATTATGGACGATCCCGTTTTCATGATCCTGCAACTGCACGATGAAGTTGCCGCTCTGCTCCGTCCAGCTCATGAGAACGAGGTTCGGGCGTACGCTGGTCATGTCGATCTTGACCATCTCGTCAATTTCGGTGGCACCGATCGACGCCTGCACATGCAATTCCTCCGGCGAGAAAAACGTTAGCCGGGGTACGAACGGGCCGAAAACGCAGTCGAAAGACTTACCGACAAGCGAGGCTGGAAAAACATTGGTTTCTGCCATGACTCTCTCCTTGGGCATGGCCGCCGCTGTGACCAAGCCTTTTGACAATCTCCGTTGTTTCAGACGCGAAATATACCAGATATGTTTACTTGGAGCGCTCCAAGTGATACGATCCGCCTTTTTCACTTTCGAGTCAACGAAATTCTTGGAGCGCTCCAAAAAATGGTCTAACTGAAGGGAAATGGGTGAATCACAATGCCAACGCTAGCCGATGTGGGCAAGGCTGCCGGTGTCTCCCGGGGCACTGTTTCCAACGTCTTCAACCGGCCGGAACTGGTCAGGCCTGAATTGCGCCAACGTGTTGAAGCGGCCGCGAGAGCGCTCGGATTTGGCGGCCCCGACCCGAAAGGACGATTGCTGCGGGATGGCAAGTTCAATGCCATCGGGTTCATGCCACCTGGCGCCTACGCCATCGCCGAGGTGATGAGAAGCCCCTATGGCCGCGAGTTGGTGCTGGGCGTTTCGCTCGCCTGCGACGAGGCCGGAACGACGCTCAGCCTTGTAAACGGCACCGACAATACCCGCTTCGCCAGCATCCGCGAGGCCCTCGTTGACGGCTTCATCCTTGGTCACAGCGGGGACATCGATCTCATAACATCGGCACAACGACGGCGCCTGCCCTTCGTCATTCTCGAAAATGACGCAGGTCCCGACATCAATTCGATAAAGATCGACGGCAGAAGTGGCGCGGTCGCCGCCGTCCGGCATCTGACCGGGTTAGGGCACCGGCATTTTGCCATCCTTTCCATACGGAGGACTCCAGGCCCTCCGATCGTGCACATGCCCGGACAGGCAGAGCGCCCGCTTCTAGCCGGCTTCTCACTCGACGACGAAAGGCTCGACGGTTTCAAACAGGGTTTGGCGGAGGCGAACTTGTCGATCGACGATGTTCCGATCATCGAGACGACGCCGGGCGATCCATCTGCTGGGGCGGTGGTATTCGACAATGTGCCCGAAGCAACCGCAATCCTGACCATGTCGGATTGGCAAGCGATCACAATACTCGACGAGGCGGTTCGTCGTGGCATAGAGGTGCCGCGCCATGTGTCGGTTATCGGCTTCGATGGCACTGCCGAATCCGCACGCACCACGCCTCCGTTGACGACTGTCGCGCAAGACGTGATCGGAAAAGGCAGGCTCGCCGCCCGCATGGTTCTTGACAATCAACCGCCCCGCCAAGTCGTTCTGCCCGTGGAACTGGTGGTTCGGGCGTCCACAGCCGCGCCGAGGGCAAAAATCCGTTAAACCGGTGCGCTTGGCGAATGGGCAAGCTCAGGCTCGGATAGAGCCACTCATCCACGGTTTCGGCCTTAACCACGTAGCCAACGCAGCGTAGCCGCTGGTTGGCGCTTTTCGCTGGTTTGTGACAATGATCTATGATGTAGCGCATGGCCGCCGGGCAGAAATTCCCGGTTTTGCGCGTGTTTTCCCAGTTTCCTGGGTTTTGAAGGAGTGCTCGATAAAATGGCGAATGAAAACTGGCCCGTTTACGGTGAGATCAGCGGCCCCGTCGTGATGATCGGCTTCGGCTCGATCGGCCGGGGAACGCTGCCGCTGATCGAACGCCATTTCAAGTTCGACAAGTCGCGCATGACGGTCATCGACCCGCGCGACACCGACCGCAAGCTGCTCGACGAGCGCGGCATCGCCTTCGTCCAGGAAGCGGTGACCGAGAAGAACTACAAAAAGCTCTTGACCCCGCTTCTGACCAATGGCGGCGGCCAGGGCTTTTGCATCAACCTGTCGGTCGATACCGGCTCGGTGGATCTGATGCGGCTCTGCCGCAAGCTCGGTGTGCTCTACATCGACACCGTCGTCGAGCCGTGGCTCGGCTTCTATTTCGACGCCAAGGCGGACAACGCCAGCCGCACCAATTACACGCTGCGCGAGTCGCTGCTCAAGGAAAAGCACGACAAGCCCGGCGGCGCCACGGCGGTCTCCACCTGCGGCGCCAATCCAGGCATGGTCTCGTGGTTCGTCAAGCAGGCGTTGGTCAATCTCGCCACCGATCTTGGCCTGGAATTCTCGGAGCCCGCGCAGGACGACCGCGAGGGCTGGGCCAAGCTGATGAAGAAGGCCGGCGTCAAGGGCATCCACATCGCCGAACGCGACACCCAGCGCACCAAGAAGCCGAAGCCGATGAATGTGTTCTGGAACACCTGGTCGGTCGAAGGCTTCATCTCCGAGGGCCTGCAGCCCGCGGAACTTGGCTGGGGCACACATGAGACATGGATGCCGAAGAACGCCAAGAAGCACAAGCACGGCTCGAAGGCAGCTATCTATCTGGAGCAGCCGGGCGCCAACACGCGCGTGCGCTCGTGGTGCCCGACGCCCGGCGCGCAATACGGCCTGCTGGTGACGCACAATGAGGCGATCTCGATCGCCGATTTCTTCACCGTGCGTTCGAAGAAGGGCAAGGTGCATTACCGCCCGACCTGCCACTATGCCTACCATCCCTGCAACGACGCGATGCTGTCGCTTGACGAGATGTTCGGCGCCGCCGGCAAGCCTCAGCCGGTGCATCATGTGCTCGACGAGAACGAGTTGATCGACGGCGTCGACGAACTCGGCGTGCTGCTCTACGGCCACGACAAGAATGCCTACTGGTACGGCTCGCAGCTGTCGCTCGCCGAGGCCCGCAAGCTGGCGCCCTATCAGAACGCCACCGGCATGCAGGTCACCTCGGCAGTGCTCTCGGGCATGGTCTGGGCGCTGGAAAACCCCGAGGCTGGCATCGTCGAAGCCGACGAGATGGACTACAGGCGGTGCCTGGAAGTGCAGTCCCAGTATCTCGGACCGGTCAAGGGCTACTACACCGACTGGACGCCGCTCGATAACCGTCCCGGCCTGTTCCCGGAAGACCTCGACCGCAACGACCCGTGGCAGTTCCGCAACATCCTTGTGCGATAGCAGCACCGCCTACCTGCCTCACTGCCTTGCAATCGCCCGGAAATCGGGCGATTGAAGGGATGCGGACCACAGCGATACGTGTTCATCTGGACGCACGTCGCTCTGGAAACTTGGATGCACGCCTCGTGCCTGTCGAAAATCGATTCCGATTTTCGGGCCGATGCGAGAGGAGAGGATTTTCACATGATCATTGCGCGCAAAATTCTTTCGATGAGCGTGGCGGGTGCCATTGCGACGATGCTCGCCGCCTGTGCGACCAGCGGCCCCGATGAACCGCCGATGGCAGCGGCGCCGAAAGGCGTCGAGGGCTCGTGGATCGACGCCAAGGGCACCGGCCTGTCGACCTTTGCCGGCGGTACCTTCACGACCGTGGCCACCGACACCGGCCAGAAGCTTGCCGACGGCAGCTACACGATGACCGGCGCCACGTCGGTGCAGATCAACGGCACCTCGCTGATCCGCCAGACCGCGGTCAGCTTCAACTGCCTGATGGTGTCGACAAGCCAGCTCAACTGCACCAGCTCCAGCGGTCAGAATTTCGTGCTGACAAGGCGCGTCTGAACCCACGACTATTGGTTTTCCAAGGACGGCGGCCGGTTGGCCGCCGTCCTTTTTTATGCCGGCAAAGGGTTCCGGATTCCGCTTGCGTCATCCGGAACGCGATGGGAACATGGCCGAAGCGCCGGCTGTTATGTTCCAGTCAAGCAACGGCGCTAATGGCCTCTGATCAGCTTTCCGGGAGACGAAGATGAAGAAGCTTGCCGCCATTGCAGCCCTGTCAGCCTCAGTACTCGGCCTGTCGGCCGGCGCGTCCTTTGCCGACTACACGCTGAACATCCTGCATATCAACGACTGGCACAGCCGCATCGAAGGCAACAACAAGTATGAATCGACCTGCTCGGCGGACGAGGAGACCAAGGGCGAGTGCATCGGTGGCGCGGGCCGGCTGATCACCGCGATCGCCCAGGAGCGCAAGAAGCTGGAAGGCCAGAACGTGCTGCTGCTCAGCGCCGGGGACAATTTCCAGGGATCGCTGTTCTACACGACCTACAAGGGCAAGGTCGAAGGCGAATTCCTCAACGACATGAAGTTCGATGCCATGGCCCTCGGCAACCATGAATTCGACGACGGCGAGGCGGCCCTGGCGCCGTTCCTCGACATGATCAAGTTCCCGGTGCTGGGCGCCAATGTGAAGGCCAACGCGCAATCCAAGCTCGGCGACCGCGTCAAGCCATCGATCGTCGTCGAGGTCGACGGCCAGAAGATCGGCATCATCGGCGCGATCACCAACGACACGCCGGACCTCGCCTCCCCCGGACCCAACGTCGCAATAGAGGACGACGTCAAGTCGATCACCGCCGAAGTCGAAAAGCTCAAGGGCGAAGGCGTCAACAAGATCATCGCCGTGACCCATATCGGCTACAGGCGCGAGCGCGACGTGATTGCCAAGATCCCGGGCGTCGATGTCGTCGTCGGCGGCCACAGCCATTCCCTGCTGTCGAACACCGATCCGAAGGCGGAAGGCCCTTACCCGACGATGGTCGACAATCCGGACGGCTACAAGGTGCCGGTGGTGCAGGCGGCGTCCTACTCGAAATATCTCGGCGAGTTCAAGGTGGTGTTCGACGACAATGGCGTCGTCAAATCGGCCAGCGGCGACCCGATCTATCTCGACAAGTCGATCACCCCCGACCCGGCCGTGCTCGCCCGTATCAAGGAGCTTGGAGCGCCGATCGAGGCGTTGAAGAACAAGGAAGTGGCGGAAACCACCGACGTCATCGACGGCAGTCGTGAGAGCTGCCGCACCCGTGAATGCGCGATGGGCAATCTCGTCTCCGACGCCATCCTCGACCGCGTCAAGGGACAGGGCGTCGAGATCGTCATCTCCAATGGCGGCGGCCTGCGCGCCTCGATCGACAAGGGCACCGTCACCATGGGCGAGGTGCTGACCGTGCTGCCGTTCCAGAACACACTGGCGACCTTCCAGATTTCCGGCAAGGACCTGGTGGCTGGCCTCGAGGGCGGCCTCAGCCAGGTCGAGGACGGCGCCGGGCGCTTCCCGCAGGTCGCCGGCCTGAAATATTCCTTCGACAAATCCGTCGCGCCCAATGCCGGCCGCGTCAAGTCGGTGGAAGTCATGGAAGGCGGCGCCTGGACGCCGATCAAGCCGGACAAGGACTATCTGGTCGCAACCAACAACTATGTCCGCCAGGGCGGCGACGGCTACAAGGTCTTCGCCGACAAGGCCAAGAATGCCTACGATTACGGCCCCGGCCTCGAACAGGTGGTTGCCGACTATCTCGGTGCCCACCGACCCTACACGCCGGAGCTCGACGGCCGCATCACCGAAATAGCCGCGACCGTCGCTGCGGCGCCTGCGGCCCCGGCAACCGATCCGGCTGAAGCCGCCAAGCCTGCTGAAGCGGCACCTGCAATGCCTGAATTGCCGGCCAACTCGGGCGATATCGCCAACACACCACCGGCCGTATCGACCGAGGGAGCGCCTCCCCCACCAGCGCCACCGGCTTTGCCGGCAACGGCCGAGCCAGCAAAGCCCGCTGAAGCAGCTCCCGCACCTGCAGAACCGGCAAAGCCCGCGGAGGCCACGCCGACCGAAGCCAGCCATGTCATCGTAGCCGGCGACACTTATTGGGATCTGGCCAAGAAGGTCTATGGCGACGGTGCCAAATGGAAGGTCATTTCGGGCGCCAACAAGGGCTATGAGCCGCGCCGGCTTCCTGTTGGCGCAACACTGACCATCCCGCCGAAATAGCCTCGCTTATATGCCTGAATGTCACCGCCCGCCCGAAAACCGGACGGGCGTCCTGTTTTCGGGCTAATGCATGTCGCCCAAAAGTGAACTCGGTTTTGGGAGAACGACATGTATAAAAACAAAGACTTAAAGCGGGTCGTCTGAATCCATTCAGACAATCCGCTTTAAGGTGCGGCCAGACGCTGCATTGAATGCGCGCGCAAGATGGTTAGGTTCGCGTCTTCCGGAGAACCCTTATGACGCTTCCCACCCCTGCCGAACCCAAGGCCGCAAAGGCGCTCGGCCCGTTGCCCGCTGGGCATCCGCCGGTCAAGGCGGGCAAGATCGGCGTCATGCTGGTCAATCTGGGCACGCCCGACGGCACCGATTTCAAGCCGATGTGGCGGTATCTCCGTGAATTCCTGTCCGACCCGCGCGTCATCGAACTCAACAGGGCAATCTGGTATCCGATCCTCTATGGCCTTGTGCTCACCACGCGGCCCAAGAAGTCGGGCGCCAACTACGCACGGATCTGGAACCGGGAAAAGAACGAGTCGCCGCTGCGCACCTATACCCGCGCCCAGGCCGAAAAGCTGGCCGAAGCGCTGCGCGACCTGCCTGATGTCGTCGTCGACTGGGCGATGCGCTACGGCAACCCTTCAACCGCCAGCATTGCCCAGCGTCTGGTCGACCAGGGCTGCGACCGCATTCTTTCCTTCCCGCTCTATCCGCAATATTCAGCGACGACCACGGCAACAGCCAACGACCAGCTGTTTCGCGCGCTGATGAAAATGCGCCGCGCACCGGCCGTCCGCAGCGTGCCGCCCTACTATGACGAACCGGTCTACATCGAAGCGCTGGCGCGCTCGATTGAACGGCATCTGGCGACGCTGGACTTCGAGCCGGAGGTGGTCATCACCTCCTATCACGGCATTCCAAAACCCTATTTCGAGAAGGGCGACCCCTATCATTGCCATTGCCAGAAGACGACGCGGCTGTTGCGCGAACGGCTTGGCTGGGATGACAAGAAACTGATCATCACCTTCCAGTCGCGCTTCGGCGCGCAGGAATGGCTGCAGCCCTACACCGACAAGACGGTGGAAAAACTCGCGCAGGACGGCGTGAAGTCGATCGCCATCGTCAATCCCGGCTTTTCCGTCGACTGCATCGAGACGCTGGACGAGATCGGCCGCGAGGCGGCCGAAACCTTCCACCATGCCGGCGGCAAGAATTTCGCCCATATCCCTTGCCTCAACGATAGCGCGGAAGGGATGGCGGTGATCGAGGCGATGGTGCGGCGCGAACTGTCCGGCTGGGTCTGAACCGGAACAACGCCTGCTCCGAGGCGTTAAGGCGCGCCCTCCGGAGAATGCGATGTCCCGCAAACTCGACCTCAGTAGTGGCCGGCCCGTGTGGTCCGCCTATCGGGCGCCTGCGGTGCCGACGGACAGTCTGACCCGAGATGTCAAGACGGATGTGCTGATCGTCGGCATGGGCATCAGCGGCGCCATGATGGCCGAGGCGCTGACGGCCGATGGCCATCGGGTGATCTGCATCGACCGGCGCGGCCCGCTGAAGGGCTCGACCGCCGCAACCACCGCACTGGTGGCATTCGAAATAGACCAGCCCCTCTCCACGCTCTCGAAGATAGTCGGCAGAGCCTCGGCCCAGCAGGCCTGGCGACGCTCGCGGCTCGCCGTCTCCAATCTCGCCGGACGCATCGCCGAACTCGGCATCAACTGTGGCCTGAGCCGCATGCCATCACTCTATCTGGCCGGCACGATGCTTGGTCCGTCGGAACTGCGCGACGAGGCCGAGGCACGTCGGCTAGCCGGCATCGGCGCCATCTGCTTAACCCGACAACAGCTAGCCGAGAAATTCGGCATCGACCGCGAAGGCGCCATTCTCGGCCACGGCAACATCGCGCTCGACCCGCGCAAGCTGACGGCTGGGCTGCTGCTGAAATCCCTGGAGCGCAAGGCACGCTTCTATGCCCCCGTCGAAGCCACAATGATCGAGGACAGCGCCGAAGCTGTTGTCGTCGCGACCAGGGATGGCCCGACCATAACCGCACGACATGTTGTTCTGGCCACCGGCTACGAACTTGTCGACATCGTGCCGGCCGCGGCCCACCGGATCATCTCGACATGGGCGATTGCGACACGCCCGCAACCGCGAAAGCTCTGGCCGGACGCAGCATTCATCTGGGAAGCGTCGGAGCCGTATCTGTATATGCGCACCACGGTCGACGGCCGGGTCATATGCGGGGGCGAGGACGAGGATTTTATCGACGAAGCGCGGCGCGACGAGCTGATCGCCGACAAGAGCACACGCATCGCCGAGAAGCTCGGCCTGATATTTCCGCATCTCGACACCAGACCCGATTTTGCCTGGACCGGCTCGTTCGGCACCACGACCACCGGCCTTCCCTATATCGGCGCCATTCCCCGCCACCCGCGCATCCATGCGGTGCTGGGCTACGGCGGCAACGGCATCACCTTCTCGCAGATCGCTTCCGAGATTGTCCCGGCTTCGATCAACGGGCTGGATGACACGGATGCAAGGTTGTTTGCCTTCAACCGCTGAGTGCAACCCTATAAACAATCCATCATCACCTGATTGTAACGCATCTGAAATACACTTAAGTCTTTGGTGAAGTCGGCAGCGCGAGAATGGCTTGTGCGGCCTTCGTCTGAGGGAGAGCCAAATGAATTTCAGTGGTTTCGATATTGCGGTTGGTGCACTTGCACTTCTGGTATTGGTGCTGCTGATCAAAGGCATCAGGACAATCCCGCAAGGTTACAATTATACGGTGGAGCGTTTTGGCCGTTACACCAAGACACTGAGCCCAGGCCTCAATTTCATTTTCCCGTTCATCGACCGTATCGGCGCCAAGATGAACATGATGGAGCAGGTGCTCGACGTCCCGAGCCAGGAAATCATCACCCGCGACAACGCCATTGTCGGTGTCGACGGCATCGCCTTTTTCCAGATACTCAACGCGGCGCAGGCCGCCTACCAGGTTTCCGGCCTGCAGAACGCCATCCTCAATCTGACGATGACCAACATCCGTACCGTCATGGGTTCGATGGATCTCGATGAACTCCTGTCGAACCGCGACGCCATCAACGAGCGCCTGCTGCGCGTCGTCGATGAAGCAGCCCACCCGTGGGGCATCAAGATCACCCGCGTCGAAATCAAGGACATCAACCCGCCGGCCAACCTTATCGAATCGATGGGCCGGCAGATGACCGCGGAACGCAACAAGCGTGCCCAGATCCTTGCCGCCGAAGGCCTCAAGCAGTCGCAGATCCTCGAGGCCGAGGGCCGCAAGGAAGCCGCCTTCCGCGATGCCGAGGCGCGCGAACGTTCGGCCGAGGCGGAAGCCCGCGCCACCCAGGTGGTGTCGGAAGCGATCTCCAAAGGCGATGTGCAGGCGCTGAACTATTTCGTAGCGCTGAAATACACTGAAGCGCTTGGCAGGATCGGCACGGCCACCAACAGCAAGATCGTGCTGATGCCCTTCGAGGCATCGTCGCTGATCGGTTCGCTCGGCGGTATTGGCGAGATCGCCAAGGAAGTCTTCCGCAGCGAAGGCACGACCGGCTCGCAAAGGCAGGCCGCGCGCCCGCCGGTCGTTCGCCCAACCGACAACTGAGGTCGAAACCAATGATTGACCGCATCGTTTCCGAACTCGGCCCGTGGAACTGGATGGTACTCGGTTTCGTCCTGCTGGTGATGGAAATCATCGCACCGGGTATCTTCATGCTGTGGATCGGCATCGCCGCGCTGATCATCGGCGCCGTGTCGCTGCTGGTCTGGGACGCCGGCTTCTGGACCTGGCAGGTCCAGGTCCTCGCCTTCCTGGCGCTGTCGCTGGTCTCGGCCTATGTCGGCAAGAAGCTGGTCGGCAGCCGCAACGACCCGACCGACCAGCCGCTGCTCAACCGGCGCGGCGCGCAAATGGTCGGCAGGATGGCGACACTTGCCGAGCCGATCCGGGACGGACGCGGCCGCATCAAGCTGGGCGATACGCTGTGGCGTGTCTCCGGCCCGGATTTGCCGGCCGGCACGCAAGTGCGCGTGACGGGCGCGGCCGATACGGATCTGGAACTGACCGTCGAGGCGGTCTGAACGAGCGGCGTTAAGAGTGTGTCGAGATCCGGGTCAGGCCGGCATCACCTGAATATCGACGCGCCTTAGGCCGCGCCGATACGCAGCAGGTCATGCAGGTGGATGAGGCCGACTGGTTTCCGGCCCTCCACCACCATCAGGCTGGTGATGGCTGAATTGTTGATCGTTTGCAGCGCCGTTGCCACCAGCGTGTCCGGCGTTGCGGTCTTCGGGCCTTTTGTCATCACCTGATCCACCGTCATCGCCAGCAGATTGCTGCCGATGTGACGGCGGATGTCGCCATCGGTGATGATGCCGACCAGCGCGCCGTCGGCGTCGGTGATAGCGACGCAGCCAAACCCCTTGCGCGACAGTTCCAGGATCGCGTCCTGCATGCCGGTGCCCGCAACCACCAGCGGCAGCCTGTCGCCGACATGCATGATCTCGCGGATCTGCGTCAGGTTGGCGCCGAGCTGGCCGCCCGGGTGAAAGGTGCGGAAATGATCCGGCGTGAAGCCGCGTGCTTCGAGCAGCGCGATCGCCAGCGCGTCGCCCATCACCAGTTGCAGCAGCGTCGATGTCGTTGGCGCCAGGCCGTGCGGACAGGCCTCTGGAGCGCGCGGCAAAAGCAGCACCACGTCCGCCGCCCGCGCCAGCGCCGATGTCTCTCCGGCGGTGATGGCGATCAGCGGAATGGAAAAGCGCCTGGAATAGGCGACGATGCCCATCAGTTCCTTGCTTTCGCCCGACCACGACATGGCGATGATGGCGTCGTCCCTGGCGATCATGCCGAGATCGCCGTGATTGGCTTCGGCGGGATGGACAAAGAAAGCCGGCGTGCCGGTCGAGGCCAGCGTCGCCGCGATCTTCGAACCGATATGGCCGCTTTTGCCGACGCCGGTGACGATGAGCCGGCCTTCAATCCCCGAGATCATCTCGACGGCCTGGGCGAAATGCCCGGCCAGCCCATTCTCCAGCGCCTCGGCAAGGGCTGCTACACCAGCCTGTTCTGTCGCCACCGTCCTCAGCGCCGAAGCGATCGAGGCTTGCCTGTCCGAAGGTTTCTTATCCATGGATCCCGCATGCATGGCTGATGCGATTAGCGCTTTGCCGGCGCGCTGTCCAACAGAAATGGCCCAAGGCGTGTTGCCCGAACGTGTGCGGTGGTTTTTGACGACGGCAGGGGCGAAAACCAAAAGCTTGACGCACGCGGTATGAATGCCTTTGGAAATCAGCGCTTCAGGCGGCTGACGGGCCGCCGCCTCAACCCTCCGTTAACCATCCCCATTTACGGTTCGGTAAGTATGGCGCGCGTGCGCCGCGCAAGCAGTGGTGGCGATGTCCGGGGCCCAGCCAGAAAATTCGACAGGACGAAAGGGCAAGGCGGTCTGCGCCTTGCTGCTGGCAACCAGCATGTTTGCCTTGCTGCGCCCGACTGCGCTCCATGCCCAGGAAACCGAACTGCGCGGAGAGGTTTCGGAATCGGCGATCCTGTCCGACCAGCAGCGCAAGGCGAGACAGCTGGCCCTGGCAGCGCAGGGTCAACAGCCGGCCAATGCAGCGCAGGACAATGCGCCGGCCCGCACCTATCTGCCGGCCAGCGCCGGTGCCGTGCCTGACGACGCCGACACTGGCGACGCCACCGCGACCGGCAGCCTCTTCGACCCGCCGGCAGCCACTGACGACACGTCCGCCGACACTGCGGCGCCGCCCAAGCCTCGCCGCCGCTCATCGACCGCCAGGCAGAATGCGGCTGACCAGGCCAAGGACAAGGCTGCCGACAAATCGAAAAAGAAGAAGAAATCGACGGCCGGCGCCTCCGACATCACCGCTTCCACGACGGCCTCCACGACGGACGCTGCCGATGGTGCAGAGACCGATGCGGACACGGCCAACCGCCGCGCCCTCACCATCGACAGTGCCGACAGGCAGAAGCTTGACCCAGGAGCGGAGCGCACGGACGCCATCGAAGGCCAGAAGAAGAAACCGGAGGATGATCCATTCGCCGCCACCGGCGTCAAATGGGGTTCCTTCGTCATCCGGCCGACGATCGAACAGGGCCTGACCGCCACATCGAACGGCGATTCGAGCAGTGCCGGCACGTCGGCGCTGCTGTCCGAGACGGCGCTGCGCTTTTCCGCCGCCTCCGACTGGCGCGAGAACTCAGCCACGATCGACGGCTATGGCCTTTTTCGCGAGACCGTCTCGGGTTACCCGGTTCACGACGAGCAAGGGCGCATCGAAGGCCAGCTCAATGTCGACCTCGACAATGAGTTGCGCGCCATCGCCAAGCTCGGCTACGAGGCCGTGCCGGAATCGGCATCATCGCCGGACGCCATCGCGGGCGTCAGCAAGCAGCCGCTGCGGCAGACCATCGATGGCAGCCTCGCCGTCGAAAAGCATCTCGGCAAGATGCAGTACACGTTGACCGGCGCGGTCTCGCACGACTTCTACGGCGACGCCAAGCTCTCGGACGGCACCTCGCTGTCGCAGAAGGATCAGGACTCCACGCTCTACACGGCGACGTTGCGCACCGGCTACGAGATCTCCCCTGCCCTGACCCCTTTCACCGAAATCGAGGTCGGCCGCCGGACCTATGATCAACGCATCGATAATGAAGGCTTCGAGCGCTCGTCGACGCGGCTCGGCGCCCGCGCTGGCCTTGCACTCGATATGGGTGAGAAGCTGTCGGGCGAATTCTCGGCCGGCTGGCTCAGGGAAGCGATCGACGACAAAAATCTTGATGCGATCTCCGGTGCCACCGTCAACGCCGACCTCAAATGGTCACCCGAGCGCGGCACAACGATCGGCCTGACCGGGCGGACTACCGTCGAGCCCACGACCACATCGGGCGAAAGCGGCGACATCCTCTATTCCGGTCGCCTGACAGGCGAACGCCAGATTCGCGCCAACCTCACCGCCAACGCGGCTCTGGGCCTCGACTGGCGTGATTACATCGGCATCGACGGCCATGACAGGGTATTGAGCGCCGAGGCCGGACTGACCTGGTGGCTGAACCGCTACGCCGGCCTGACCACAAGAGTGAGGACCGAGAAGCTGACCAGCAATCTGCCGGGCCGGGACTACACCGCCAACAGCATCTTCCTCGGCGTCAAGGTGCAGCGCTGAACGGCCGCACCAACGACATCCGGCCGCTCGCTAGAATACCTTAAAACGCAGCGCCGCGGCGCTCAGACGGCTTCAGCTCGTCGAGAAGCGTGCGGATGACGCCGGCCATGTTCTCGTTCATGTCGCTGCGCCACAGCGCGAAGGCGACGTTGGCCTCGACGAAGCCTTCCGGCGATCCGCAGTCGAACGTGCGGCCTCGATAGTGGTAGCCGTAGAAAGGCTGCTGCTTTTCCAGCTTCAGCATGGCGTCGGTGAGCTGGATCTCGTTGCCGGCGCCTTTTTCCTGGCCTTCGAGGATCTTGAATATCTCCGGCTGCAGGATGTAGCGGCCGTTGATGTAAAGATTGGACGGCGCGGTGCCGGCCTTCGGCTTTTCCACCATCTCGGTGATGCGGAAACCGTGATGCGTGTCCTCGCCGCGGCCGACGATGCCGTATTTGTGGGTTTCGGCGGGAGCGCATTCCTGCACCGCGATGATGTTGTTGCCGGTCTCCTCGTAGAGCTCGACCATTGCCTTCGTGCAGCTCTTCTCCGACTGCATGATCATGTCGGGCAGCAAAAGCGCGAAGGGCTCGTCGCCGACGAGCTCGCGGGCGCACCAGACGGCGTGACCAAGTCCCATCGGTACCTGCTGGCGTGTGAAACTGGTCTGCCCCGGCGCCGGCTGCAGCCGTTGCAGGCGGGCGAGCTGGTCGTCTTTGCCGCGCTGGGCCAGCGTGTCATAGAGTTCGAACTGGATGTCGAAATGGTCCTCGATGACGGCCTTGTTGCGGCCGGTGACGAAGATGAAATGCTCGATGCCGGCCTCGCGCGCTTCATCCACCACATACTGGATCACCGGCCGGTCGACGACGGTCAGCATTTCCTTCGGGACAGCCTTGGTGGCCGGGAGAAACCGTGTGCCGAGACCAGCGACCGGGAAGACTGCCTTGCGAACTCTCTTCATGCTTTCAATTATCCGTTTGAGGGCCAGCTCCGCAATCCCCGTTCCAAGACATTTTCACGCCGGAATTGGGGACTACTGGGCAACTGAGAGGAATGTCCACCGGTAAAGCTTCGAAGCGTCTTTTCGTTCCCGGTGGCGCCTATGGTAAACTAATTCCTAACCTGGTTCGGCGATGAATGGTCTTTCCTGAGACAGAGAAGGAGGAAAAGGTGTCCGTTCGCAATGCCGCAAAACGTTTTACCAGCGTCATAGCGGCAGCCAGCCTATCGCTCGCTCTGCTGATGCCTGGCCCCGCTTTCGCCGATGCCGGTTTCCGGCAGTGGGTCGCCGGCTTCCGCGCCACCGCCGTGCAGAGCGGCGTTTCCGGCGCCCTCTACGACCAGGCCTTCAGGAACATCAGGGATATAGATCCGGTGGTGCTGGAAAAGGCGCGTACGCAGCCTGAATTCACGGCCCCTGCCTGGGACTATTTCGACAACCGCGTCCATGACCAGTCGGTCGCCGTCGGCCAGCAGATGGCCAGGAAATGGAAGCCGTGGCTGGACCGGATCGAGGCCAGGTTCGGCGTCGACCGCTACATCCTGCTGGCCATCTGGTCTATGGAATCGAACTATGGCGAGATCCTCAAGCGCGACGACGTCATGCGCAATGTCGTGCGCTCGCTGGCGACCTTAGCCTATGCCGATCCGAAGCGGGCGAAATTCGCCCGCACCCAGCTGATCGCCGCGCTGAAGATCCTGCAGACCGGCGATATCGACGAAAGCCATCTGAGCGGATCCTGGGCCGGCGCCATGGGCCATACCCAGTTCATCCCGACCAGCTATCTCCACTATGCCGTCGACATGGACGGCAACGGCAAACGCGACATCTGGAATTCGATTCCCGATGCGCTGGCGACCTCCGCCAATCTGTTGAAGAAGAATGGCTGGCAGGCCGGCAAGACCTGGGGCTATGAGGTCGCCCTGCCGGCTGGCAAACTTCCCGGCGGTTCCAAGACGCTGTCGCAGTGGCAGGCGCTCGGCGTGGTCAGGGCCAACGGCAAGCCGTTCAAGAACGGCTCCGACAAAGCGACGCTGAAGGTGCCGGACGGCCGCAACGGGCCGGCCTTCCTGATGATCAAGAATTTCACGGTCATCAAAGCCTACAATAACGCCGACAAATATGCGCTGGCCGTCGGCCTTCTTGCCGACGAAATCGCCGGCTCCAGCGGTCTCGTGCAGGACTGGAAGCGGCCTTTCACCAAGCTCACTTTCGAGGAAAGGCAGGAGCTGCAGCAGCGGCTTTCCCAACATGGCCTTTATGACGGCAAGTTCGACGGCAAGATCGGCGACGGCTCGAAATCAGCCATCTTGGCTTTCCAGGCCAAGGCCGGCTTGACCCAGGACGGTTACCCGAGCATGGAAGTGCTGAAGTGGCTCCGGCAGAAATAGAGCCGCCTGCGGTGCCGCGCGGCCTTTCGGCCGCGCAAAGGACGCTGTAGCAATCTGGTTGGCGCAAAGTCCGTTTGAAAAGTACGACTTTTCAAAAAAAGGACCGCGCCAAGGGATGGAGGAAACGATTGGCTTCGGCTGCGCGCATCGCAGGGCTTGTTCGTCGCATGCCGGTGCTCATCCTGGCCGCGATCGTGCTCACCGTCGGTGTGGCTGGCGCCTTTCATGCGCCCGCCATGGCGCAGGAGCAGCAAAACCGCGGCTGGTCGCTGCGCGACCTTCTGTTCCCGCGCCGCAGCGAGCGCATCGAGCCGCCGCAGGACATCCAGAAAGCAAGGCCCAGGCCCAAGGCAAAAAAACCCCGCGCCCCTCGCCCGCCCGCGGAACCGGAAATCCCGGTGGTCGACAAGGCACCGGACGCCCGCACCGTCCTGGTAGTCGGCGACTTCATGGCGGCCGGCCTCGCCGAAGGCCTCGACACCGCCTTTGCCGAGAATACCGGCGTCAGGATCGTCGTTCGCAGCAATGGCTCGTCCGGCTTCGTACGCGACGACTTCTACAACTGGCCCGAACAGATCAAATCGCTGATCGAGACCGAAAAACCCGCCGCCGTGATCGTCATGCTGGGTTCCAACGACCGCCAGCAGATGAAGGTGGGTGACGTGCGCGAACAGCCCCGCTCTGAAACCTGGACCAAGGAATATGAGCGCCGGACCGAGGCGTTCGGCAAAGCTATCGCGGAGGCAAAGGTACCTTTCCTATGGGTCGGCATGCCGGCGTTCCGGGTGCCGAAGATGACCTCCGACATGCTGGCCTTCAACGACATCTACCATCAGGCCGCTGAAAGCCATGGCGGTGAATTCGTCGACGTCTGGGACGGCTTCGTCGATGAGAACGGTGCTTTCGTCACCAGCGGCCCCGACATCAACGGCCAGCCGGTGCGGCTGCGCGCCGATGACGGCATCAACGTCTCGAGGGCGGGCAAGCGCAAGCTCGCCTTCTATACCGAAAAACCGCTGCTGAAGATCCTCGGCCTGACCGCGCCGGGAAGCGTGGTTACGCCGTCCGCTCCGGCGGGCGCCCCTGTCGAGGCGCCGGCGCCGGCCGCGGCACCCATCGTCATCGACCGCACCGCGCCGATGCTGCTCAGCGATCCGGCACTCGATGGCGGCTCCGAGCTGCTTGGCGCGGCCCCGCCGGCGAAGGCAAGTCCGGACCTGCCCGGTGAAAAGCTTGTGGTCGAGGGCAAGGCACCGATTGCATCGCCCGGCCGCGCCGACGATTTCTCCTGGCCGCCGAAGGCTGCAGCCGCAACCGACACCACGACCGCGATCAATCGTTAGTATCGCTTCGCACCGGCTCCGAGGCCGTTTCGAAACTCGCTCCTGCGAGTCATATGATGGTGTTTTCGAGAACCGGAGCGGAGCGTACATTTGAGTACGCGAGCACCGGAAGCGCAGAAAACGCCTTCAGATGGCCGCAGGAGTAGAGTTTCCAAACGGGCTCAGCGCGGGAGGACGCTCGACCCCACCAACGCCTCGTCGATCGAGCGTGCCGCCTGGCGGCCCTCGCGGATCGCCCAGACGACCAGCGACTGGCCACGACGCACGTCGCCGGCCGCATAGAGCCTGTCCACGCTGGTCCTGTAGTCGCGGTCATTGGCCTCGACATTCCTGGAACGGCGGCTGTCGGTGGCGATCTTCATCTGCCCGTCCAATTCTCTCGCCACACCGGCCGCGGCCGGCCCGGCAAAGCCGATGGCGATGAAAGCGAGATCGGCACGAATGACGAATTCGGTACCGGCGATCGGCTTGCGCTTGTCATCGACCTCGCAGCACTTGACGCCGGTCAGTTGGCCTTCCTCGCCGATGAATTCGAGCGTCGCCACCTGGAATTCGCGCTCCGCGCCTTCGGCCTGCGAGGACGAGGTGCGCATCTTGGTCGCCCAGTAGGGCCAGACCGAAAGTTTGTCTTCCTTCTCCGGCGGCTGCGGGCGGATGTCGAGTTGGGTGACACGCACGGCGCCCTGGCGGAAGGCCGTGCCGACACAGTCGGACGCTGTATCGCCGCCGCCGACGACGACCACATGCTGGCCGCCGGCGATGATCGGATGCGACGGCCACGCCACCGACTGGATCGGTTCGCCGCCGACTCGCCTGTTCTGCTGCACCAGATAGGGCATCGCGTCATGCACGCCGCCGAGATCGTCGCCGGGAATGCCGGCCGCGCGCGGCGTTTCCGAGCCGCCGCAATAGAGCACGGCATCATGTTCGGCGAGCAGCTCGGCAACCGGCTTGTCGACGCCGACATTGACGCCGCAATGGAATGTCACGCCCTCACCCTGCATCTGCTCGATGCGCCGGTCGATATAGTGCTTCTCGATCTTGAAGTCGGGAATGCCGTAGCGCATCAGCCCGCCGGGCCGGCTTTCGCGCTCGTAGACATGGACATCGTGTCCGGCGCGGCCAAGCTGCTGGGCGGCCGCCATGCCGGCAGGGCCGGAGCCGATGACGGCGACGCGCTTGCCGGTTTTCTTCTCCGGTGGATAGGGCCTGATATGGCCGGTTTCATAGGCCTTGTCGGCGATCGCCTGCTCGACCGTCTTGATGGCGACGGGAATGTCCTCCAGGTTCAGCGTGCAGGCTTCCTCGCAGGGCGCGGGGCAGATGCGGCCGGTGAACTCCGGGAAATTGTTGGTCGAATGCAGGTTGCGGATCGCGTTGTCCCAATCGCCATTGTAGACGAGATCGTTCCAGTCCGGAATCTGGTTGTGGATCGGGCAGCCGGTCGGCCCGTGGCAGAACGGAATGCCACAATCCATGCAGCGCGCGGCCTGTTTCTCGACCTCATTGTCCGACATCGGCAGCGTGAATTCGCGGAAATGCCGGATGCGATCGGAGGCCGGCTGGTACTTGTGCACCTGCCGGTCGATTTCGAGAAAGCCTGTTACCTTGCCCATAGTCCAGTTCCTGCTGTCCAGATGGTACGGTTTTCGCCGCACCCGTTAACCCCTTGAGGCAGCCATGGCAACCTTGCGCCGGAGGTCAAACTGTCGATGAAGATGGGCCGGGAAGCCTGGGCTCCCCGGCAATTGCAAGCCTATTCCGCCGCGACGCCCATGCGCATGCGTTCCATCTCGATCAGGGCACGGCGATATTCGACCGGCATGATCTTGCGGAACTTCGGCCGGAAAGTCGTCCAGTCGTCGAGGATCTCGCGGCCACGCACCGACCCGGTGTAATGCACATGGTTGGAAATCAGCTGGTAAAGCCGCTCCTCGTCATGGCTGGTCATGTCGCCGGACACGTCGACGCGGCCCTTGTGGTCGAGGTCGCCGCCATGGTGCAGCAGCCTCTCCATCAAATCGTCTTCTTCGGGAACCGGCTCCAGCTCGACCATCGCCATGTTGCAGCGCTCGGCGAAGTCGCCTGCCTCATCGAGCACATAGGCGACGCCGCCCGACATGCCGGCGGCGAAGTTGCGGCCGGTCTTGCCTATGACGACGACGATGCCGCCGGTCATGTACTCGCAGCCATGGTCGCCAACGCCTTCGACGACGGCGGCGACGCCCGAATTGCGCACGGCGAAACGCTCGCCTGCGACGCCGGCGAAGTAGGCCTCGCCCTCGGTTGCGCCATAGAGCACCGTATTGCCGACGATGATGGACTCAGCCGCGACGATCTTGGCCCCTTCCGGCGGCCGGATGACGATGCGGCCGCCCGACAGGCCCTTGCCGACATAGTCGTTGCCGGCGCCGACAAGCTCGAACGAGATGCCGCGCGCCAGGAAGGCGCCGAAGGACTGGCCGGCAGTGCCGGTCAGCTTCACCTGGATCGTGTCCTCGCGCAGGCCCTTGTGCTTGAAGCGCTTGGCCACTTCACCCGACAGCATGGCGCCCGTCGAGCGGTCGACATTGCGGATGTCGACCTCGATCTTGACCGGCAGCTTGCTCTCAAGCGCCGGCTTGGCCAACTCGATCAGCTTGCGGTCGAGCACGTCGTCGATCGGGTGCTTCTGCCGCTCGGTCCAGTGCACCGCCTCATGCGGCGCATCCGGCTTGAAGAACATCTTCGAGAAATCGAGCCCGCGTGCCTTCCAGTGCACGATCAGGTCGCGCTTCTCCAGAAGATCGGTGTCGCCGATGATCTGGTCGAGATGGGTGTAGCCCATCTCGGCGAGCAGCTCCCTCACCTCTTCCGCGACATAGAAGAAGAAGTTGATGACATGCTCGGGCGTGCCCTTGAAGCGCTTGCGCAGCACCGGATCCTGCGTCGCGACGCCGACCGGGCAGGTGTTGAGATGGCACTTGCGCATCATGATGCAGCCGGCCGCGATCAACGGCGCGGTCGAGAAGCCGAATTCATCGGCGCCGAGCAGCGCGCCGATGATCACGTCGCGCCCGGTGCGCAAGCCGCCGTCGACCTGCAGCGCGACGCGCGACCGCAAGCCGTTCAGCACCAGCGTCTGGTGCGTCTCGGCAAGGCCCATTTCCCAAGGGCTGCCGGCATGCTTGAGCGAGGTCAGCGGCGAGGCGCCCGTGCCGCCGTCATAGCCCGAAATGGTGATGTGGTCGGCGCGTGCCTTGGCAACGCCCGCCGCAACCGTGCCGACGCCGACTTCCGACACCAGCTTGACCGACACGTCGGCCGCCGGATTGACGTTCTTCAGATCGTAGATCAGCTGTGCCAGATCCTCGATCGAATAAATGTCGTGATGCGGCGGCGGCGAGATCAGGCCGACGCCCGGCGTCGAATGCCGGACCTTGGCGATGGTCGCGTCGACCTTGTGGCCGGGCAACTGGCCGCCCTCGCCGGGCTTGGCGCCCTGCGCCACCTTGATCTGCATCATGTCGGAATTGACGAGGTATTCGGCCGTGACGCCGAAACGCCCCGAGGCGATCTGCTTGATCGCCGAGCGTTCGGGGTTCTTGCCGCCGCCGGGCAGCGGCAGATAGCGGTCGGCCTCTTCGCCGCCCTCGCCGGTGTTCGACTTGCCGCCGATCTGGTTCATCGCGCGCGCCAGCGTCGTGTGCGCTTCGCGCGAGATCGAACCGAACGACATCGCCCCGGTCGAGAACCGCTTGACGATGTCGGCCGCTGACATGACGTCGTCGAGCGCCGCTTTCTTGCGGCCGGTTTCTCCGGCCAGCTTGATCTTGAACAGGCCGCGAATGGTCTGGGCGCGGGCCGTCTCGCTGTCGATCTGGGCGGAATAGTCCTTGAACGTTTCCCACGATCCCTGGCGCACGGCGTGCTGCAAGGTGGCGACAGCGTCGGGCGACCAGATATGGGCCTCGCCGCGCATGCGGTACATGTACTCGCCGCCGACCTCGAGGCTGTTGCGCAGCACGGGGTCGTTGCCGAAACCGTCATTGTGGCGGCTTAGCGTCTCGGCCGCGATCTCGTCCAGCCCGACGCCTTCGATCAGCGTCGCGGTGCCGGTGAAATATTGCTGCACGAAATCGGTCTTCAGGCCGATGGCGTCGAAAATCTGCGCGCCGCAATAGGACTGATAGGTCGAGATGCCCATCTTGGACATCACCTTGAGGATGCCCTTGCCGATCGACTTGATGTAGCGCGTGACGACTTCGTAGGCGTCCACCTCCTTCGGCAGTTCCCCGCGCTTGTGCATGTCGAGCAGCGTGTCGAAGGCAAGGTAAGGGTTGATCGCCTCGGCGCCATAGCCGGCAAGGCAGCAGAAATGATGCACTTCGCGCGGCTCGCCGGATTCGACGACGAGCCCGACCGAGGTGCGCAGCCCCTTGCGGATGAGGTGATGATGGACCGCAGCCGTAGCCAGCAGCGCCGGTATGGCGATGCGGTCCGGCCCGACCTGGCGGTCGGACAGGATGATGATGTTGTAGCCGCCGGCGACCGCCGCCTCCGCCCGCTCGCACAACCGGTCGATGGCGCCCTGCATGCCCGCGGCCCCTTCGGCCGAGCCATAGGTGATGTCGATCGTCTTGGTGTCGAAGCGGTCCTCGGTGTGGCCGATGGAACGGATTTTTTCGAGATCGCCATTGGTCAGGATCGGCTGGCGCACCTCAAGCCGCTTGCGGCGCGAATTGCCGACCAGGTCGAAGATGTTGGGCCGTGGCCCGATGAAGGACACCAGGCTCATCACCAGCTCCTCGCGGATCGGGTCGATCGGCGGATTGGTGACCTGGGCGAAATTCTGCTTGAAATAGGTGTAGAGCAGCTTCGACTTGTCCGACATCGCCGAGATCGGCGTGTCGGTGCCCATCGAGCCCACCGCCTCCTGGCCTGTTGTCGCCATCGGCGACATCAAAAGCTTGGTGTCTTCCTGGCTGTAGCCGAACGCCTGCTGGCGATCGAGCAGGCTGACATCCTTGCGCAGCGCGCGCGGCTCGACCGGCTTCAAATCTTCGAGGATGAGCTGTGTGTTGGCGAGCCAGGTCTTGTAGGGATGCTTGGTCGCGATCTCCGACTTGAGCTCCTCGTCGGAGACGATACGCCCCTTCTCCAGGTCGATCAGCAGCATCCGGCCTGGCTGCAGCCGCCACTTCTTGACGATCTTCTCCTCGGGCACCGGCAGCACGCCGGCTTCCGAGGCCATGATGACGCGGTCGTCGTCGGTGACGATGTAGCGTGCCGGGCGCAGGCCATTGCGGTCGAGCGTGGCGCCGATCTGGCGTCCATCGGTGAAAACCACCGCCGCCGGCCCGTCCCACGGCTCCATCAGTGCCGCATGGTATTCGTAGAAGGCCTTGCGATCGGCATCCATGAGCTTGTTGCCGGCCCAGGCTTCCGGGATCAGCATCATCATGGCGTGGCTGAGCCTGTACCCGCCCTGGAACAGGAACTCGAGCGCATTGTCGAAGCAGGCGGTGTCGGACTGGCCGTCATAGGAAATCGGCCACAGCTTCGAGATGTTGTTGCCGAACAGTTCGGAATCGACCGACGCCTGGCGCGCAGCCATCCAGTTGTTGTTGCCGCGCACGGTGTTGATCTCGCCATTGTGGGCGACCATGCGGTAGGGATGCGCCAGCTTCCAAGACGGGAAGGTGTTGGTCGAGAAGCGCTGGTGGACGAGGATCAGCGCGGTCTCGAAGCGCGGATCGATCAGGTCCTTGTAATAGGCGCCGACCTGGTAGGCCAGGAACATGCCCTTGTAGACGATGGTGCGCGCCGACAGCGACACGCAATAGGCGCCGATGTCCTTGTTGTCGTTCTCGGCGTAGATGCGGCCCGATATCACCTTGCGCAGCAGATAGAGCCTGGCCTCGTATTCCTCGTCATCGGTAATGTCTGGCGTGCGGCCGATGAATATCTGCCGATGGAACGGCTCGGATGCCACGATGTCAGGCGCCTTCGACAGCGACGAATTGTCGACGGGCACGTCACGGAAACCCATGAGCGGAAGCCCCTCGGATTGCGCCGATTCGGCAATGATGTCCTCGATATGGGCGCGAAGGGCCGCGTCCTGCGGCATGAACCAGTGTCCAACGCCGTACTGGCCGGCCGGCGGCAGGTCGATGCCCTGGGCCGCCATCTCCTCACGGAAGAATTGGTCGGGAAGCTGCACCAGCACGCCGGCGCCATCGCCGACCAGCGGATCGGCGCCAACGGCGCCGCGATGCGTCAGGTTTTCGAGCACAGCCAGCCCGTCCTTGACGATCTGATGCGACTTCACGCCCTTCATATTGACGATGAAGCCGACGCCGCAGGCGTCATGCTCGTTGCGAGGATCGTAAAGGCCCTGGGCGGAAAGGCCGTTGGCGGTTCGGCCAATATCGGTCCGGGACATGGTTTTGACGGTTGCCGCTTTCGTCTGCGCGGCCTGGCCGTTCGTCGCAGAGTGCGTCATGTCCGTCATCTCCTGTCCTCCATTCCCAGCCATTCAGGCGCTGGTTTGCCTCGGCAAGCGCTTGGCTCACCCTGATCCTTGTGGCACGTCTTGCGAAATCCTTGCCGAACCAGGCGGCTTTCCGCATGGATCGCATCTGGTAATCGTACAGGCCAGAGTCTGGCTGTCCACCTGTCGCTCGCGGCAACAGCCGGAGAGGCCCAAATGATACGCCAATCCAGCTCGTTTTGTGCGACAAAATAAGACAGCACTACTGTCCTAAATTTTTATCGCAGAAATCTGGGACGCACACAAGACCGATTCACAAAAAACTTGGGCTTTCCGCGACAGAAAATGTCGTGAAGTTGAGGAAAACGTAAGCTTCAGTCTTCGACCTGGGCTTTGTCGGTTGGCTGGCTTTACCATTTTTCCGGCGCCTGGCCCCTTGCGGTCCGCTCGCGAAACCGGTCAACTTCAGGCTGATTTCCCCAAAGCCCCGATCTCCCAAGACATAGGCAGATGCATGTTCTTCGCTTCCGACAATTGGGCAGGCGCCCATCCCAATATTGCCGCCGGCCTGTCGGCCAATGCCGGCGGCTTTTCCACCGCCTATGGCGACGGTGCGCTCGACCGGGCAGTCTACCAGCGCTTCAGTGAGATTTTCGAACGCGAGGTCGCGGTGTTCTTCGTGGCCACCGGCACGGCCGCCAACTCGCTGGCGCTCACCGCTTACAACAAGCCGGGCGGCATTTCCTTTGCTCATCGCGAATCGCATGTCATCGAGGACGAATGCGGCGCGCCGGTGTATTTTTCCGGCGGCTCTCGCCTGCATGACATCGATGGCGCGCTGGGCAAGATCGATCCGCCCAATCTGGAAAGGACCATCGGCCGTTTCGCACCGGAAATCGTCCATTGGGGACGGCCGATGGCCGTTTCGATCACCCAGTCGACCGAGGTCGGCACCATCTACGGCCTGGATGAGATCGAGACGATCTCCGCGATCGCCAAACAATATTCGGTGCCCCTGCACATGGATGGCGCCCGCTTTGCCAATGCGCTGGTCGCACTCGACACGACACCGGCCGAAATGACCTGGAAACGCGGCGTCGACATCCTCTCCTTCGGCGGCACCAAGAACGGCTGCTGGTGCGCCGAGGCGGTCGTGCTGTTCGATCTTGATCGTGCCAGGGAATTGGCCTTCCTGCGCAAGCGCGCCGCCCAGCTGTTTTCGAAATCGCGCTTCGTCGCGGCGCAGTTCGAGGCCTATTTCAAGGATGGACTGTGGCTGGACACCGCCCGCCACGCCAACGCTATGGCCGCACGCCTTGCCGCCGCGATCGAGGATTCGGCCACGGCCAAGCTGGCATGGCTGCCGCAGGCGAACGAGGTTTTCGCGGTGATCAAGAAAGCCGAGGCCGAGGGGCTGCAGGCCGCGGGGGCCGCCTTCTACGACTGGCACAAGCCGCATGGCTTTGACGGCCACATCGGCGAGGACGAGTTGCTCTACCGCTTCGTCACCAGCTTTGCGACGACAGCCGATGAAGTCGACCGTTTTGGCCAGCTGATCGCCTGATAACGGATATCCCGGACAACAAAAAAGCGGGGGGGGGGGGGGGGCCGGGCGGGGCGGGGGGGGGCGGGGTTTTTTTGGGGGGGGGGGGGGGGGGGGGGGTTTGGGGTGGGGGGGGCACCCGGGAAGGGGGAGTTGGGGGGGGGGCG